>JAEDCY010000005.1 GCA_016293915.1 Treponema sp. | reverse complement strand
TTTTGCTGAGCCGCAACTTAGTGTTGCGACGGTGAAAATGAATATATATCTTTCTAAACTTTTCGTCAAGTGCTCATGTGTGTTTTTTTGTGTTTTTTTTATTTTTTTTTACTTTTTTTTCAATGGGGAATAGATTTGTTTTTTAGATAACTTTTCAATATAATACCGCTATGAATTATATTTATGGAAATCAAGATGAGATGAACTGTCTTTTGGAGCGGTTTACAAGATATGTGAAAATCTGGTCGGAAAGTGATGGAAAGGCGGCAGACCAAGGCGTATTCCCTTCAACGGAGCGCCAGTGGGACATTGCTAAAGTTCTTGTAAAGGAACTACGCAATCTTGGCACCCGCAATGTCTATCTTACAGATTACTGCTATGTAGTTGCTAAAATCGATTCAAACATAATTGATCCGGAAGAACGCAAAAAGTATCCGACAATTCTGCTCATGGCTCATATGGATACCGTGGACGAAGTTACGGGCGAAAATGTAAAGCCAGTTATTTCTATGCTTTCTGCAGAAGAATCTCCAACCGGAGATGCTGATACAATCGTAAAATCTGATGGCACTACCCTGCTCGGTGCAGATGATAAAGCCGGAGTTTCTGCAATCATGGCAGCAGTTGAATATCTTATGAATCATTATGAAGATGAAAACCTGAAACACGGTCCTATTGAAGTAATGTTCTCTCCGGATGAAGAAACAGGTCATGGCATGGACAAGGTTCCACTGAATATTCTTAAAGCTGATTTTGCAGTTACTGCAGACGGCGGCGACGAAGGTGAACTTGAAGCAGAATGCTTTAATGCCTGGGCCGCTTGTGTAAAGTTTACAGGCAAGGCTTGTCACACTGGCAGCGCAAAAGCCGGCGGAATGGTAAATGCAGTTACTCTGGCTAGTGCTTTTACAGCAGAACTTCCACACGATATGGCTCCGGAAACTACAGAAAACTACCAGGGCTTCATTGCACCAATGGAAATCTCCGGCACAATCGAAAGCTCATGCGTGGAAATGTTGCTTCGTTCCTTTAATATGGAAGAAATCGAAAAAGAAAAAGAAATCATAAAAGCCACCGCAGAAAGTATTACTGCAAAGTTTGGCGGAACATACGAACTCAACTTTAAGCAGCAGTATCTTAACATGAAAGAAAAACTGGATCAGCATCCCCAAATCATGCAGCGTCTTGAAAAAGCCTACAAAGATTCGGGAGTACAGGTTCGAAAACAGCCTATTCGCGGCGGCACAGACGGTTCCCGCCTTACAGAGCTTGGAATTCCTACTCCAAACATCTTTACCGGGGCCCACGAGTTTCATTCAAGAAATGAATGGCTTTCTCTAAACCAGTGTGCAAAAGCTACCGATGTATTAATTAACTTATTAACTCAAAAGGTGAAATAATGTACGAATATGTAATTGAGGGTGGATATCCTATTCAGGGGACAGTTACAGCAAGCGGAAACAAAAACGCAGCCTTGCCTTGTATTGCAGCAACTCTTATGACCGACGAACCGGTTATCCTTCATAACATCCCGGAGATTCAGGATACAAACGTAATGTTTGAAATCTTAAAATCTCTTGGTGCAAAGGTTGAAAAATTAAGCAAGCACAACTGGAAAATCCAGTGTGATCAAATAAAAACTACAGAGCTTCCAAGCGACCTTACAAAAAAGGTTCGCGGTTCCATCGTTTTTGCGGGACCTCTTCTTGCAAGCAAGGGAAAATGCCAGATGACTCCTCCCGGTGGTGACGTTATAGGCCGCCGCCGTGTTGACACTCACTTCCTTGCCCTAAAAGCACTTGGAGCAAACATACATGTAAACGGACGCTTTGAATTTTCTGCAACTAAACTCGTTGGCGCAGATATCTTCCTTGATGAAGCATCTGTAACTGCTACAGAAAATGCCGTTATGGCCGCTGCCCTCTCTGAAGGCGAAACAATTCTACAGAACTGTGCAAGCGAACCTCATGTTCAGGATATCTGTAAGATGCTGGTTGCTATGGGTGCAAAAATCACAGGAATCGGAAGTAATATTCTTCACATTACCGGTGTAAAAAAACTTCACGGCTGTGAGTTTACAATCGGACCTGATTATATTGAAATCGGCTCATACATTGGTATGGCAGCCGCTACAAAAGGAAAGATCACAATCAAAGGCGTACGCGCAGAAGAAATGCGCCCTCTCAAATACAGCTTTGCAAAACTTGGAATCAGCTGGAGCATAAAAGGCGACGAACTGACAGTTCCTAACACACAGGAGCTTAAGGTAAACGACGACCTTGGAAACGCAATTCCAAAAATCGACGACATGCCGTGGCCAGGATTCCCTGCCGACCTTACATCAATTATGACTGTAACTGCAACACAGGTAAACGGAACAGTTTTGATTTTTGAAAAAATGTTCGAAAGCCGAATGTTCTTTGTAGATAAACTGATTTCCATGGGCGCAAAAATTACCCTCTGCGACCCTCACCGTGCCGTTGTATGTGGTCCAAGCATGCTTCACGGTGATCACCTTGTTTCTCCTGATATCAGAGCAGGAATGGCTATGGTAATTGCTGCTATGTGTGCTCACGGAACCAGCCGTATCAGTAATGTTTATCAGATTGAACGCGGATACGAAGACCTTGTAGGCCAGCTTCAAAAACTTGGCGCAAAAATTCAAAAGGTTGATGTAGAATAAAAATTTGATATAAGTGATTTATTACAATCATTAAGTTGAAAATTCTGAATGACATTGTAAAATTATATGATTTGGCATCAGGAATTAAAATGAAAGAAAATAAAGAAAATATATATAGGAAGATTTATAAATTTCTTGAAAAAAAATACCAGGTTCCAGAAGAATGTAAGCTGATTATGGCAGAAAGAAATCTGACCACTATGTTTAAAGCCCAGATTATGCTTATCATTCTTGGATTTTTCGGTTTGACTTCTCTTCTTATTCTAAATAAAGGACATTATCTAGAATCTATTCCCCGTTTTATTTATTTTGGTGAATATGTTGTATTTGGCTTTGTTTGTATCATCGCCTCTGCAAAGCTAAAAAAAATGAACTTTGTACGATCTTTTATAAAAATGCTGCCAACATATTTTCTTTTCTTATATCTGATGGTTTATCCTATGTTCATTTTGTTTTATGAAAAGAATACTTTTAGTGCAATGGTAGTTTATGCATGTGTCACTGTAAATTTCCCAATTTTTTTTGATATATCACCTGCTGTATTTACTCCTATAATCACTGTTGCTTCTGTAGCACTTATGACCCGTATTACAAAAGAGTATTCTTTTTTTATTTCAATGGATTCTGTCATTTTTGTTCTCATTCTTTACTTCCTTTCCTTCAAGCGCTGGGCAAATGAAAAAGACAATTATTTACATCATCGAAGTGAACATGAATATAAGGAAAATATTGAAAACGAACTCCAGCTTGCACAGATAGTTCAGCAGGGTTTCTTTAAGCATAATGAAACTATTTATGATGACTGGGCTATTTCATACTACAATAAACCAATGGCAGGTGTTTCGGGTGACTTTCTTGATATTTACAGTAATGGGAATATACTTAACGGCATAGGTATTTTTGATGTTTCTGGACATGGTATTGCATCAGGTCTCGTTACAATGCTTGTTAAAAATATCATTTTCCAGGAATTTAATAATGGGCAGGGTGATAAGCTCAAATCAATTATTGACCGTATCAATATTCGTTATATTACAGAAAAAGGTAATATTGAAAACTATCTTACCGGTATTCTTACACGAATGAATAATTCTAAAGTTGAATTTGTTAATGCCGGACACTCAATGCCTATTTTCTACAGTGCAAAAGAAGATTCAGCATATTTTATTGAAGACGACAACACCGCTTTTGGAGCAATCGGCTTACCAGATATTCCGACAAACTTTGTTACCCATTCCGTAGAAATGCAGCGTGGTGATGAATTAATATTCTTTACAGATGGTGCAACCGAAGCGACAAATGCACAGGGTGAAGATTTTGGAAAAGACAGATTATTAAAATCGATTTTTAGAAATGCAGACAGACCACTTACGACACAGGTAAACTGCATCGTAAGTGACATTCTTACCTTCATTGGTAATGAACCGCAGAGGGATGATATTACTATTATAATTTTGAAAAAGAAATAAGATAAACGGTAGTTTCGATACGCCCTTCGGGCTACTCAACCACCCTTTTATCGCTGGTGGTTGAGTGATGCGCAGCATCGTATCGAAACCACGCTACTCAGTAGGTCTCTTCTTCAAATTCTTGCTTTCAGCAATTGCTTGTCCCTCGCCATTTTTCTGTTCCATCATAGCGCGAACTTTAAGTGGAAGTCCTGCAAGTGTAATGAAGCCCTGCGCATCCTTGTGGTTGTAAAGCTCACCGGTTGTGAATGAAGCGATTGATTCGTTGTAGAGGCTGTACTTAGAACCAGAACCTGCACCACGAATTGCACCCTTCACTACCTTAACCTTTGCCCAACCAGTTACAGTTTCTTCTGCCTTGTCCATAAAGGCCATGCAGGAATCCATAAGAGTTGTGAACCACTTTCCTTCGTAGATAAGCTCTGCCATGCGGAGGCTTACCTGCTGCTTGTAGTGGTAAGTTTCGCGGTCAAGACAGATGTGATCCATCATTCTGTGAGCAAAGTAAAGGATTGCTCCACCCGGTGTTTCGTAAACACCACGGCTCTTCATACCAACAAAGCGGTTTTCACAAATATCAACAAGACCAACACCATTGCGACCACCGATAACGTTGAGTTCGTTTAAGAGGTCAAGAGCGTTCATCTTCTTGCCGTTGAGTCCTACAGGAATACCCTTTTCAAAGTCGATGGTTACATATTCACCGTCGTTTGGAGCTTCCTCCGGAACAGTTGTATTTTTGAGCATATGCTTGTAGTTAGGCTCGTTTTCTGTTTTTTCGAGTTCGAGACCTTCGTGGCTGAGATGCCAGACGTTCTCGTCGCGTGAGTAAGACTGGTCTTTTTTCATTGGAACTTCAAGTCCGCGGTCTTCAAGATATTTGATTTCTGCTTCGCGGCTGTCCATATTCCATTTGTCATCGCGCCATGCGGCAATTACTTTGATATCTGGAGCAAATGCCTTAATTGCAAACTCAAAGCGAACCTGATCATTTCCCTTACCTGTAGCACCGTGACAGATTGCAACTGCCTTTTCCTGGCGTGCATATTCTACAAGGATTTTTCCGATAAGAGGACGTGCAGTTGAAGTACCGAGAAGATATTCATCCTCGTAAACTGCATTAGCCTTAAGTGCCGGCCAGATGTATTCTTCAATATATTCCTGACGTGCATCTACAACGTAACATGCGCTTGCACCTGTTTTAAGTGCACGGGATTTGATTGCTTCCCAATCGTCTCCCTGTCCTACGTCGATACAAACTGCGATTACATCGTAGTCATAATTCTCTTTAAGCCATGGAATGATTACTGTTGTATCAAGTCCACCTGAATAAGCAAGAACTACTTTATCTTTTGCCATAATAGCCTCCTGTGTAAGCCCGCCAGTCAGAGCGGGCGGTGTTCGATAGCAAAGCGTTAAAAAAAATTGCGACATAGCAATTTTTTAGCTTTACCATTAAAATGCATAAATATACGAAAATAATACAATTTTATGCAAATATATGCAAGGGATTATTAAATATATGCTGTAAACTTGGCTCCCAGTCGTGATATAAATGCAAGTATGCAAACAATCTTTTGATTATTAAGTCAGTTAATTTGGCGCGAAGGAGTGAGACATAGGGCAAAAAGACTTTTTTTGGGGATGCCGCGAGAGCGGCATTAATATGGTTTCCATACCCCAAAAAACGTCTAGCGGATTATTCCGCGTTTTTGACCTATGGATCACGACTGGAAGCCAAGATATCTGGATTTATTTTACAGTTCAGCGATTTTTTGCATAAAATCATCTTCTGTGATTTGCATATTTATGCTTTTGGCAGGCAGAGTCAGGTTGAAGGTGCCATCCTCGTTGGGGGTTATTGTAAAGGCTTGTTTGAGGTGGGCGCTGGCGTATGCTTTAATAAACTCCTGGGCAAGCTTCTGACGGCGGTTAGAGCGGGATTTTTTTTCCAGGGATTGAGAGAGTTCTGCAAGGTAGTTAGGGAGTCCTGCCAGAAATTCGGAGATCTCAGGGAGAGGGTTATAAGGAAATTTTGCATCGCAGATTTTTATGTATTCAGGTCCGCACTTTTGCATGAGGCTTGCTTTTATGTTGTTCTGAATAAAAAGGCGAAGCTTGATTGTTGTAGTAAGGGTTACTTCGAAAGTACAGTAAGATGGAAAGTATTCACAGGATATTTTTGCATCAGGATGGCTGGCTGTAAAGGCCTCGAACTCAGCTTTACAATCTGCCATATGCAGAGGCAGTGCATTAGCCCTTACCATATTTTTATGCTGAAGATGTACGAAATGTTCTTTCCAGAAATCTGCTTCTGTATCTGAATATTTTTGTAAAGACATCTATTTCCTCCTGTTTACGGTAAAAATGTACCAAAGTTCCCAGGCAGACTTTCTATCCACCATCTTGATTTTTCGTAGGCAAGACGAGAATCTAAAATCCAGAGAATAGAAGCATTGCCAGATCCACCCGTCATTTTTGGAACTTCTCCTTCTCCATCAGTGAAGATTATCATTCCCGAATATCGGCTGCGGTTTTCCAGAAAATAATCTATAGGTGGTTGAAAATTTGTTCCGCCACGACCTTGTATTTCTGCAAGCTTCAGATCTTTAGAAAATTTTATCGGACTTGTATTTTTCAGATTTACATCAAAGAAAATCAAATCTATATTTTCTATAATTTTCAAAAAGAAAAAGTTTTTAATAGCGTGATAAAAACGTGTAAAACTTTCGTCAGTGATTGAGCCGCTAACATCTACCGCAATTAAAATGTCTGCTTTACGTTCGTAGCGGCTCCCCATTGCGGAAAAACCGTAACGGCGGCTGAGCTTCATTCGTGTGAGACGACGGTTTACGCTTACAATATTTGCACGGAATTTTGTAAGAGCCCTGCGGTAATCAAAAGAAAAGTCCGTCTGTTCCTGCAAAGTACGCACAAGATTTCCGCCGGTTTCGCCCCAGCCATTTTCGATTTCTGCCTTTTTTATTTTGTCATCAATTTGATTCTGAGCACTTTCATCTTCCTGCCAGAGTTCTGCACTTTCAGTGATAGCAGATAAATCATAATCAGAAAGAGCACCAGCCCCACTAGCCTCACCACCACCCGCAGAAGTTTCCCTGATCAAAAACAAGAGCCATTTATACCACTGTTCAAAAGTTAAATCATCTACAGTCTTTAAAAGCCCCGTATTGCGGTCAATCTGAAGATTTCTCTGGAAGAATTTTAATTCATCTGTATCTGACCAGCGCTTACCAAGCGGATAATCCAGGGTAGAAAAACGCCAGGCCTGACTTTTTAGATATACTATACCTGCACTTTCAATGCCGCTGGGCGGGACAAAAAATTTTGCAATAACAACATCACTTGCAAGCTGAAGTGCTGTTGGATTTGCCTTGTATGGCTGACGGGCATAAGGATGCTTCAAAAGGATTCTGTATGTTTCGATTTTCAAAAAATCTGTAAGCTCTGTATCGGAAAGCTCACTGCAAAGAAGGTTTGAAAACTCTATACACATGCGGCCTGTTCTCAATGCGACAGTCAGTCCATCATTCATAACGAGATGATGAGTTGTAATTATTGAGAATAAAAGAGGCTCAGAAATAAACCAGTTTTTTATGATAGTTTTCAGACGTTTTTCGCAAGTCATAAAAACCTAGAGTTCAGAACTCAAATCTAAAATCTTTTTGTAAAGCTCAGGAGCTTTCTCAAGAATAAAATTCAATGCGGAAGGAAATCTTTCTGCTGAAACAAGACTTGCAAAATGAGCTTGAAGTTCTTTTTTATTACTATCTCCAAGATAATCAAAATAGCAGATAAGATTTTCGATATTAATATCAGATGACTTTTTACACTGAGATTCCAGCCAGCGGAAAATTGCTTCATTTAATTGGGTAAATTCTGTAAAACTCAAATCCTGAAGAAAAGATGAAATATCATTTGCACAAAGCAAGTTCTTGACAGAAGGTATTTTATGATTATTCACAAACTGAAAAAACTCAGCAGCCACTCTGTCACCGACAATTCCTGCAACCATAG
This sequence comes from Treponema sp., assembly GCA_016293915.1. Lineage (GTDB taxonomy): Bacteria > Spirochaetota > Spirochaetia > Treponematales > Treponemataceae > Treponema_D. Next base: position 99,089 of record JAEDCY010000005.1, on the reverse strand, counting down.
GCTGATGAAGCGGCCCAAGCTCTGGAAATTTTTCTATAATCTTAGAAGTTCTTTCCCAGCTGCGGCGGTCTGGACTGCGTTCAAGATTTTCCCCACCTGTGATTTCATCTCCATCCAGCAATTCAGGATTCTCTTCAATAAAGGAAATAATTCTGGAATCGATTTCTTCTTCTCTAGCCCAGTTTATCCAGTCTTCTACACTAGGTGCAAATTCATAAATATTAAAACGACTTACTAGAGCCGGATCCAGGTCTGTGAGCTGATATTCACTACCACCATTTACCGCACTTATAATACGGCTGCCATCAGGAAGACTTTTACCCGCAAGTTTACGGTTCAAAGTCAAATCCATAACAGTCTGTAATACCTCAGGACGGGCACGATTTAATTCATCAAGAAATAAAACTACCGGTTTACCATCTACAGGAAACCAGTATGGCAGCATAAATTCTGTACGACCAGTTGATTCATCAAGATGTGGAAGACCTATCAAATCTCCAGGATCGCTCATCTGACCTAAAAATAAAGTAACGACTTTTTCACCACGGGCAGCAAAAAAGTCTTCTAAAATACGAGATTTACCAATTCCATGCCTGCCCACAAGCATAATATTTTGTGAAGCAGGCGTATGTTCCAAAATGAACTTAAGCTGAGTAGAATCAATTTTCATAATGAAAAAAGTCTACTTTATTAAGCGGATATTATCAACATAAATATGCGATTCCTTCATGAGGATTGCACTACTGTTGTTGTAGATGGAGATTCGTCTTACATCATTAAGTCTTTCAGGATACTTTGAAAGGTCAAATACCATTGTATGAACTCATTTGTTCCATCATAGAACCAGATTCCAGACTTTGTAGAATTCTTATCCATTACATCCATTGTCATTTCAAGGGAATGAGAACTTTTGAAGCCCAGTCTTTAGAAATATTTGCACCTGTTGAGTTTTTTACAGAACCATATTGATCTGACCAAGTTCCGATGACCGTTCAAGCTGCCATCCTTTTATTACAAATCTCTTTTTTACAAACCTTTATTAATGCTGTTCAGCAGCAGCCTTATCATCTTCTTTATGGAAGGCCTGTTTCTGTTCATACATTATATTATCTACAGTTTCAACAGCCTGTTCAAGTGTTAGATCAGAATGCGCTGGCACGCTGTAAGTTCCAACACTTGCAGAAAGATTATATGGAAGATGCATGACCGAAGTCTTTGCCGCAAGTCTTTCTTTTATCTGAGTACAATAGTCTTCGCCGTTATAATTTTTACTGTTACCAACAACAAGAAATTCATCTCCACCATAGCGGATACATAACCAGTTATGTGGAACAGTTTCAAGAACTGCAGCAGAAACAGTTTTTACCGCCAGATCGCCATGCAAATGACCAAACTGGTCGTTAATATGTTTCATTTTATTGATATCAACAAAGAAGAGAACCGTTGTAAGACCATTTTTTTTATTCTGAGAATAGAATGGTTTTGCAAGTTTTTCAAGTCCCTGGCGGTTAAGCATTCCAGAAAGAGCATCTTTTGTTGAAAGCTTCAGATACTGCTGACTCATCTGCTTGAACATATTCTTCTTTCGGAAATGTTCTATACTTGTACCAAAATTACGAGACCAGATATAACCGTAGCGGTTATTAATCATAGAAAGATTATTTTTTGAAACATAATATCCGTGAACATAAGAGTGATGATAAATTGGAAGGAACATAAAGGTTGAACTTTCTTCACTCTTCATTTTTGCAGGAATAAGATCGCGGGTAGTAATCATTTCGCGCAGATACTTTTTATTATCCTGAATGGAACAGATAGCCTGAACCTGATTTCCATAACTAAGGTTTTGCGGAAGATTTTCAGCAGAATTAATAAGAACTGAAGTCCAGTCAGATTTCAAGAATATACAGAAATTCTCGCCTTCTATTACATGAGACTTTGCAAGATAATTTTCAATATTTGTAAGTAAAGTAAAAACATCTGCTGCTTCTGCAAATATTTCGCCAAGCACTTCTATCTGAGTATCAAATTCGTCTTTTTTGCTGGAATCATCAAGAAGACTAAGCGTTAAAAGTGACAGCATCTTTGTATTAGTATTTGCACAACCGCAGGATTGACGTAAAACAGGTGTACTTTTTACTTTTAATATTTGAGCAGGATTAACTCCAAATTCAAGACGATTTACAACTTCTGCACCAAGAATTTCTGCATTATTATAAACAGTAGTAAGAGAAGGAAAAGTACATTTTGCTTCCGGAATATCATCGAAGCCTAGTATTTTCAACTGTTCCGGTATAGAGATTTTATTTTCATTACAAACTTTTAGTAAAGCAAGGGCTATCAAATCATTAGCACAGGCAAAAGCCTGAGGAAGTGTTTTACCGCTTTTTACATAATCATTAAAAAATCTGTAGGCACAATGATAATCACTAAAATCTATAGAGAAAACTTTTTCAGCGTTAAAAGGAATTTCATTATCTTTTAAAACTGCAATGTAAGCTTTATATCGTTCACTTATATCAACAGAAGTTTCTTTACCAGCAACATAAGCAATATCTTTGATATTATGCATATGAATAAGATGATTCATGACTTCATATGCACCAGAATAATTATCAACACGAAGACAGCAGATACCTTCCATTTTTCTATTAATACTGATTGCAGGTTTTCCCGATTTTACAATTCTAAGTCTTTCACGTTCAAGAATGCGGGGATTACCAATTAAATCAGCAAGAATTACAATACCGTCAAAATCTTCGTAATGAATAAGATTAAAAATGGACGCACCTGTGTAATTAGGAAAGCCAGAATACTCAGTATAATTATAGGTATTGAACAAATAAATATCAGTATTCTTTCCCTGAACAGCCTTCTGCATACCTTCTATAAAGTTTTTAAGAAAGTATGTACTCCAGCCACAAGCAAGTACGGCGATTTTCTTCTTCATACCTATTAATTATAACATGATTTTATTCTACTTGCAAAAAAAAAAGTCCCACATAAATGTGGAGCGACACATAAATATGGAGCATTATTGTAATTAAGATCCTGAAACAAGTTCAGGATGACGTAAATGTCATTCCAGTTCAGGATGACGTAAATGTCATTCCGAACTTGTTTCGGAATCTATTTATTCTTGTCCTGAATAATGAGACGGCGGAGAGCTTCAACTCCAACTGTAATTGCAAGTTCTGTATCATGAGCCTGTTTATTAGGAAGACCTTTTTTGGCTCTTTCCTGATTTGCAACTACAAGGAAGCAGGAACCTACGCGAACACGAAGGAACTGGCCGGCAATAAAGAGAGCAGCACTTTCCATTTCGCTGGCAAGGCAACCCATGCGAAGCCAGGCCTGCCATTTGTTTTCAAGCATATAGCTTACCGGCATAACCTCAGGCTCATGCTGACCAAAAAAGGAATCTTTACACTGAACAACACCTGTATGGTGAGGTGCTCTGAGGTCGCGAGCTGCTGCTACAAGGGCGTTTACACAGTCGAGATTTGCGACAGCTGGATATTCAATAGGAGCAAACTCGCGGGAAGTGCCTTCCATACGTACGGCGCCGGTAGCAATTACGATATCGCCGCCCATGACATCTTCCTGCATACCACCGCAGGTTCCCACACGGATAAAGGTGTGGGCGCCGCATTTAGCAAGCTCGTCTATGGCGATTGCGGCAGAAGGTCCACCGATTCCGGTTGAGGTAACGCTTACAGGAACTCCTTCGAGAGTACCAGTATAAGTAGTGTATTCACGAACATCTGCAACAAGCTTTGGATTGTCAAAGTGTGCAGCAATTTTTTCGCAGCGTTTCGGATCGCCCGGCATGATAACGTACTTACCAATGTCGGCAGGTCCAACACCTGTGTGATACTGTTTTCCTGAACCTTCTGTGTAGTCTACCATATGACTCTCCTGTGTTCTGCGGTAGTTTCGACAAGCTCAACCACCGTATTTATTGTACACCTGGTGGTTGAGTAGCCCGAAAGGCGTATCGAAACCACCAGTGTATTTTAATCTCTATAGTAATTTATCAAACATCCCGCAAGAATAATCTTTCTCTCGTCGTCTGTCAGGTCGCCGGTGCTCAGTTCAAACTCGTTTACAGTTCCGTCTGCCTTAACTGCATATGCTTTGCAGCTCGGAAGCTTTTCGCTAACCATCTTCTTTACATCCGGGATAAATACATAGTCGCCGTTTGCAAATGGAAGATTCTTGTCGCCATCCTTGTAAAGGAATGGAAGCATACCCCAGTTGATGAGGTTTGAGCGGTAACGCTTTGTAGCATATTCATTTGCAATGTTTGCCCAGCCGCCAAGTACCTTCTGACAGCTTGCAGCCTGTTCACGAGCCGATCCGTCACCTGGTTTTACTGCAAAAATTGATGAACCAAGTCCTGCGGCTGCTGCACGGTCCTTAAACTCTGGCTTTACCTTTGCAAGAGCGGCTTCTGTTGCTGCAACTTCTGCCTTCACTTCGTCACTGCCATCGCGAACAGCCTTAGCGCGGCCAACGTAAGCTGGGTCGCGGCGGCTCAAAGTGAACTCAGCCAATCCTAGTGGATTTGAACGGAAGGATGAAGTTTCTCCGGAAGGAATTAATTCATCAGTTGTAGTTACAGGGTCGTGAATCTCAGAAACAATCTTAATCAAGAGGTCGTCTGAAAGTGGCTTCATAGCAGGCCAGTCTTTGATATTCGGACCAAACTGAATTTCAACCTCAGGGTGAGCTACGCCCTTAGAATCGTATACGCGTTTTTCGTAAATTGCCTTATCAAAGAAATATTTTTTTCCGCTGAACTCTGTGTCGAATTCTGTTGCGGCTGTAAGGAAGCCTTTGTTTGCTGCTGTTGCGGCGATAGAACGTGCATCCATAAGAGCAACGCTTGAAAGCTGGCCGTTCTGAATCTTTGAACCTTCGCGGTTAGGGAAGTTTCTTGTAGAGTGACGGATAGAGAAGGCGCCGTTAGCAGGAGTATCACCCGCACCAAAACAAGGACCACAGAAGGCAGTCTTAACAACAGCACCTGCGTCAATCAAAGCACCAAAAGCACCGTTCTTCATAAGTTCCATATAAACAGGCATAGAAGCAGGATAAACGCTCAATACGAACTTACCATTTCCGCTATCCTTACCCTTCAAAATATCAGCAGCAGCACAGATGTTTTCGAATCCACCGCCTGCACAACCGGCAATAATACCCTGATCTACATAAAGCTTGCCGTCAATAATCTTGTTGTGGAGATTAAAATCAACCTTGTCGCCAAAGCTTACCTTTGCACGCTTTTCTGCATCAGTCAAAACATCATCAAGATTTTTATTTACTTCTTCAATTGTATAAGCACAAGACGGATGGAACGGCATGGCAATCATAGGGCGGATTTCACTCAAATCAATTTCGATTGCGCCGTCATAGTAAGCGCCATTCTGAGGCTTCAATTCTTTATAAGCTCCAACACGGCCATGAATTGCATACCACTCTTCAACCTTATCATCAGTTTCCCAGATAGAAGAAAGACAGGTTGTTTCTGTAGTCATTACATCAACACCAATACGGAAATCAGCAGAAAGGTTGGCAACGCCAGGACCGATAAATTCCATAACCTTATTTTTTACAAATCCGCTTGCAAAAACTTCTTTAATGATTGCAAGAGCAACATCCTGAGGACCAACACCAGGAACTGGGCTACCTGTCAAATAAATTGCAACAACTCCAGGATAGTTTACATCATAAGTTTTTCCCAGGAGCTGCTTAGCAAGTTCTCCACCGCCCTCACCGATTGCCATAGTTCCTAGGGCACCGTAACGTGTATGAGAGTCTGATCCAAGAATCATAGCCCCACATTCTGCAAGCATTTCGCGGGCATACTGGTGAATTACAGCCTGGTGTGGAGGAACATAAACTCCGCCGTATTTCTGAGCACAGGTCAATCCGAACATGTGGTCGTCATCATTAATAGTACCACCAACAGCACAAAGTGAGTTGTGGCAGTTAGTCAAAACATAAGGAATAGGAAATTTTTCAAGACCGCTTGCACGGGCAGTCTGAATAATTCCAACGTAAGTAATATCGTGAGAAGTGATTTTGTCAAACTTGATTTTAAGCTTGCTTTCGTCACCGCTTGTATTATGCTTCTGTAAAATTGAATAAGCGATAGTTTTTTTGCTGCCTGTAGCAGATGCGCCAGCGGCAGGGCTAATCTTTCCGTTTTCGTAAATTGCACCAGTTTCCCAGAGTTTCATTGTGATTTCCTTTGTTATTTAGAATAGAAACAAGATATCATATTTCGCAGCTTCAAGCAATCAATAAAAAATCTTTACAAGAATAGTTCCAACAATAGTCGAAGTAATTACGCTGGTAAGGCCAGGCAGCATAAATCGGACAATTATTTTAATAACTCTTTAAGTTTTCCAGCATTCCGCGCCCCGCTACCGTTCGGGTGATTATTAAAAAAGATTACGGGCTTTTTTCCTGTGATTTGGGCACTGTGGATAACCGGAACAAATTCGGCCAGTTCAGAATCGCTGTAATCGTAGGTATAGCGGGAAGAACCGTTGGAAGCATTTCCGTTTTCGGCATTTTGCAAGCTTTCATTTGAATACCAGGCATCTGCGTTGCGGCCGTGCAGGCGGATGTAAGCAATAGGGCCAACAAACGGAGCTTTTATTGTTCTACCGTCCGGTAAGGCTTTTAGCTGAGGCATATCGCAGAAGCAGAGACTAGTTTCACGCTGTTCGAGACCAGAAAGAACAGATTCTCTTATCCACTCAACATGACGAAACTCTACTACAAGAGGAAGCCCCTGAAAAAAGCTGATTAATTTTGCAAGATAGATTCTGTTTTCGTCCGTGTAATGAAAGCTTTGTGGAAATTGAAAAAGTACGGCACAGAGGCTGGCTTTTTCTGCGAGAGGTGCAACTGCGGCAAGAAAGTCTGCGGCGGCGGCCTGCCAGTTGCGGTCAATTTCATGAGTGAGTAAGCGGTTTGCTTTTATGCTGAATTTCAGCAGGCCGCTGCTACGGTCATTAAAAGAGAGAAGCCTTTCTGCTGTAGGCATATTGTAAAAAGTATTGTTTACTTCAAGTGCATTAAAGTGAGCGGCATAAAACTGGAGGAAATCTTTACGCTTAAGGTCCTGCGGATAAAAGACACCCTTCCATTCAGGGTAATCATAACCACTTGTACCTATTAAGATTTCATTCGTATTCATTATAATTTATATTTACATTCAAACGTTTTTTATCAGTACGTTTTTTGTAGGGTTTTGAACCTGTTGCACTTCCAGATAAAGCTGATTTTACATCACCACTTGTAAGAATGCTCATAGATTTCTCGCTGGAAAGGCGGCGCTTGCGGGAACCTGGATCTAGCGGACTTGCTTTTTCTTCCTGCTTGAGAAGAATATCATTTGCAGAATTGAGATGCAGAGCGTAATGCAGATTGTTATTTTCTTCTATATAAAAAACAGCTTCTTCAATATCACGAAATGGTAAGCCGGCTTTGTTCTTTCCGTTAAGTTTAATATTGTCGCGTATTTTTTTTGCGAGGATTGCTTCTGTAATTAATGACTTTTCAGACAGCTGTATGAGGGCTGCAGCTATCTGTTCCTGAATATTTGTCATTTACGGATATTAATTTAGCGTGTTGTAGTGATTTCGTTCCAACCGCTTACCAGTCTGTCGATAACAGTCTGTGCAAGGTTGAGGCTCATGCGGGCTTTTGCCATTGCAATTGTAACGTCTGAAACATTTACTTCATCAGGATCTGTGATAAGTTTTTGCTGCACATTTGCAACATCAAGCTGCTGATTATTTACTGATTCAAGCGCATCAAGAAGATATGTCTGAAAAGTTTTTGACTGTCCTGCAGGCTGGATTGAAGCTGCTTCGCTTGTCTGGTCAGTACGCTGTACTCTTGTAATTGGAGACATTCCAGGTGCATTCTGTGTAAGCGGCTGGATTTTTCCCTGACCAAAATGAGCTTTATCTGTACGCACCATCTGTAAGGTGCCGAAATCCTGAATTTTCATTTTTTATTCCCCTCTGACTTTATTGTACAACATCAAAGAAGTTTTGTACACCTAAAAACTAACGAACGTAAGTAAGTTCTTTGTCATGCTGAACTTGCTTCAGCATCTCATTTTATTAGATCCCGAAACAAGTTCGGGATGACACTTAATTAGCGGCCGATTTCGAGGGCAGCGCTGAACATATCTTTTGCGCCGTCGATTACTGTTGCATTTGCCTCGTAAGCACGTGAAGCAGAAATGAGGTCTACCATTTCGTTTACAATGTTTACGTTCGGATACTCAACATAACCTTTGTGAGGACCACTCTGATATGCATCCGGATGGGTCGGGTCATAAACAAGCCGGCCTTCTGAAGTATCTTTTGTGATTTCAAGAACCTTTACGCCTTTTCCAGGGCCGTTATCTAGGCTGGCAGGTGTAAAAGGTGTTCTCCACTGCGGATTTGAATCTGAAACCGGACGCATTATTACTGTTGATTTTTTGAATGGTCCGCCATCCTGTGTACGTGTTGTACTTGCGTTTGCAATATTATCTGAAATTACATCACTTCTGAGGCGTTCTGCACTCATTCCTGTTGCTGCAATATTTATACTTGTGAACATTCCCATGGCAGTTTTATACTCCTATAAAACTGACAAACGACTTTGTCAAGGCCTTGAGCTTTAGCGTGCCTTGACGAAGGCGTATATGCCAGTCAATTTTTTATTCGGGGCGTTGCGGGGTGTCCCCGCTGGAAGGGGTAGCGAGCAACGCAGTGCGAGCGAGGGGGAGACTTCCCCCTCCTTTGCTAATAACTATCAACTAACTGCTAACAGCTACTTTTTCATAGCTGTATTCACCTGATCAAACTCAAAGTCTGTGAGCTGGGTGAGAAGGCGGTACTGCATCTGAATCTGGAGGATGTTGTTGGCTTCTGTTTCTGCATCCACGTTATTTCCGTTTGCCTTTGAAGTACTTGTATAATCAAGAACGCGGCGTGGCTCTACATCGCGGTAATCGTAAGGTACGTTTACCTGAATGTGACGTGAATTGGTTGTTGAAAGATGAAAAGCACTTTTTGCAGCTTCTTCTGAATCGAAGGCACGTTTTAGTTCACTTTCAAAATTAACGGTAGATCTTTTGAAGTTTGGAACTTCACTGTTGGCAAGATTATTTGCACTTACCTGATAACGAAGGTTTGCTACATTCATCTCGCGCTGTAAAAGGTCAATTGAACGAGAAAAAGTATTCATGGCAGTTGTATCCTCCTGAGGGACAGTTAGCAAACGAATATATGCCGCTGTCCATTTTGTTTACATCTACTTGATTTTCGGAATCTGAAAAAAAAGGTTTAGTTTTAAATGTAAAATATATCTTATTTATAGAAAAAACTGTTTAATAAAATATTCTTCATAAACATTTTTCAGATTTTTCCGATAAATAAAACGTGAAAAAGCGTATTTTCTCCATCATTCTGGCAATCTCAATTTTTATGATTCACACCTCACCAGCTTTTGCCTATATGGTAAAATATAAGGAAGACTGGTATAAGCTTTATCATGTGCATTACCAGCAGTATCCGGATGATTGCATTGAAAATATTTACTGGCTCGAAAAGGCCGCTCAGGCTGATTTCTGTAATCCTCAGTTTACCGACGCTAAAATCACAACCGAAAAAGAATGGGAAAAATACCGTTACCTCTTTCAGATGCATATTAATCTTAAGCTGATTGAACAGCACCTTAGACTTGGCCGAACTTATGACAAAAAGTGTATCTATTTTTATGATGCCCCCTGGAAAGACGAATATCTTCGCAATATGGAAAAGGCTCTTACCTGCTACAAAGCCGGTCTTTATTACTGGCAGGAAGCAAAAATCTGGCAGGAAAAGGCAAATGCGGCTTCTTTTAACTTTATGTTCCTTACCCAGAGACAGAATTGGGAAGATGAGCGAGAACGTATTGCAAGCGGAGAGTTAAATTACGAAAAAATGCTTAATCGCGAGATAGAACGTCTGGAAAAAAACATAAAAGAACTTAACGAAATGGATAAAAAATACTAAAATAGGCTCATTATGAGTCAAAGTACATTCACTATTTCTTATCAAGCTCTTCATGCTGGAACCGATAAATCGGAAATCAATTTTATTTCTGGAAAACCTGATCTTTCTGCCCTATTTTTTGAAGGTAAAGAAGCTGAAGAAAAACGACGCCGTTTTTTTGTAACTGATGCTACAGTTGCCAGTCTGGAATGCATGAAGCCCTTTATTTCAAAATTTGATGATGGGGTATGCGGTAAAGACTGCCTGTTAATTCTTGGCTCTGGTGAACCTTATAAGACAATTGATAGTGTTCTTACTATTATTCGAGCTGCTTTTGACGCCAATTTTACACGTAAAGATATTTTTATTGGTATAGGCGGTGGTGTAATTTGTGATATTACGGCTTTTGCTGCTTCACTTTATAAAAGAGGCGCTTCTGTTCAGTTTGTACCAACTACCCTTCTTGCTATGGTTGATGCTTCTATAGGTGGTAAGAGTGGCTGTGATTTTGACAATTATAAAAACATCATTGGAACCTTCTTCCCTGCTTCTAAGCTTTTCTACTTCCCGGAATTCGTACAGTATCTTCCTGAAAATCAGTATAATTCTGGTCTTGCAGAAGCTTTTAAGACCGGAATTCTTTTTGACAAAGATTTATATGATATCTTCAAAAACCAGGCAGACAAAATAAATGCCCGCGATCCTGAACTTTTGATGACTATAATCAATAAATGTGTAAAGGCAAAGGGTACTATTGTTGAACAGGACCTTACAGAGCAGAATATCCGCGCTACATTAAATCTTGGTCATACTTTTGGTCATGCACTTGAGACTGTTGCAGGGCTTGGTGCTATTACTCATGGTTCTGCTGTTGCCTGGGGTATTGGCCGAGCTGTTGAACTTGCCTATAAAATGGATTACTGTCTCATGGCCTTCCGCGATGAGATTTTTTCAATTCTTAAGGCTTACGGCTGGGAAACTGAAGCAGTTCCTTCTTTTGTAAAGGGCGGCGGTTTTAGTGAACGTCTGATTAAAATCATGCGTAATGATAAGAAAAATCTTTCTGAAAAAATCAGATTGATTTTATGTAAGGCTGTTACTGATATTTCAATCGAAGAAGTTGATGAGAAATTAATAAGTTCAGTACTGAAATAAGCTTAAAATCGATTATTATGGAAAAGGAACATTACTTTGACTGGGCTGCAACCAGTCCTGCAGATGAAGATATATTAAGAGAATCTCTTGAAGAAAGTCTTGAATGCTGGGGCAATCCTTCAAGTACTCATGCAGTTGGTAAAAAAGCCCGCGAGCTTTTTGAAAACGCCCGTGCCCGTGCAGCAGCTGCTCTTGGTGTAAAACCCGAGTGTGTGTATTTTACTTCTGGTGGAACTGAAAGCGACCAGATTCCTCTTCTTTCTGTACTTTCAAAGCCTATGAAGGGCACTGTTCTTGTAAGTTCAATTGAACACCCTGCTATCCGTGAGCAGTCTGAAGCCTTGAAAAACTGCGGCTGGAATGTAGTTCAGATTCCGGCAGATGACGATGGAGTTATTAAGCCCCAGGCAGTTGTTCAACTTTTGACTGGCGACACTGTACTTGTCTGCATTATGGCTGTAAACAACGAGACTGGAGTTATTCAGCCGATTTACGAAATTGCTGATGCAATCACAAAAGCCTGCGAAGGAAAGCGCCGTCCAAAGTTCCATGTAGACTGTGTTCAGGCTGCCGGAAAAATCAATCTGAATCTGGGCTACAAAGGAATAGACAGCGCGGCCTTGAGTTCTCACAAAATCTGCGGTCCGCGGGGAATCGGTATTCTTTACATGAAGGATGCCTGTGAACCATTCTTACGCGGCGGCGGCCAGGAAAAAGGAATCCGCAGCGGAACCGAAAATGTATTCGGCGCAGTAGCCTTTTCTAAATGTCTTGAACGATATTACAACAAGGCAGCTCCATCAGACATAGACCGCACAAACAGTTTTGTTAAAAAATTAGCTGCCCTGCCCGGCTGTACAATCGTCCCGCCAAGCCGCCTTGAAAAATCAGAACTCTTTTCGCCATACGTAGTTCAGGCCGCCTTCAAAAATATTCCTGGAAACGTTATGCTTCGCGCCCTGGACTCAAAAGGCTTTTCAATTTCCACCGGCAGCGCCTGTTCCGCAAAAAAGAACAAACGCCCCGTCCTTGAAGCAATGCATGTAGCCCCAGACCTGCGTGAAAATTCCGTACGCTTCAGCTTTGGTCCTCATACGACTGACAAAGGTGTGGAAGAGCTTCTGGCGGCGGTTACTGAGGTAAATTCTCAATTCAACAAATAGTTATGAATTGATTTTTATTCTTCTTTGTGATAAATTACAAAAAATTGCAGTAAATGCGACACAATTCATAAAATTACAAGGGAAGGTTCTTTACGTATGTTTTTAAGGGCTGACCCGCAATTTTATAGCCCGCACGGCGGGAACAAGGAGTTTTATTATGGGAGCACGTGGAGAACTTTTTACTACTCAGATTTATCTGGACAATCGTTCGTATTTTTTCAATGTTAAAGAAAACCGCACTGGTGATGTATTCTTACAGATTGTAGAAAGCAAGAACCGCGACGGTGTTGAAGCAGACCGCCATCAGATTGCAATTTTTGCAGAAGATATGCAGAAGTTCCTTCAGGGCTTTGAAAAATCTCTTGATTTTGTTGAGAAAGACAGAAAACAGCGCCAGAAGGCAGCTAAAGAAAAGAGAGCTGAAAAAGATGCTAAATACTCAACAGGTGCAAAAAAGATTTACCGCGTAAAATCAGAAAAAGGCGAAAAATCAGAAAAACGCGCTGACGACGGAATCAAGAGAACTGGTAAGGTAATTCATATCGTTTCGAAGAAGGATATTGATTCTTCAGATAACTAACATGTGAAAATGCGGAGTCTGAAAAGGACCTTGCGTAGCGTCATTCCAGCGAAGCAAGTCATTTTCAGACGGGAGCATTTTCAGATTTTCGATATATGACACAAGAAGCTAAATCATTTTACAAAGACCTTCGGAATGTTGTACAGCCGATGGCTATACAAAACCTTATTTCCTCAGCCGTAAACTCTGCCGACGTAATTATGCTGGGCTACATCGGACAAACTGCAATTGCTGCCTCCTCTCTTGCAGGAAACGTTGCCTTCATTCTTTTTATGATTTCAACAGGACTTTCTTCGGGCCTTGTAATGCTTGGTGCCCAGTACTGGGGAAAAAAAGATACAGAAGCTATCAAAACTCTGCTTGGAATTGGACTGAGAATCTGCTGCAGTGTTGAAATTATAGTTGCCTGTATTGCAGCTTTTTATCCCCGCATTCTCATGCTGATTTTTACAAAGAATGAAGCTTTGATTGCCGAAGGCTGCCGTTATCTGAGAGCCGCAAGCTTTTCTTATGTCTGCCTTTCTTTTTCTCAGATGTTCCAGGCTGGATTCAAAAGTATTGAACGTGTAAAAATTGTAACAATCACATCAACAACCAGTCTCTTTTTGAACATAGGCCTCAATGCAGTTTTCATTTTCGGTTTGTTAGGCGTACCTAAGATGGGAATTACCGGAGTTGGTATTGCAACTTCGATTGCCCGCTTTATTGAAATGGTAATCTGCTTTATTTACGCAGGCCGACAGACTGACGTTAAATTTTCTGTCACTTGTGTGTTCCGCCGTAACAAGCTTCTTACCCGCGACTTTTTCAAGTATTCCCTGCCGGCTGTTGGTAATGAACTCGTCTGGGGTTCAGCCTTTGCAATGTATTCTGTAATCATGGGGCACCTCGGCGAAGACATTGTTGCCGCAAACTCTGTAGTAAACACCGTCCGCCAGCTTGGTTCAGTTTTGTGCTTTGGTATGGCTTATGGAGGAGCAATCGTAGTAGGAAAATATATGGGAGCCGGTGACATGGCAGTTGCAGAACGAAATGCCAGCCGTCTTGCTAGAGTAACAATTTTTTCGGGTGTGCTTGGTGCCGTCCTTTTAATTTGCCTTTATCCAGTACTTCCTTATATTGCTGATTTGAATGAAACAGCCGCTCATTACAGAAACATTCTGCTTTTTATAAATGCATATTCTCTGATTGGAGCTTCTATAAATACAGTTTTGATTTGTGGAATTTTCCGTGCCGGTGGAGACTCAAAATTCGGCTTTGTTGCAGACATAATAAACATGTGGTGTGTATCTGTTCCTCTCGGTCTGCTGGCAGCTTTTGTATTTAAGTTACCACCTCTATGGGTATATTTTATTCTCTTCTTAGATGAATTTGAGAAAATGCCTTTTGTAATCCATCATTATTTTAAGAAAGGCTGGCTTAGAAATATTACAAGATAGATGTCATGCTGAACTTGTTTCAGCATCTATTAAAAAGATTCCTGCCCCTTCGCAGCACAGCTGCTCGGAGACTCGCTCAAAATGCTCCACTGGAGCATTTTGCCGGCTTACAGCCGTCGCTCCCTAAGTTCGGGATGACACTAATAGTTGGGATGACTAATAGTTAAAAGTCAATCTTTGTATCGGGGACGGCCCCAGCTTGTGACAGACTTCCCTATGCGCTTTTGTCGGGTAGCCCTTGTGTTTTGCATATCCGTATTCAGGATATTTTTTATCCATTTCCAGCATCAGACGGTCGCGACAGGTTTTAGCAAGAATACTTGCTGCCATTACACAAGGATATTTTCCATCAGCTTTAGGCTCGCAGCGGCATTCAATCGGAACATCAGGACATCGAGTACCGTCCGTAATTCCGATAAGCTTTATCTGATTAAAATCAGCTAGTTCCTGCAGCCTGCACCACTCAGGAAATTTATTCATGAGCTCTTCAAAGGCATTTTTCATTGCCAGCATGCTTGCTTCGAGTATATTAATTTCATCGATTGTTGTATGATCTACAAGTGCAATTCCATAACAGGCTTTTTCTTTAATCACTGATTCTGCTGCAAGACGTTTTTTTTCTGTAAGCTTTTTTGAGTCATTGAGTATTTCAACAGGAAAATCAGAAGGAAGAATTACTGCTGCTGCACAAACAGGTCCTGCAAGAGGACCTCTGCCCGCTTCATCAAAACCTGCTTCAAGAATAAAATGTGAATCTGACATTTAGAAGCCCTGCAAGATGTTTTTTTCATCTGTAAGTTTTGTTGCCTTATTCACGTAAAGCGGCTGGATTTTACTTGTTGTATTTGTGAGACGGGCTTTAAAGTTGTTTTCAATAAAAGCAGCTTTTACAGAAAATAGTTCTGCAATACGACCGTTTCCACCGCTTACAAGAAAATCATTTTTTTGAGCCGTTACATTTCCGCCGTCTGCAGAAATAATAACGCTTGTATCAGCATTTGTACTTACAGAAGAATTTCTGATTGAGATGCGGGATTTTACTGCCGCAATAAATGATGCATAGGAAACTGCATTTGCAGAAACCATAGTATCAGAAATATTGATTATCGCATTGCTTGCATCGATTACAGTACCGTTTCTGGTAAAATCTGCAGCAATAACACAATTTTTCATAGTAAGTACAGAATTTTCAAGTTTTATTAACGGCACAATCGATTTCTTACTTATTTCAGATGTGTTTGAAATTCTACAGTCAGAAATCTCCAGTGTAGATGTTTTTACAACAAATGATCCATCAGCTCCAAATTTAAGCCGAGCATCACCCCCATTAAAAACTTCAAAATTAGAAGAAATATTGTAAGCCTCGCTAATTACCATTTCTCCCTTTACAGAAAGCTTAACCACTCTCTGATTAAGAAGTGCAGATTTGAGCTGCTTAAAATCTGTAAACGGATGAGCAGCCGTTCCATCTGCAAGCTCAGCATCGCCAGAAGCATCAAAATAATAATTTGACTGATCAATTACAACTGCAAACTCAACAGGACTGCTTGCATTTTCGTCAGTTTTTGAATAAGCAGAAACTTTATAATAAACAGGATTCAAACCATTTTGAGTCCAATGCAAAGAGAAACTTTCGCCCTTTACTTTTCGATATTCACCAAGCGGTACATTTTTGAAAATCTTATCATCAGAAGAATAAGAAATATCAGATTCCTCCAGTGCAAGCGGCTCACTCAAAGCAATATATAAATCTGTTCCACGCATACCGGAAATCTTTACATCTACATCACCGCGTGAAACGAATCCCTGGGCATTAGTTTTTATGACCGGAATTTGAGGAGGTTTTCGGTTGATATCGTATGAGACGGAAATATTTCCCTGATAAACTGAATTTGCAAAAATACCGAGTGTAGCAGAACCAGAAACTTCATCACCGTAAAAAGCATCAATTCCAATACGGGTAAAAAGTTCAGAATAAGTTCCGTCCAACTCATTCATTATACTCAAAGCGTAAGCATCATCTCCACGGATGGAATAAACCAGACTTCCATCTGATGTTTCATCACGTACAATCTCTGGTTTTGGAGGCAGCACAAAAAATTCAATCGGATTACCTGCATCATAATCAATAGGTTGCCATGAAATCATATGGCTCACTGAACGATCTAGTTTTACAGGCTCTCTCGGAAGCCCCCAGTATTCTGAATCAATTTTATATATAAACTTATTATTTGTAAAAGTTACTGTCTCCCAGTCTGAAACCTCAAAAGGAACATCTCTATGACTGAAGACACCGGCAGATTGTGGATATGTTTTGATTATAAAACGATATTTTACATTTCGAGCTTTATCAAAAATTGTACACGGTATATAGCGAGACAGCACACTTAAAGAAGAAAGCTGTAAGGTACGGGCAGGCATATAATTTTCCGGCATATTATCTTCTGGTGGAAGCCCAATATAAAACAGAAAATCGCCAGGAATTGTAAGCTGGCTTCCTGCGCTGTAATTTAATATTCCACCATCGAAAAAGGTTTGTATAAAATTTTTATAAGAAGTTTTAGAACCATCATCTGTTTTTACAGTGTATTTTACAGAAACTTTTTCTTTTTTTCCGTCACCCGTAATACGTGTTACATTAAGCTGAACGTCTCCCGCAACATCAAGCAAAACAGGTCCATCATAAGCAAAACCAAAAGTTTCCGGGTCCGCACCATCAACAGAATAAAGAAAGTCTCCTCCATCAGAATTATCAATAACCAGCATCTGACGATTTGCCCACTCTCCCTTTACCGGGCTGAGCAAATTAATTTCAGCAGAAAGTGGCAGTACAAAAATCAGAAATGAAAGACAAGTACAAACAATAGAAGGAAACTTTTTTTTCATAGTTCTCCCTATGATTCGAGGAAAGGTCCGAGAATATCGCGAAGTTCCGAATCTTGAGAATAATAATTCTTTTCCAGTTCTTCTTTTGAAAGTCCTACAAGTTCATGGCTCATATAATGAATCCAGCGGTTTTCATCAGGATTATTAATCACAAACTTACGGCAATAATAATCAGGCTGAATAGGAAGCTGTTCTTCCTGATAAGTAAAATATTTATAGTCATGAACAACAACCTTGATATCCTCACGAGGCATACCGCGGCTGTTAATCAAAGTTTCAACAAGCGAATTGATTGTACGGCCTGAATCAAAAATATCATCAACTAAAAGAATCTTGTCACCTGGACGCAAGTTTTCTGGAGGATATGTCCATCCGTCGATAAAAACTTTGGTATGCTGGGCAACATCAGAATAAGAACGGGCAACTACGCCTGCATACAAAACAGGATGAAAACTTTCTCGCTTACTGATAATTTTAAAATATTCACTGATTACGTTTGCCATGTAAGCACCACCACGTAGTGAACAATAAATTACATCAGGGATAAAGCCGTCTTTATAAATTTTATGAGCAAGTTTTAATGCATCATTGCGAACAACGTCATAAGGTAAAAATTCTTTAATCATAAAGCCCTTCTGCCACTCCGAATTAGTTTCGGAATCAGTTTATAAGATGCTGAAACAAACTCAGCATTTCTATAAATTATAACGCTTTTTTATCTTTTGTACTACTGATTTTTCGCGGAATGAGTTTCCGTTACATGAAAAAGACTTTAGATCAAAAAGAAGCCGTTATCATACCATATAGCCAGGTGCTTTAGCTCATAGTCTATTGAACTGCCGCTTCGCAGCAGCCACAAAAAGAGTATTTTTGAACCACTCCCCGCTCCTTCGCGCCAACATTACGGAAAAGCGTTTATAATGCGGAAGCCCTGTAGCTCACATCGATTTTTCTTCCAAAATCCCATATTCGCCTATATAATAGAAAAATCGGAGAAGAAAAATCGAACAACAGTGAGGTATCTATCATGAACGACATCAGCATTACATTTGTAAAAGACGAAAAAGAAATAACTAAAAAACTGGTTCCATATGGAACACCTGTTTCTGTAATTACAGGAAACTTTGGAATCCCGGATAAAGAAATTTACGCAGTAAGAATAAGTAACGAAATCTGTCCTTTGGACATGCCTCTTACTTATGACGCAGTACTTGAGCCGGTTGTGGCTAAATCAAAGGATGGAGCTGCAGTTTACCGCCGCTCTCTCTGTCTCTTACTGGCCGCAGCCGCTCACAATCTTTTTCCAAAAGCCCGCCTTCTTGTAGGCCACAGCCTGGGTTACGGTTATTACTACACTCTTGAAGGTGCAAAAAAGATTACTGACAAGGAAATCAAACAGCTTACTGCCGAAATGAATGCTCTTGTTGAAAAGGACATCCCTATCACAACAGAGACAATTCCTTACGCAAAGGCAGCAGAACTTTTTGAAAAACTCTATCTTGTAGAAACCCGAAAGCAGATTAAATTCAACTGTACTCCGACAATCAAAATCAATTCGATTGGGGACTTTTCTGATTTGTACTTTGGTCCTCTTGTTCTTTCTACAAGCGTTCTTAAGACCTTTGAACTTATGAAATACGGAGATGGATTCTTACTCCGCTTCCCTAAATCTTCTGACCCGGACAAGCTTACAAAATTTGAAGACCAGCCTAAGCTCTTTGAGATTTACAGTAAGTACAAGGAATGGGGAAAGAGAATGAACGTTACATCTGCGGCTTCCCTCAACGAGCTGATTGGAAAACGAAAGATTAACGATTTTATCGAAATCACCGAGATCTACCAGCAGAAAAACATTTCAAAGATTGCTTCTCAGATTGTAGAGAAAAAAACTGTCCGTGTAGTTTTGATTGCGGGGCCTTCTTCTTCCGGAAAAACAACTTCGGCTAAAAAACTTGCCCTCGAGCTTCAGGCTATGGGCTACCAGCCAAAAGTAATCAGTCTTGACTGCTACTATGTTGGCCACGACAAAACTCCGCTTGATGCAGAAGGTAAGCCGGACTATGAATGTCTTGAAGCTTTGAACATTGAGCTTTTGAACAACCAGCTTGTTGATTTGTTTAATGGAAAAGAAGTAATAATTCCAACCTATGACTTCCACACAGGAACTTCATATTTTGAAGAGAAAAACAAACTCCGTCTTGCAGAAAATGAGATTCTTATTCTAGAAGGAATCCACGGCTTAAATGACAAGCTTACTCCAAAGGTTGCACCAGAGCTCAAGTTTAAGATTTACCTTTCTGCCCTCACCCAGCTCAACCTTGATGACCACAACCGCATTTCAACCAGCGATAACCGACTTATCCGCCGCATTGTCCGCGACAATAACTTCCGAGGAAAACCAGCTGCAGGAACAATTGAAATGTGGCCGAGCGTTCGCCGTGGCGAAGAGCTTCACATCTTCCCTTTCCAGAACAATGCAGATGCAGTTTTGAACACAGCACTGGATTATGAACTTTCGGTACTTCGTGTTTATGCAGCACCACTTCTCCGCCAGGTTACTCCTATGGAAAAAGAATACGCAGAGGCAAGAAGATTGCTCCAGTTCCTCGAGAACTTTTCAACAATTTCGCCAAGTGCAGTACCACCACGCTCTATCATAAGAGAATTTATTGGAGGCTCTGCGTTCAAGTATTAGGCATTATGTGTCATTCCCGTGTTTGACCATAAATGTCATTCCCCGGCTTGACCGGGGAATCTAATTTTATAAATGATTAATTAAATTACAAGATAAATGTTGTTATTCTTTATAACTATCCAGCATCTGTCCATTAAAGTAAAAGGAAAAATAAAATCTATCCCAATACATACTTTTTTCTCTTACAAAGACAGCACATTCACTACTATCTTTTCCATTATAAATGTATGTATTAAATTGAACACCATATACATAACTTTCAATTACTTCTCGAAATGGTAATCCAACTACGATTTGATTAAAGGAACTAGTTATATTATCCTTACTTTCTGATTGTGAAGGACTGCATTGAATATGTGTAATTTGGCCACTTCGCTTATCATAAAAAATGTTTATCCACTCAAAAACAATACCTTGCCAGGTAATATTTTCAATTTGAATACCATTATTTGCATCAGTTGAATGATAAACTATATTCCATTCATTAAACTGTTTTTTTACTTGGGAAAGTGTCGAATTATATGTAATTCCCATTATTTGCATTGGTTTGTTTGCGTGTTTTTTTGCTTGTTGTAATGGATGATTTTGTGAAAATAAATTTAATATAATAATTGAAAATAAGAAAAATATACAAATTATTTTTTTCATTTTTATTCCTCTTTCAAAACATATATTCCAGTATTTTTTAGACAATCTAATAGACATTTTTTAGTTTGATTTGCAGCGTGAGATAATGGTGTTACTGGAATGTTATTTTCAATATACAATTCATCTAGCCAAAATTTTATATTTTGAATTCTGTTTTTAATCGATCCTTCACCCCTTCTGCAAATAGACGCATGTTTTTTTATTGTTTCAATACATGTTTTTATCTCAGTATCATTCTTTTTTATTACATATTCATATACACAAACTTCACAACATATAATATCTTCTTCTGCTTTCCATTCCATTTTTTTCTCCTACAAAAACAACTCTATATTTAGAGTTTCGATATTTCAAGTATAACACTACTCTATATTTAGAGCAAGTTTAAAAATGGAAAAAGAAGTCGAAGAGGTTATTGATAAGATTCGCAAATTCAGAAAAGAAAGAAATATTTCTATATTAAATCTTTCTTTAGAATCTGGAGTATCAAGAAGTCATCTTTTTTATATTGAATCTAAAACGACAATTCCATCTTTAGAAACACTTACAAAAATAGCACATGCAATGGATTTGCAATTAAAAGATTTCTTTATTTGATTACGCAGTTACGCCCATTCTTCACTTAAATCATTTAGATTTGGATTATTCGTCTTAATTAATTCAAATTTCCACTCACGATTCCATTTTTTCAATCTCTTTTCCCGTTGAATTGCAGCTTTTACATCAGTTGTTTTTTCAAAATAAACTAGCTTATGGATATTGTATTTTTTTGTGAATCCAGGAATCAATTTGTTCTTATGTTCATAGAGACGACGACATAAATCATTTGTCATACCAACATAGAGAGTTGAATTCGTAGAGTTTGAAAGGATATATACATAGTATTCTTTCATATTATTAAAGTAATAATACATTGGATAAAAAGCAAGAGAAATAATTAGATTAAAAGATTGTCCGGTCAAGTCGGACAATGACAAATAAGTACGATATAAAAAAAAGATTCCCCGGTCAAGCCGGGGAATGACACATTATCGTAATGGAAATAACATATTTCCTAAACTGGAGAATGACATTTTTTTAACTGGGAAATGACAACAATATCACTATAATTTATTCTTCACTTCATCCAATAATTCTGCTTCCTCGTAGTCGGCAGCTTGTTTCCATTCATCAAGCTGTTTTTCGCGAAGTTTTTCGAGGGCTGTTGTTTTTTTCATGCATTCGCGCAGGACTTCACGCTTTTGTTCACTAACAAGTTTAGCCTGTGCAAGTTGTTTTAAGAGTTCTTCTTTCTGATATTCAAGAAGATTGTTGTACTGACTTTGTGCCATTACGTCCTGAAAATCAAGATTACCTTTCATACTGGCTTTTACAGCTGAATAGTTCTGTGCGATTTTTTTCAGATTATCATTTATTTCAGTTTCTACGGCAAGAGCCTTTGCAAGTTCGCCTTCTGCCTGTTCTTTTTCGAAGTTACGGAATTCGAGGACTTTCTGAAGTTCAAAGGTAAATTTCTTCATAAAAAATTCACTGTCATCCCGAACTTGTTTCGGGATCTCTTTGTAAAAGATGCTGAAACAAGTTCAGTATGACGATATTATTCAACAACCTGTTTATTCGCATCAACTATTTGCGCAGTGTAGGGAATATCCAGAGCCGGAGCCTCAACATATTCACTTTCCGGAATTTCAATTCCTGTAAGAGCCGAAAGTTTTTTCAAAGTTTCTGCCATAGGGCATGGCTCGTACTCTTCCTGCTTAAGAAACTCTTCTATTTCCATATGCTTATCAATAGCCTGGTCAATTTCCGGTGAATTACCTTTCTGGTAGATACCTGCAGTAATCATTGTTTCGTTATCAGAATATGTTGCCATCCAGGTTCGCAGGCGGCCTACAGCCTTACGAGTCTGTGCCCCACTAACACGTTTTGACAAACGCGAAATAGACTGAAGCACATCTATTGCCGGGTAATGGTAAGCCTGGGCTAACTTACGGTTCAAAACAATATGGCCGTCCAGAGTTCCTCGAACCTTATCTGTAATCGGTTCATTCATATCATCACCATCTACAAGAACTGTATAGAAAGCTGTAATAGAACCTTTTTCATTTGTACCACTTCGTTCCAGCAGCTTTGGAATCATATCAAATACACTTGGCGGATAGCCCTTCTGTGCAGGAGGCTCACCGTTTGCAAGTCCTATTTCTCGCTGGGCATGAGCAAAACGGGTAACTGAATCCATCATCAGCATAACGTCTTTTCCCTGGTCGCGGAAATATTCAGCAACAGCAGTACAAACCTGAGCGGCACGAAGACGGCAGATTGAAGGCTCATCACTGGTAGCCACAACTAACACAGAACGCTTCATTCCTTCTTCGCCAAGGTCACGCTTTACGAAGTCGAGAACCTCACGGCCACGTTCACCTATCAAACCAATTACGTTTATATCAGCATCTGTATTTCGTGCAATAATACTAAGAAGAGTTGATTTACCAACACCAGAGCCCGCAAAGATTCCAAGACGCTGACCCTTACCAACTGTAAGCAGAGAATCTATAGCACGAACACCGGTTGTAATACGACGGTTAATATCAGTTCTTTCATTTGGAGATGGTGGATTTGCAACTGCAGGATAATAAGTCTCCGGAACAATTTCGCCCTTATCATCACAGGGACGACCTGTAGCATTAATCATTCTGCCTAAAAGATTTTGACCAACCGGAACCATGAGACTGCGACCGGAAGCAACAACTTCACAACCAACCTCAATTCCCTTTGTCTCCCCGAAAGGTGCAAGCTTTACAGTTTTATCATCAAGACCGACAACCTCTGCCTGAAGCAACTTGCCGTCGCGCAATTTTATCGTACACATTTCACCAATTACCGAGCGAGGTCCTTCACTTTCTACTTCCAGACCTTTTACTGCAGTTACACGGCCTGTGTACAAAATGGTTTCTGCATCAACAACTTTTTCGAGATATTTTGTAAAATTAAATTCACCAGTATAAGAAGAACGCATACCCCACCCCCGCTATTCAAATTACTCAGAGGTAAGAGGATCTGACCGCTTGATATTTTTAACAGGAGAAACTTCGAGAATCTTATTTTCAAGTTCTGTAAGCTGACTTGAAATTCTAGCATCAATTGCACCAAAGTCTGTTTCAACAATACAGCCACCCTTTTCAACAGAAGAATCTTCCTGAACAGTAATACCCTGAACATTTTCAACGTGCTGAATAAACTCATCAGCGTGAGCAGTTGTAAGTTTTACATCTTCAATATTAACACGGAGAGTAACAGAGCCGCGGGTTTTAACCTTTCGCAATGCGGCAACAGTATTTGCCATAATAACGTTCTTTTGATTTTCAGAAAGAATTTTAATAACCTTGCGGGCCATTAAAATTACAAGCTCAACAATCTGGCTTTCTGTATCCTGCAAGATTTCTTCACGACGCTGCATAACTGCTTCAAGGATTTTATGCATACGGTCAATAAGGCGTTCAACTTCAGCAGAACCTTTTTCGTAACCTTCCTTACTTCCCTGCTCAAAACCTTCGTTGCGGGCTTCTGAAACAATCTTATCGTGCTGAGCCTGTGCATCTGCAACAATTTGTGCAGCTTCAGCTTTTGCTTTTTCAACAATCTGTGCGGCTTCATTTTCAGCATCAGCTTTAATAACTGCAGCCTGGTCTGTCTGGCGTTTTACTTCGGCAAAGGCAGTATCTTCGGCAGCCTTGATAATTCGTTCTGCTTCCTGCTGAGCCTGTGCTTTTAACTGCTGTTTTTCCTGTTCGAACTGAGCCTTATATTCTTCTGCTTCGCGACGAAGATCTTCTGCAGTCGGGCCTGTATATTCTTCTTCCTCTTCTACAATTGCTTCTTCAATAGGAGAATAATCCTTATAAAGAGGAAGCATTACTTTTTCCTCTATAGTTTTTGCCTCACCAGGTCTAAAAACTGCCTTCGCCATATTTTATTCCTTATGATACAAGCTCGTCTTCACCAGAACGAGCAATTACGATATCACCGTTGTCTTCGAGACGTCGGATGATAGATACAATCTTCTGCTGAGACTCTTCAACGTCCTTCAGGCGGACAGGTCCCATGAACTCCATATCTTCCTTAAGCATAGATGCGGCACGCTTAGACATGTTACGGAAGATTTTATCCTGTACTTCAGTATCAACCGACTTAAGCGCTTTTGCGAGCTCCTGCTGGTCGACATCGCGGAGTACCTTCTGAATAGCACGGTCGTCGAGCATAACGATATCTTCGAATACGAACATTCGCTTTTTGATTTCCTCTGCCAGATCCGGATCGTCCTCTTCAAGAGATTCGATAATAGACTTTTCAGAAGAACGGTCAACAAGGTTGAGGATTTCAACGATTGCTTCAACACCACCGGCAGCAGTGTAGTCTTCTGAAGACAGAGTAGAAAGCTTCTTTTCCAATACGCGTTCAACGTCGCGCAATACATCAGGAGAAGTTCGGTCCATTGTTGCAAGACGCTTAGAAACTTCGGCCTGCATATCTTCCGGAAGGTTCTGCATGATTACTGCAGCCTTACCAGGTTCTAGGTAAGCAAGAATCAAGGCAATAGTCTGCGGATATTCCTGCTGAATAAAGTTCAAAAGATGAGCCGGGTCTGTACGGCGGATAAAGTCGAAAGGACGAACCTGAAGAGAGCTTGTAAGACGGTTAATGATATCGATAGCCTTCTGAGAACCGAGTGACTTCTCCAGGAGCTCGCGGGCATAGTCGATACCACCGGTTGTAATGAAGTTCTGAGCATTCATGAGCTCCTGGAACTCTTCAAGTACGGCATCTTTAAATTCAGGGTTAACTTTTTCCTGACGTGCGATTTCAAAGGTAAGGGTTTCAACTTCATCTTCACGAAGGTGCTTCATGATTTCGGCAGATACTTCTGGTCCAAGCGAAATGAGGAAGATGGCGGCCTTCTGACGGCCTGTTAAACTTTTATAATCCTTTGAGCCCTTTTTAGATGATGAACCAGAACCTGCAGGCTTAAGCTGACCAGGCTTTGGTACCGGCTTTGGATTTGATTTCGGTGCTTCTGTAGTTGCTTCGTCTGACATAAACTATTCCTCCATCAACCATGTTCTTATGAGCATAGCAACATCTTCCGGATGTTCCTTTGCCATTGAGATTGCATTTTCCTGAAGTTCCATACGGCGTGTCTCTTCGACAGACATTGTAACTTCCATTCCGTCGTCTTTTGCTTCCCAGAGAGCACGTTCGCGAGCTGCCTGCTGCTCTGCAAGAAGACGAGCCTCGCGTTCGCGGCGGCGACGCTCCATTTCCTTGCTGATAATACGGAAGAGAATAAAGCCAACAAGAACAACAACAATTGCTATGAGAATCAAAAGGATTGTTCGGCGGCGCTGAATTGCAGCAAAGTATTCTGCATCTTCTGCCTCAAACTCGTCATCGCGGTCGTATGGAATGTTAGTTACCTCTACTCTATCTCCGCGTTCACGGTTATAACCGATTGCCCCCTGAATAAGACGAACAGCTTCAGCCTTCTGTTCATCAGAAACAGGAGTATATTCACGCTTGATAGCTCCGTCCTCAATTACAAGGTTTCCGTTATCATCTTTTACTTTCTTCCATTTTCCGTCCAGGTTGACAGAAACTGAAATCTTATCAATTTTAGGAGAAGAAATTTCCTGAGTTGTTTTTTCATTTAATTCATTATTCTGTGTTACACCAGTTTCAGTCGATTTTCCGATAACATTTGACATATCAGAATAAACAGGAGGAGTCTGACCTTCAACACCGGCAGGTCCTTCCGGATTATAACCGGTTCCCTGCCATTCCTTTGTTACAGTCTGGCTTGAACGAGGAAGATAATCACGATATTCAGAATCATCATATGGAGTATCCGGATTATCCGGCTTAATTACGATTGGAGAAAACTCTTTTGATTCACTGGTTTTCTGCGACATATCCATTTCAATAGCAACGTTCATATCGCGGCAGCGGTCTTCGCCAAATGTTTTCTGAAGTGCCTTGAGAATTTTTGCACGAAGTTCAACTTCCTGCTTGCGTATAAGCTTCTGCTGTTTTTCAATTATGCTTACACGGTCACTTTCTGCCATGCCTTCAAAATCATTAATCTGATTTCCATCTGAATCAGTAATTATAAGATTTTCTTCGCGAAGACCTTCAACCGCAGAAAGAATGAGACGCTGAATACCCAGAACTCGTTTTCTGTCCTGCAAAAGGTTACTCTGAGGGGTAGTTTTAAGAATAACACTTGCAGTAACAGGATTCTGATCTGCAGTAAAGAGCTGTGTTTCGGGCAGAACGATATTTACATCTGCCAGCTGAATTTCCGCTATTGATTCAATATGCTGTTTAAGCTGTTTCTGAATTGTATTTTTAAGCTTTACATTCTGATCTGCATCTGTAGTAGACCAGTTACGATCATAAAAACCTGCCCAAGGGTCAACACTGGATGGTACAAGATTTTCAGAAATCAAAATCTCACGCATCCGGCGGGCAATTTTATCATCATCTACCGAAATATAACCGGCATCATTTGTATAAGCATTAACATTTTCCTGAGAAAGACGATCCAGAATTTTTGTAAGTGATGTGTCGTCCGTAACGGGCGCATTGAAAAGACGTACAGTTGTCGGTTTTGCAGACATCCTCACAGATGCAACCACGGCAACAATTACAATAACAATTATGCCAATCAGTATGACTTTTTGTATTGGTTTCCACTTCGACCATAAATTCTTAATCGAATCAGTTACCTTTTTAAGCCATTCGTTCATCTGACCCCTCCCGTGAACGAATTTTAAAGAAATTTGTAACAAATTTACTTACTAAATTTAATTAAGTATAACATAGGAAATAAAATAATGCAAATGAAAAAAAATGAATGGTAGTTAGTTTTAATTAATGACTGTTCGTTAGTTTTGAATTTACAAAATAACTTTATTTTTTACCTAAAAAAAGTTATAATTTATGAATGGCTCAGAAAAAGAAAGTACGTTTATCAGATATTGCAGAAAAACTCAAAATTAGTACAGTTACGGTTTCAAAAGCACTTTCGAACAAAGAAGGTGTTGGAGATGAACTCAGAGACCAGATTAAGCAGATTGCAGAAAAGATGGGATATCAGACAAAAAAAACTTCTTCTGCTGCTTCAAAAAACGGAACTACAGGTAATATAGGAATCCTCATTCCTTCCCGTTTTTTCTCCCCTAACGTTTCTTACTACTGGCATATTTTCAACACTCTTTCTTCTGAGCTTTTAACCCGCGGTTATTACAGTATCATGGAACTTCTTTCAGACGATGATGAAAACAAATGTTCTCTTCCAAGAATGATTCAGGACAAAAAAATCGACGGACTAATCATACTTGGTCAAACCAGCGACCTTTATCTTGAAACTCTGAATAAAACATATTCTAATTTTATTCTTTTTGATTTTTATTCTGCAAAACTTTCTTTCGACAGTGTATCAAATGATAATTATTTCTGTTCCTATATGGTAACAAATTATGTTATATCACAGGGACACAAAAAAATCAGATTTGTAGGTAACTTTGGAGCCACAACTTCTATTTCAGACAGATTTATGGGATTTCAAAAAGCAATGCTGGAAAATCACCTTATCTGTTCTCCAGAAGAAATACTAAATGACCGCGACGAGCATGGTTCATTAATAAAAATTCAACTGCCCCCTGAAGAGAATATGCCTACAGCCTTTGTCTGCAATTGTGATGAAACTGCTGTAAATCTTATTAATGCACTTGAAGAAAAAGGTTTTAAAGTGCCGCAGGACATTTCAGTTACCGGCTTTGATAATTATCTTCCACAGAAAAAAACTCCGGTTGAACTTACTACTGTTTATATAAAACCGGAAGATTCAACAAAGATTGCCGCAGAACTGATTATCAATAAAATCACAGAACAAGCATATATAAAAGGCCGCCATCTTGTAAGTGGCAGCCTCATAATCAGAGATTCTGTAAAAAAATTATCATTCTGAAAATCTGTCACCCCAAACTTAGAATAAGACAAATTACGTAACAAGTTCGGAATGACTTTACAGAGTTTTTATAAAGTCATAAATTTTTTCTGCAGCTTTTTTATGAGTAAGTGGTCCCGGATGTCCACGTGAGCCTTTATCTTCCGGATTCTTCTCAATATCATCCATACTTTCAAGCTCAAGTGCATATACATTCATATCACCAGATGCAGACATGTATTCTTTTATTCCCTTTTGAATCAGAGCTGGAACAATATCAAGTGAAAGCATACCCCAGGTCCAGATTATTTTTGCCTTAGGATTATGTTTTCTGATTTCACCAAGGAAACGTTTAGCTTCCGAAATAATTGCATTTCCTGCAACTCCGTTTACACCTTTTCCGTCATCCTGACTCTTAAATCCAGAATTATCATTAGTTCCAAGATTTAAAACTACATAATCTGCACCATCATCATAAGCAATAGCATCACAAGAGCCCATTGCCTGTTGCTGCTCACCATTGAGAACACCGCAAACCTGATCGTAATACATAGGAATAGAAGAAGTAACATCTCCATCCCAGCCCCAGCAGAGCCCCCATCCGCACTGACTTATACTGGTCCAGTCCGCATTCAGTTTCTTAGCCAGCTGAACTGCATAAGTTTTGCTTGCACACATCCACTGTGTAATCCAGTCCGTTTCATCAGGGCAGCCAGCAAGACCTTCACCGGAAGTTATACTGTCACCTATAAATTCTATTTTACATGAACGAGGTTTTATTACGCAAAACTCTCCATTATCATCAAGCCGTAATCCGGTAATCTTAAGATCATGCAATGAATCCCCAGGCATAGGCTGAGTATCCTTTATTATAGAAATAAGATTTTCCTTTTCCGGATTCATATTTCTTGAAAGACAAATCCAGGTTGATTTTTTTGGTGCAATAAAGCGGGTAATCTGAGATCCATTTACTTCTACTGCAAGCCAGATTTCATGACAGTCATAGTTGCATGAAATCTCTGCCCAGACTTCACGGGCTTTAACATTAATTTCAAGAGCAGAACCTGCCCAAAAAAGTCTCACTGCGCCATCTTTACAAATAACATCAGCAATGTTACGACCAAGCAGGCGTATATTTTTTAAATCTTTAATAGGATAATTTTTCATGAATGTGAGTATATCGAATAATAAAAGAATAATAAATGGTTCTCATTGATGAAAAATCACAGCGCAAATCCGTATGTTCCCTCTTTTTTATATTACTTAAATTTACTTAATTTAACTTAATATATTTTACCTAATTAACTTAATTTTTCTTGACATTTTAAGTGAACGGCTGTACATTAGAAACATAAATGAAATTCCGAAATGTCAAACTGAACTTGTTTCAGGATCGGAATTATAAGACTTTTCAAGGAGCATTATATGGCAAAAATCATCAGCGGTGGAAATCTTCCTAACATTCCATGGCAGGACAAACCAAAAGACAGCTGGCAGCCAATCTGGCGCTACACAGAAAATCCGGTTATCGACCGAAACCCTTTCCCGGGCATGGGTCGCATTTTCAACTCAGCAGTAATTCCTTGGGAAGGAAAATTCAAGGGTGTTTTCCGTGCAGAGTCAACACTTGCACGTCCTTTCCTTTACCTTGGCGACTCAGACGACGGTATACACTGGACCTTCCAGACAGAAAGAATTCACATGCATGATCCTGATGGAAAACCACATGATCCATATTATGCTTATGATCCTCGCGTAGTAAAAATTGATGACACTTATTATATTATGTGGTGCGGCGACTTTGACGGAGCCGCAATCGGAATTGCAAGCACAAAGGATTTTAAAGACTTCACACGTCTTGAAAATCCATTCCTTCCATTCAACCGCAACGCAGTTTTATTCCCACGCAAAATCGACAATAAATTTATAATGCTCTCACGCCCTTCAGATTCAGGACACACACCTTTCGGCGACATTCTTCTTTCACAGTCACCGGATATGAAGTATTGGGGAGAACACCGCCTCGTAATGCAGAAAGGCGGAAGCGGCTGGTGGGAAGGCCTCAAAATCGGTGCAGGCCCGGCACCAATTGAAACAGACGAAGGCTGGCTTTTGTTCTTCCACGGAGTTTGCCAGACCTGTAACGGCTACGTTTACTCATTCTCAGCAGCCCTTCTCGACCGCGACAAGCCTTCAATCGTCAAATACCGCTGCTCTGACTACATGCTCACACCGGAATTGCCATACGAAACAACAGGCTTTGTAGACAATGTTTGCTTCCCGGTAGCCGCCCTCACAGATCAGGCAACAGGCCGTATCGCCCTCTACTACGGTTGTGCCGACACAGTAACAGGCCTCTGCTTCACAACAGTCGACGAAACAATCAAGTTCATCAAAGAACACAACGAATTGAGCGCACTCGACAAAGACGAAGGTAGATTCTAAGGTAGCAAGGAGGGGAAGGCCTTCCCCTCGTTCCAAAGAAAAAGGGTACGGTAGTTTCGACAAGCTCAACCACCGTACCCTTTTTCTTTTCCACTACCCCTTCTAACGGGGGCTCCGCCCCCGTAACGCCCCTGCTTTACTGTTTCGGTAATGTTACAGTAACAATCAAATCATCATCATCTTCTTCAAGCTCATAATTATATTCTACGCCATCCATAGATTCTATTGCATAATATCTGTATCTGCTTAAATCATTATTCTTTCCTTCTACGGAATCAGTATCATTTTTTCTTTCAATATATGAAGTTCCAAATTCTACCCATTCATGAGTTCTTTTATCGTATGCTAAAACCCAAAAACCTGCTTCCTGTTTTGTAGAAAACTTTCCTTTAAGCTTCATATTCTCATTAGCATCTTCACCATCATCAACAGCATATAAATCAAATATAAAAGCGTTTGAATTTCCAGTATAAGTTGGAATGGCAGGTTTTGAAAAATCGCTGCCAGCATTTCTAATTTCAATTACAAGATCATTATGACTTTTATCAACTTTATAGGCGGCATTTATATCATTATCTGGCTCAATTGCAAAATATCGATAATCAGAAGGTTTTAAGTTTTTATCTGACTTTATTTTATATTCTTCATCAAAAAAATTGAACGTTTTAGAGCCAATTTCTTTCCAGTCTTTATCTGCATAAGCAAAAATTTTTAATCTTATAACTTCAGTATCATTTTTATTTATAAGCAGTAAATGGCTCTTAAATTTTCCGCTGACAGAGTCTGCATCAATTACATATCCATATTCACTTTCGAATTCTGGAACATTGCCCTGTGCAAAGATTACACCAGATATAAATAACATCGATGAAAACATCAAAAATATTTTTTTAATTTTCTTCATAATATACTCCCATAAAAAGTCAACGAGCAAGTCGACTTTCTATATCTATTTAATTAGCAGCAGCCAAAGCCTGTTCAAGAAGGTTCATTGGTTTATAAATACCTGTCATCTTTGCTGAATCAAACTCTGTTTTTGCTGTGAGCAACGCCCACACAATCTCTGCTGTTTTTCTTGCTCCGGAAATTATTGATTTTCCAGAACCCTTATTTTTTTTCATATATTCATAACGCTGCATCATCCGCCAAGACTTGGTGTCCTTGCAACGTCTCATTCCCATAAACAACTGCACGAATGCAGTCCTCAACTCAACTGGTCCATGTCTGGTTATACTTCCATGATGAACCGTCTCATTTGAATCCTTAACTTTTGGTACAAGCCCACAGAATGCTGCATATTTCTTTGAATTTGCAAATCTTGAAATATCTTCTGTGTATGCTCTGATAATCCATGCCGTAATCTTTCCACAGCCTCGGATTGTCAGAAGCAGCTTTACCATTTCGTCATCTTTTGTCAGTTCTTCCAGCTGCTTTTCGATTATCTTTATCTTTTGTGCAAAAGTGTCTATAATCTCAAGCATCAGTTTTACTGATTGTGCCTCGAGCACGTAGTCGTTATTCGACTCAAGGGTGTCCAGAACTTTCTGGCGCCCTTTTTTGCTTTGTAAACTTCTTGCTTCATCTGCAAGTCCTATGCTTACCAATAATGCGTGTATTTCATTTTTCTGCCCAACCTGAGCACGAACAAGTCTTTCCCGTGACTTTATTAAGCGTCGTAAGTTTTCTGTTTCTTTACTGCACAGGTAACTTTCAGGAAGTTTATAGTCCTTCAGAAATTCTGATAAAGTTGCCGCATCATGCTTGTCGGTCTTTGATACAGATTCATTTATGACTTTGAACTTCACTGTGTTCACTACTTTTACTTCTGCACCGGCTTTTTCCATCTGGTTCTTGAAGTACTTCGTATTTCCTGTTGATTCAACAGCGAGCTTCACAACTGCTCCTGTTTCCTTGTAAACTCTGATTCTCTTTGTGAACTCTGCGTATCCTGCTTCTGTCGTAGGGTACATCTTGATTTCATTCAAAGATTCAATCATTTCTTCTGTTCTTACATGCAC
The DNA here is from genome assembly GCA_016293915.1 of Treponema sp. Classification (GTDB taxonomy): domain Bacteria; phylum Spirochaetota; class Spirochaetia; order Treponematales; family Treponemataceae; genus Treponema_D. Next base: position 66,006 of record JAEDCY010000005.1, on the reverse strand, counting down.
CGTGAACTGTGTCTTGTGCAAATCAACGCCAATGTAAAATGTCATTTGAGACCTCCGTTTTGATTTCTGCGGAAAGTCTGATAGGTTATGTGTTCCATTCTCCCATCCAGTCCTCGAAGGACTACTGTATGATGCGGCTGAAAGCTCTTCATTCTCCTAACCAGTGGTCTTTGCCTCTACTAAAAATGCCGAACTATCGCCTGGGTTCCGCTAAATCACTCTAGCGTATCACATATCCTCTTGCTCGTTTACTATTTTATCACGCCTCCTAAGTTATTGATATTTTTATTAAATACTCTTTATTGAGTATATTACATTATATACCCATTTCTTTGTTTTGACAATTTTTAAATACTCAAATAATGGTATTCTAAGAGTATGTTTCGGGATAATCTGAAAGATTTGATTGAGTATAAAGGAATAATTAGAAAAGAACTCTCAGCACAGACTGGAATCAGCAAGCGCACGATTGACACTTACCTGGACAGCCGTGCCGTAATTCCGAATGCAGAAGTTGCCGTCAAGCTGGCAAAAGCCCTTGGCACTACAGTAGAATTCCTTGTAACTGGCGAAGATGCCGTAAACCACGAACAGAAGCTATATTCAGATTTTGATACCTACCGAAAATACAAGAAACTTGTCGCTGAACTGGATACTCTTTCCCCTGAACTCTTAAAATCTATAGAGGCGATGATTCATACGGCAGCCGAAATTGCAAATAAATAATCAGCTGTAACATTTTTTCATATTATTCCCTCTCCAATCAATTCCCAAATCTCATTGATTCTTTTTTCTGAAAGCCCGGCATCCTTAGCAAGCGTTTTCCATTTTGATATGCCTGCACGGACATCTTCCATTGCTGACCTGACTTCCCTCGACGTAAGATTGCCAATTTTTGCGCAGGTTTCAAAATCAAGTTCGGTAAAGTTCTTTCGTTTTCCGTTTACCGTCATCTGATGGCTCGAAGTCCATAGCCCGTTCGGATTATAAGCAAAAGAAAGGTCATAGGCAGGAGCCAGACTCCACTGCCCACTTTTATCCATAAGGAATGAAATATTTTTTGTATGGTCATCGCAATTAAATGCAAAAATATTAAAAAGCATTCGCTTAAAAGCTTCTACAGAATCCCTATGGTGCGCGCCAATCTGATTTAAGATTGCAAACAGCTGCTCATAACTGTAAAGCCCCGCCCGATTAAAATCAAAATGAGCAAGGGCACACAAAGTCTGCATATGAAATTTATTTCCCCTGTCATCGCGGTCAAAACGTTTTGTCATAAAATGAGAGTTTTTTCCATCATCAAGAATGCGGCATTTACTCATATTTATTCCAGCTTCCCTTGCCATCAGATAGTAGATATATTCGATGATTCCAAAATCCTCGCGGTCTTCATCTTCCTTATCTTTATTTCCGGCAACACCGCTGAATTTTATAAGCCAGTGCTCAAAGCCCTTTGATGTTTCAGTCTGGCCGGAACGAACTTCATTTGTTTTCGGATTCCAGGCGATTACAGCTTTTGCCCTGGCCCCGCCTGCAGAAGTTCCTACACTTATAATCTGAGCCAAGGCTGCATTCATATTAGGCTTATCACATTCATCAAAGACAATTTTAAGATTCTGCCGGTTCCTCAAAACAATTGAAGCAAGTTCTACAAGCTCGGATACATTAATTTTTTCATCAACACTTTCAGAAGTAATAAGCGGATAATATTCCAGAGCCCCCATGCCTCGTTTTCCGGTATAACACAAGCGTTCAACTGAATTAAAACTTTCTGGAAGCCGCCCTTGTTTTGAAAGCCATAAATCAATAATACTGTTACCAAATTTGTCCGGAATAGAATCTGAAATTAGGCCTGGAAGTCCGTGATAAGTTTCATAAGAAAGTTCTGGAAAGCGAAAAATCCCGGGCTTAAGCGGCATTGTAATTGGAGCAACTTGAATTCCACTTTGCAGGAAGGAAGGATTATATTCAAAAGCGGCTGTGCGATTCTGATTATCAAGAGAAACGGCGCCTATTGTTGTTCCCCAGAGCTTTACTTCGGCATTTGTTTTCATTCATCTTCTCCCCATTTCCAGCCCTCTTTATATTTGGGGGCAGCCGAAGCCACAGACCTTACTCTCTGACGCTCATGCTGATATTTTGCCTGAATCAGTTCCATAGGGCTGCTTTCTGAAGACGGAAGCAGAAGTTCAAGAGCGTTTATGCATTCAAGTTCTCGCAGGATTTTTAGAAGAGTTCCAAACTGAACGCTTTCGCCGCTTTCTATATTTGCAACCGTTCCTTTCGATACGCCGGAAATTTCTGCAAGCTGAGCCTGAGTATATGATTTTCTTATGCGTGCTGCCTTTATGCGTTTTCCTATTTCAATGAGAATATCTGAATCTGACAAGCCTTTGTTTATCTTCATCAGTATTAATCTACATCATTTTTAAGTACTTGTAAAGTTAATTATCAAATTTTTGTTAATTATAACATATCACATAGGGTAATTATCAAATTTTTGTTATTTATCTTCTATCTACATCCGCGCAGGCAATTACGTTGATGCCAGTACCAAGCAGGTCGTAAAGCAGTATATCACCGCGTTTTACGGGGGCCTTGCAGCTGGCACGGCGTACAACTTCCATGCACTGGAGAAGGCTTGCCTTGGGCACTTCGCCCGCAGTTTTTACCGGCACAAGGGGCAAAACGCCGCCCTCAACTTTTATTGTAGTAGTGAGTGTACGCGTCGGATTCTGCAGTTCTTTTGATGCATACTGTTCGCCGCGTTTGCAGCCGTTGTCTTTTACTGCTGTGACTTTTTTGTGGCCGGCGGCATCTGTTTCTACCGTTACTTCCATTGAACAGCCCATTGGGCAGATTATGCAGGTAAGAGGGATTTTTTCGCGGCGGATTTCGTCTGATGTCTGATTTGTATTTTCCATCATTCTGCTACCTCCTGTGGAAGCTGGATTGAAACGGTGATATCTACTCCGGCGCTTTCTATCTGATCTGGAGCAAGTTCAACTACCTGCATTTCGCCAGGGCGCACAACCTTTTTTCTGATTGATTTTAACACCTCATTGCCGCTGGAAACTTCCACGTAAACATCCTTATAGACATCTGTTACACGGAACATGATGGAAACATTTCCTTCCTGCTCGCGGGACTCAATATACTGAGGCACAGTGTAGCGCACACGGTTTCCTGGGCGCAGGATGATTTTTTCTCCGCTCGCAGTGATTTTTCCCTGAACATATTTTGCGGCATTTTCTCCGGCACGAAGGCTTTCAGCAGTTACAAAGTCTACCAGGTCGTGAACGTGAACTGTATTTCCGCAAGCAAAAATGCCCGGCACAGAAGACTGCATATGCTCATTTACAACAGGGCCGCTGGTAGCAGAATCAATTGCAATTTTACATCCGCTGGCAATTTCGTTCTCCGGAATAAGGCCAACCGAAAGAAGCAGTGTATCACATTCAATAAACTCTTCGGTTCCGGCAATAGGCTTACGGTTAGAATCCACTGCCGCAACAGTCACTCCCTCTACCCGCTCCTTTCCGTGAATCTTTACAATCGTGTGGCTGAACTTCAATGGAATATTAAAGTTTTCAACACACTGAACAATATTTCGTCGCAGGCCCGAACTGAAAGGCATAACCTCGCATACAAGCTTTACCTCGGCACCTTCCAGTGTGAGGCGCCTTGCCATAATCAAACCGATATCACCGGAGCCAAGAATTACAACCTTGCGGCCGGGCATATAACCGTCGATATTTACAAAACGCTGAGCCGCACCCGCAGTAAAAATACCGGCAGGGCGGGTTCCAGGGATGATAAGGGCACCGCGGGTTCTCTCACGACAACCGGTAGCCAGCACAACAGCCTTTGCCTTAATGTGCATAAGACCATCTACAGTGTTGATTGCCGTAACCGTATGCCCCTGCCCTGGCGTACTTTCCTTTTCCACCTCCAGCACCATGGTGTCAGTTTTATATTCAATTCCAAGCTGATTTACTTGGTCAGAAAAGCGGGCCGCATACTCAGGGCCTGTCAGCTCCTCACCAAAATAATGAAGTCCGAATCCGTTATGAATACACTGCAGAAGGATTCCGCCAATTCTCGTATCCCGCTCTAAAATCAAAATGCTGTCACTTCCAGCTTTTTTTGCCGCAATTGCCGCCGCCATTCCGGCAGGGCCGCCACCTATTACAACAATATCATATTTCAGTTCCATATAATTCCATCCTATTATCTGTCATGCTGAACTCGTTTCAGCATCTATAATATTAGATTCCGAATCCAGTTCGGAATGACTGAAAAGCTAGCGTGTCTTGCCCGTCAAAATGTATGAACAACCGCCGTTCTTTCGGACATCTGTCATAGGAATGCCAAGCTCACGGCTCAAAATCTCTGTAACACGAGGTGAGCAGAAGCCGCTCTGACAGCGTCCCATACCGGCTCTGGTACGACGTTTTACACCATCCAGATCCACAGCCCCAACCGGAGACTTAATTGCCGCAACAATCTCACCCTCGGTAATCATTTCACAGCGGCAGATTATTCTGCCATACAAAGGATTTTCTTCAATCAGCTGGGCACGGCGCTGGTCATCTGCATCCTTAAAGGATTCAATTCCCTTACGCACACCAACAAAATCAGGATTCTTATCCCAGGCCTGTCCGCGGATTTTTTCTATGATATCAGCTACATATACTCCAATTGCAGGAGCGGCAGTAAGGCCTGGCGAACAGATTCCCCCAACATTCACAAAACCGCGCACCTTTGCATCTTCTTCAATAATAAAATCATTCACCGGAGTACCGTCCGCATTGTAAGCAAGGGCACGCACTCCCGCAAAAGAGTTGATTATATTGCGGCGTGGAATATCCGGAATAGTTTTTCCTGATTTTCTGAAAACCTCATCCTGGCCGGCAGCTGTAGTTTCCGTTGCAGATTTGTCGTCTCCATCGGCCGCTGTCGGGCCAGACAATATATTTCCGTCCACGGTAGGTGTAACTAACACACCCTTACCCATTTTATCTGGAGTCTGAAAAAGTGTATGGCTTGCAAGCGAAGCACATTTATTATCAAGCAGATAGTATTCTCCACGACGAGGCTTAATTACAAAATCCCGCGCCCCCACCATTGCAGAAATCTTATCTGCATAAAGGCCCGCGGCATTTACCACGCACTTTGCCTGAATGTCGCTTTTTCCCGTGTGGATTGTAAAAAGCCCGGCGCCACTTTCTGCCCCGCCAGAAACTTCATTCTTTTCTATTCCATGAACTTCTGTTTCCCTGAAGAGCTTTACTCCATTCATTACAGCATTTTCCGCAAAAGCCCAGGTTGCCATATAAGGGCTTACAATTCCGGCAGATTCTGCAAGCAGGGCCCCGCAGGCTTCCTCACTTACACTCGGTTCCAGTTTATGAAGTTCTTCACCATCAATTACACGAAGGGCCGGCACACCATTAGCCTGGCCACGCTCGTAAAGCTTTTGAACATGCTCCATGTCATCATCAGTAAAAGCAATAACCAGAGAGCCATTATTCTTATAATCAAAATGAAGTGCCTTTGCCAGCTCCGGGTACATTGCAGCACCCTCGACATTGAGCTTTGCCATCAGAGTGTCTGGCTTGGCATCAAAGCCCGCATGAACAATTCCCGAGTTAGCTTTAGAAGTTCCGCAAGCTACATCATCTGCCTTCTCAATAATACAAAACTGACCTTTATATTTTGAAAGCTCCCGGGCAATACAAGCACCCACAATGCCCCCGCCAATTATCGCTACATCGTAAATCATAAACACCTCACAAGTTCCGGTGGTTTCGATACACTTCGCTTCGCAAAGCACTCAACCACCGATTTCCTACTCAGCCCAGCCCTTAGCTTTTTCTACCGCCTTCTTCCAGCCGGCATAAAGTTCATCACGCTGGCCCGAACTCATAGAAGGCTCAAAAAGTCTTTCAGTCTCGCGGCGCTGCAAAATTTCTTCTTTACTTTCCCAGAAGCCCACAGCAAGTCCCGCAAGGTAAGCGGCACCCAGAGCCGTAGTCTCAACATTCTTAGGCCGGCAAACCTTAGTATTCAAAATATCAGATTGGAACTGCATCATGATATTGCTGACGCAGGCCCCGCCATCTACGTTCAAGGTATTAATAGGAGTTCTGGAATCAGCAACCATTGTGTCTAAAACGTCGCGCACCTCGTAGGCAATTCCTTCAAGGGCAGCACGGCAGATATGAGCCTTTTTTACACCGCGAGTCAAGCCAACAATAGTTCCACGGGCATACATATCCCAGTAAGGAGTTCCAAGACCTACAAAGGCAGGAACCAGATAACAGCCGTTAGAATCAGGCACACTCTCTGCAAGCCTGTCAATCTCCGGCGCGCTGGAAATCAGCTCCACTTCATCACGCAGCCACTTGATTACTGCCCCTCCAATAAAGACACTTCCCTCAAGCGCATACTCAACCTTGCCCTTCATACCAAGCGCTATTGTCGTAAGCAGCTGTTTAGAAGCAACCGGCTTGTCGCCGGTATTCATAAGCATAAAGCAGCCGGTTCCGTAAGTATTTTTAGCATCACCTTTATTAAAACAGCCCTGACCAAAAAGAGCTGCCTGCTGATCACCCACAGCTGAAGCAAGAGGAACACTAAAGCCGCAGATCTCAGAATCAGTCTCAGCGTAAATACATGAAGAATCACAAACCTCAGGCAAAAGACATCGCGGAATCCCAAGCAAGTTCAAAAACTCATCATCCCAGTCAAGCTTGTAAATATTAAAAAGCATAGTGCGGCTGGCATTAGTATAGTCAGTAACATGAGCCCGCCCTCCACTAAGCTTCCAGATAAGCCAGGTATCAATAGTACCCGCAAGAAGCTCACCTCGCTCAGCCCGCTCACGCAGGCCAGGCACATTGTCTAAAATCCATTTGATTTTTGTTGCTGAAAAATAAGCGTCAATTAACAGGCCGGTCTTGGAACGAATCTTTTCCGTCCAGCCCTCCTTCATAAGACTCTCGCAGTAATCTGCTGTACGACGGCACTGCCAGACAACCGCATTATACACAGGCTTACCAGTCTTTTTATCCCAGATAACAACCGTTTCACGCTGATTGGTAATTCCAATTGCGGCAATCTCGTCATGCCTGATTTCCTTTTCGATTAAAAGACTCTGGAGAACCTTAAGCTGACACTTAAAAATTTCTTCAGCATCGTGCTCAACCCAGCCCGGCTTAGGATAAATCTGAGTAAACTCCCTCTGCTTAGAACCAAGCGGCGCACCGTTTTTATCATAAACCACAGCACGGCAGGAAGTCGTACCCTCATCAAGCGAAATCACATATTTTTTCTTATCGTTCATACCTCTTATGATAGCATTACTATCAGAGGAAAGCAAATTTATTTGAACTTTGATTTGGGCGTGCCCGTCGCTTCGCTTCGGTCGGGCTTTGCGGGGCTCCGGCTCTCGCCTCCGACCATGCCTTCGGCATGTTTTCGCTTCGCTCACCCCTCCAATCCCTCACGCAGTGTAAACAATTTAAATTCGTTCTTCCAGTTTCTTTCCAAGTAATAACACCGGCTTTTCAAATATCCATGTAATCAGTTCAGCAAAAATAAAAGCCAAAATAAATTTTACAAGGCATACTACAAGATTATTCATACTATCAAAGCTGAAAAACTTTTCAAATAAGATTACTGGTATTTCAGCCCCTAAAAAGAATGTAAATCCAATTCGCCTGTTATTAAGAAAAATGCTACTACCCGCATTCGTCCAATAATAAAAAGCACCTGTGAATTTACAGATATATTATTCAAATGACTAACAAAAACCAAGAAAGCCGCAAGCCCACGTAATGACGCAAGCCATTCTATTTTTGAAGAAGTTATAGATGTTGCTGATTTCATACGGAAAACCTGAATAAAAATATAATCTTAAAAGATTCAAAAGATGATTATATCTAATCATTTTATGAAATATTGTATATCTTATCAGATTAATTTCAAGAGATTTTCCGTCTTTTTAGATTATTCTAATAATATGGGATTTAAAGAAAATTTACGCGAAGAAATGGATTTTCAGGATATAAAGCTAAAGGAACTATCTGATAAAACAGGAATCAGCGTAAACACATTAAGAAATTATATAAATAATCATGATGCATTGCCTAATATCGATTCAGCAGTAAAAATCGCAAAAGTATTAAATACAACTGTAGAAGAACTTGTAGAAGGTAGAAAAAATAAAGCTGAATTTCAAAAATCAGATATGGCTGGTAAATTTCTTTCAATCTTTACAAAACTTTCCGAAAACGACCAAAAATCTGTAATCGCTTTACTGGAAGAAATGAAAAGACACTAATCAACAATTATAGGCCTAATCACTGAAAACTTGTCAGCATTGATCCAGAAATACAAAAAATATGTTTGACAATACTTAGTTTTATGTTACACTAATCTCAGACCACCCAATAAAAGTTCGTTACTCTGTCTCAGGGTTGCGAGGTATACTTGAGGGTGGCTCTTTTTTTATATAAATATTATCAAGATAATGATGATAATAAATGAATCTGTCATCGTTTCCATCTTTTATGACTCTGACTGTTACAATAGCAATAAAACTTACATTATTAATCACAATCGGATAGTTATAATATTCATAAGATGGCGCATTCAATTCAAGATTCTTTGTATTTTCAGATGAATGAGAATACTCTGAATTTTCAAGAATCTGTTCAACAGTTTTTGATTTAGAAAACCATTCATTCAGACCTTTCTTTGAGACATCTATAATATGCCCAGAAGATTTGTTCTTATAAGAGTTTCCTCTAAAATTCTTCTCGGCATATTCAAGGCATTCTATTTTGAGTTGCTTCAGTTTTTGATATTCTTCTGCTAACATCTACAAGGCTTACTCATCACCTTCCGGCATTACAGCAGTCTCTTCACCGCTAGTGTGTAAGTAATCACAATCCGGATTGATGCAAGATTTGTAAGCCCCGTTCTTCTTATCAAACTTTTCAACAAGGAACCAGCCGCACTTTGGACAGTACTGATCAATCGGCTTAAAGTGGCTGATAAAGGTACAGGTTGGATAATTTGTACATCCATAGAAAGCTTTACCGCGGCCCTTAGTTTTGCGCTCAACAATTTCACCATCGCCGCATACAGGACACTTAGCCAAAGGAATAGACTTAGTATTATGACACTCCGGGAAACCTGAACATGCAAGGAAGAAGCCAAAGCGGCCAAGCTTCTTTACCATAGGCTTTCCACAAAGCTCACAAACCTTGTCAGTCTGCTCATCAAGGAAGCCCTTGATACTTTCCTGATGCTCCATTACGTTATCTACAGTCTGCTTAAATGGAACATAGAAATCAGAAATAATGTTATTCCAAACTAACTTATCCTCTTCTACCTGGTCGAGCTCGTTTTCAACCTTGGCAGTAAACTCTTCGTTAATAACAGCAGGGAAAGATTCAACAAGAATCTTATTAATCATCTTACCAAGCTGAGTTGGAACCAGTTGCTTGTTGCTTCTTGTTACATAGTAGCGGTCCAGCAAAACAGAAATGATTGTAGCATAAGTTGAAGGACGACCAATTCCCTTTTCTTCCAGCATGCGGACAATCGAAGCATCTGTATAGCGGGCAGGTCCCTGGGTAAAGTGCTGCTCTGGATGGAAGTTATTTACTGTAAGAACTTCACCCTCTTTCATAGCCGGCAGGCTCGAAGATTTTTCTTCTTTTGAAGAAAGAAGCTTGATTACCTGATAAAATCCCTTTTCAGAAATCTTACTTGCAGCTACACGGAACAAAGCATCGCCTGCTACAATCTCAACAGATGTAGTTACCATCTTTGCATTGTTCATCTGGCTAGACACAAAGCGCTCCCAGATAATTGAGTAAAGACGGAACTGATCATGCGAAAGATATTCCTTTACACTCTCTGGTGTATAATTTGTATATGTAGGGCGAATACCTTCATGGGCATCTTGAGCAGATTTTCCAACAGCATAATGAATAGGCTCAGCCGGCAATTCTGCAGGATGATTTTTTGAAAGCCAGTCACGAACATCAGTAAGAGCTGTTTCTGAAATACGGACAGAGTCGGTACGCATGTAAGTAATAAGACCCACATGATTTTCGCCAATCTGAATACCTTCATAAAGCTGCTGTGCAATCTGCATAGTTTTGCGAGAAGTAAAGCCAAGACGGTTAGCCGCAGCCTGCTGCAATTTTGAAGTTGTAAAAGGTGGTTTTGGTCGAACTGTTTTTTCAGTTTTTTTGATTGAAGAAACCTTACTCTCGGAATTCTTGATTTTTTCGATGATGTCCTTTACAGCATCTTCAGACTTAAGCTCTGGAGCCTCGCCCTTATATTTTACAAGCTGGGCAGTAAAATTTGATTTACCCTTAATGAAGTCTGCATCAAGAGACCAGTATTCTTCCGGCAAAAAGTCTTCTACTTCTTTTTCGCGCTCACAGATAAGGCGCAAGGCTACAGACTGAACACGACCTGCAGAAAGACCGTTCTTTACCTTTACCCAAAGTAGCGGACTCAAGTTATAACCTACAAGACGGTCGAGAACACGTCGTGCCTTCTGGGCATTTACCTTCGACTCAACTATTTCGCCAGGATGCTTTACAGCCTCAGTAATTGCAGTCGGAGTAATTTCGTTAAATACGATACGGCTGATTTTTGCATCAGTTTTGTCGCGCAGGGCACGGTTTAAGTGCCAAGCAATTGCCTCTCCTTCGCGGTCGTTATCGGATGCAAGAAGGACAGCTTCTGATTTTTTTGCTTCCTTCTGGAGTTCTTTAAGCAACTTTGCCTTTCCGCGAACCGTAATGTATTCTGGCTGGAATCCGTTTTCAATATCGATTGCCATGCGCGACTTAGGCAGGTCTATAAGGTGTCCAACCGAAGCTCGAACCACATAACCTGGCCCCAGATACTTCTCAATTGTGTGTGCCTTTGTCGGAGACTCTACGATAACAAGAGTCTGCGGAGTTTTTGTCTTCTTAGCCATTTCAAAATCCTTTCCAAAAAGTCTTAATTTATGTAAACAGTTCCCCTTGTTCGGGACCTGTACTGCGCATCCCCGGCATTTCAGTCAGAGCCACGCAAAAATCTTTATAATCTTTAATCACCGGAGCTCCTGCTTTCAAAAAGCGTTCCGGACAATTTTCCAATTTATACTTAGACACCCTGCCCGCTGCAAAATCTTTTTCCAACCCGTTTTTTACGGTCTGCGAAATGCTTTCTGCAGCATCTCCAAAAGCCACTTCATGAAAAAAAACATCCCGTCCTTCTTCCAGTGCAAAATCAGCCGTTATTAAAGCCCCGCTTCCATTTGGTGCTTCAATCACAACAGTGGCCTCAGACATACCGGCAACAATGCGGTTTCGTGCAACAAAATTTCGCTTCTGAGTCGGAGTTCCAGGAGCATACTCGCTTACAAGGCAGCCGCCGCTTTGCAAAATCTGCGCCGCCAGTCTCTTGTTCGTATAAGGCACAACCTCATCTATTGCACAAGGCAAAACTGCAATTGTCCGGCCAGATTCACCTCCCTCAGGATTGTCATAAAAGGCATCCAGAGCTCCCTGATGTGCACAGGCATCAGCACCATAAGCCAGTCCGCTTACAACATTACAGCCATCCACAGCCGCATCATAAGCAAAAGACTTTGCAGCCTCTCGACCGGCAGTACTAAGGCGCCTGGTTCCTACAACAGAAACATTCGGCCCTCCTAGCAGATTTTCGTTTCCCCGTACAAACAAAAGAAAAGGCGGATCTGCAATCTGTCTCAACGCCTCAGGATAGAGCGGATCATCATATAAAAGAAGCTTTATTCCAAGTCTTTTACATTGATAAACTTCAGCCTTTGCCATTCGAAGATTATCTGCACCATTCCAGTAAGGTTTACTGACCTTCTGACATTGCAATAATTTATAAATGTCTTCTATAGACTGTAATACAAGGGATTGCGGACTGTCAAGATTTTTTAGCAATTTTTTTTTCTGATTGAAGTCCAAAAATGGAATTCTTGCTACAGAAAGGGTTAAAAGCAGAGTTTCATCAGTTTCTTCAGTTACTATATGCTGCATCTAAAACTGTTTTCTTGTTCTCCTCTGCGGTTGCTTTTTTCTCGTCGGATTTTGTGGTGTTTATTATTTTATCATACATTTGAGCAGATTTGTCAAATTCATAATTTGAATAATATGCCCGTGCTAAAACAAACATAGCATCAATGTTTTTAGTATCTATTGTGAGAGCTTTTTCAAGGTGTGGAATTGCCTTTGCCGGCTCATCAAGTTCAAATACATAAAGAACGCCAAGGCCGTAGAGGGCACGAACATAGCGGTCTTCAATTTCAATTGCACGAAGATAGGCTTCTTCTGCAAGCTTAAGATAATTATATTTTACTTCAGTACTTCCGCTGCCACCAAAATCCATTGCAGCATGAGACATATAGCCTGCACATACACCTACATAATAATAAAGATTCTGATTATTCGGATAATATTGCAAAGCTTCCTGAAAACACTTCAAGGCCTCACCGTACATTTTCTGATCAAGATAACGGGTTCCAAGAATTTTATACCAGATTCCAATCTGACTCTGAGCCAGCTGAATATCTGCAACTCTTTTCTGGTATTTTTCAATTGCAACTTTTAATTCTTCTACAGTTGTAGGACTTTCAACACCTTCTTCCAGATGCTGCTGACGGATTATCTGCTTATTTGATACTTTACATGAGGTCAATGAGACTACTGTTAATAAAATAAAAGGAATAATTTTCTTCATTTTTCTGTTCCCCTTTTATAAAGTGCTAAAAGCTAAAAGCTATTAGCTATTAGCTTTTAGCTATCATCTGAAATACTTCTCATGCGCTTCTTCCAACTGCTTATCAGTAACATGAGTGTAAATCGTAGTTGTACTCAAATCACTGTGTCCAAGCAGTTCCTGTACCGAACGTAAATCCGCCCCGCCCTGCAGTAAATGAGTTGCAAAGGAATGTCTTAAAGTATGAACCTTTGCCTCAACTCCGCTCAAGGCTTCCAGCTCTTTAAAACGCTTCCAAACTCCCTTACGAGAAATCGCTTCCCCCCGGTAATTTACGAAGACCTCGGCAACAATGCGTCCTTTTACAAGTTCCGGTCTAACTTCCTGCAGGTATATAAGGAGCTTTTCATAAGCCCTATCTCCAAAGGGAACCAGTCTTTCTTTATCTCCTTTTCCATGCACAAGAATCAGTCTTTCTTCAAGATGCAGATTAGCAAGTTTCAAAGTGCAAACCTCGCTAATGCGAAGTCCACAGGAATAAACCAATTCAAAAAGAGCATCATCTCTTTTTCCGCTCAGGCTTGTTTTATCAATACTATCCAAAAGAGAATCTATCTGCTCTATAGAAAGCACCTTAGGAAGATTACGTGCCGCTTTAGGTTTATCAAGCTCCATTGCGGGGTTTTCACTCCACATTCCCTTTCGCTCAAGATAATCTCCTAAAGCTCTCAGACCAGAAATATCTTTTGCTATTGTAAGCTCCGAACAGCCGTCTTCCTTTCTTTTTATAATATAATACAATAAATTCTGAACGGAAACATCTTTTAATTTTATATGCTCAGTAACAAGCCAGTTCAGAAATTCCTCTGCAGAGATTTTATAGGTTATTGCAGTCTGTTCTGAATCACGTTTTACAAGAAGTAAATCCGTGTAAAACTGATTCAGTAAAATCTCTATAGTCATTTATTGCTTAATCATCCAGGCGAATTGTTCTGCTATATTCGCTCTTATTCCATATTGCAGGTTTCATTAAATCATTCTGATCAGGAACAAAACCAGCTGGCGGTACAAAACTTCCTGCTGCTGAAGAAGCCTTATCCTCTTCAAACATTCCGGCCACAAGAGAACCTTTTTTTTCTGATGACTCTGCTTCTTTAGAAACTGTATGAGATGCAACAAATTCTCCACCAAGCGAAGCTCCGTTTGAACCTGCTCTTGGATGTAAAAGCATATCAAGTTCAGAACGGCCTACAACATCATTCGGCAAAATCTTTGGCTCAGGAGGTGTTTCAGGCTCTTCTTCTTTTTGTTCTACAGCAATCTTTCCGGAATCTTCAAAGCCGGTTGCAATTACAGTTACGCTGATTTTTCCTTCAAGTTCAGGCTGGGTAACCTGTCCCCAGAACATATTGTAGTCTTTATCAGCAGAAGCAGAAACAATCTTACAGATTTCTCCAACTTCGCTCAAAGTTATTTCTTCTGAAGCACAAATATTTACAAGAAGATTTTTTGCACCGTCAATTCTTGAGTTTTCAAGCATTGGATTATGAATAGCATTGTAAGCAGCATCAGTTGCACGGTTTTCACCTTCACCAATACCAATTCCAAAGATTGCATTACCCTGACCAGCCATTGCATTTCGAACATCGGCAAAGTCAGTATTTACATCACCAGGATTTGTAATGATATTTGAAATACCTTCAACACCCTGACAGAGAACTTCGTCTGCCTTTCTGAAGGATTCTTTTACAGTAAGGTTTTTATCTATATTTTTGAAAAGCTGTTCGTTAGGAATAACAATGAGGGAGTCAACCTGTTCATGGAGTTTTATAAGACCTTCTTTTGCCTGTCTCATTCGTACATTACCTTCAAATTCAAAAGGAGTTGTAACAACGGCAACTGTGAGACAGCCAAGTTCCTTGGCAATTCGCGCAACAACAGGAGCAGAACCTGTACCTGTTCCACCGCCCATACCGGCAGTAATAAATACCATGTCGGCACCACGGAGTTCATTTGTAATAAGTTCTTTATCTTCTTCTGCAGCCTGCTCACCAACTTCAGGTTTACCACCAGCACCCAGTCCTTTAGTAACCTTCTGTCCAATTGCAAGCTTTGTCGGTGCCTTTGAGCGGCCGAGAGCCTGTAAGTCGGTATTTAAAACGATAAAGTCAACATTACTGAGTTCGCGAAAAATCATTCTGTTTACAGCGTTAGATCCGCCGCCGCCACAGCCAACTACCTTAATTACAGTAGGGCTGCCACCAGAAACTTCCGAATCGTAATCAGTTTCATCGTCCACAATTGAAATGCCAAGATTTCCCATATTTCCTCCCACTCAAACTCCGCGGTAGCGGTAGTCCAAAACGCTTCCCCAAGCGCACACTTTTTAAGTTATTTCACTTATAAATGATTTAATTATACACCATCAAAACAATGATTTAAATATCCTTTTCAAAAGGCTCTCACCCTTCTGTTTTTCTTTTCTTACAGGATGATTTCTTGACCTTCGGCTTCTGTCTTTTCCACTTGCAAGAGATTTATTTGCAAGAACAAGTCCGATTACAGTTGCAAAATCAGGACGTCTGTAATCTTCTTCTATTCCGCCAAGGCTTTCCGGAACTCCAAGACGAACAGAGGTGGTATGGAAAACCTTCTGTGCAAGATCAATTACGCCGTCCATCATTGCACCACCACCAGTAAGAATAATATTCCCGGAAAGTTCCTTTATAGAATCTCCAGTATTCTTTCTGAGGGCAGCCTTAACCAGCGTAAAAATCTGTTCCACACGTGCCTGAATAATCTGTGCCAGCTGCGAACGCTTCATTACTTCTGGAGCACGTCCACCAACGCCAGGAAGAATCACATCAAGATCAGAATCAGGAGTAATTCCTTCTACCCAGCAGCATCC
This sequence comes from Treponema sp., assembly GCA_016293915.1. Taxonomy (GTDB): domain Bacteria; phylum Spirochaetota; class Spirochaetia; order Treponematales; family Treponemataceae; genus Treponema_D. The sequence continues at coordinate 50,324 of JAEDCY010000005.1, read as the reverse complement.
ATTTTTAATCTTTATTTCTTCAGCAGCAGCAGTTGAAATACCGCCTACAACTGAAATATCATTAGTAACAAGATTTCCACCTACAGGAATTGAGAAAGTTCCGATTGGAGCCCCTTTCAAAAGCAGCAGAACGTCTGTAGTTCCAGCTCCCATATCAATCAAAATTGAACCAAGTTCCATTTCATCCTGATGGCAAACTGACTGAGTCTGAGCCAGAGTTTTAAGCATTACTCCATCAAGAATAAAATCTGAACGGGAAATACAAGAACGAATATTCTGAATGATTGTTTTTGCCGCAGTTACAATATGAACTTCTGCTTCAAGGCGGGTACCCATACGATGAATAGGATCTGTAATGCCGCCAATTCCATCAACAATATAATTCTGTGGAATAACATGAAGCTTTTCGCGGTCATCAGGAACTTTGATTGCTGTAGCGCATTCAATTACGCGCTCAACATCTGCACGAGAAATCTCTTTTGTAGATTTATTTGCACTTGAAACAGGAACTGTTCCGCGGGAATTCTGACTTTCAATCTGAGAACCACCGATTGCCGTAATTACAGATTCCACAGTAGTTCCAGCATTCTGCTCAGCAGCATCTATTGTCTCTTTAATGGCATTTTTTGCATCTTCAATATTTACTATTACACCATTACGCAGTCCGGCTGATTTTCTTGATGCGGTTCCAGCTATACGGATATTTCCTGTATCAGGATCTAACTCTCCGATAGCCACGCGAATCATACTTGTACCAATATCAAGTCCGACTACTTTTCCATCTGCCATTTTCTAAAAAACCTCTGAATTATCTAGTGATGTAGGAAACAGAACCATAACGTAAATCAACTGCAGAAACCTCGTTATCTGTACCAATCTGATTCACAACATCAAGTACTACTAGCATATACTTTAACGCGTCTTCATTCAAGGCACGGTCTGTAAGAACTTTTATCTTGGATTGTGACGGAATTAAAGCAAGCTCATAGTTACCAGAATCTTTAGGCAGAACACAAATTTCAGAAATACTTGCAAAATAATGCTGAGGCATTTCGCTGATTTTTGAAATCTGATCAATGAGAGGTCTGTATTTTGCAGGAATTCTCATTCCTTTTGACATATATTCAACAGGAAGTCCTGAAACTATTGGAAGAGTCTCTTCTGCAGAAGCCTTCTTTGCAGGAAAAAGGACTCCGTTTTTATCTATCTGAACTGGCGCTGTACAGCCATGATCCATTACAAAAGTAACGGCAACCGGTTCACGTTCTGTTACATTAACATAAATTTTATCCGGGAACTTCTTTTCTACAGAAACATGATCAATTCCAGCCTCAGAAGAAAGAAGTGTCACTGCCTGTTCAACATCAAAATCAAACCAGCTTGTACTGTTCATAGGAAGCAAAAGTCTTGCGATTTCTTCTGCCGAATACTCTTTCTGTCCTGTAACAGTTACCTTAGGACTGGAAAAACTAGGCATAATGTACTTGTAAATCACAAGTTCACAAAGAAGTGCAAAACATAGTACACAGAAAATCACTTTAATAAATTTGATTTTCTTTTCCGTTTTTCCGTCTGATGAGCCTTCATAATCATCTGATAGAAAATAATTTTCTTTCAAATACTCATCTGCGACTAACAAACTCACATCACTCATTTTTCTCATCCACCTTTTTATAAGTAAGAAAGTGACTCTATATTAATTTCGTCACTTTCGGACATTTTTTCATCTATTTTTTCACAACGTGAAGCATTTACAATAAAGCCGCACATTGCAAGCGTTATAACTATTGAAGTTCCTCCAAGCGAGAAGAAAGGAAGGTTAATACCTGTAGAAGGAAGAAGACCACAAACTACCATTGTATTAACAAGCGACTGAAAAACAATTACAGAAACACAACCAAAAGTAGAAAGCGCAGTAAACTTATCAGGATTATTAAAAGCTGCCTTATATCCTCTGTATGCAAAAAAAGCAAGAAGAACAAAATAAAGCACTACGCCGACATAGCCCATAGATTCAGCCCATCCTGCAAAAATGTAGTCTGCCTGAACTTCCGGGATACTATTAATTTTTGAAAGTCCTGCTCCAATTCCACTGCCCCAGACACCGCCTGCACTTATAGCACGTTTAGCATTAAGGCTTTGATAATTGATACTTGAGCTGAACTCATCCGGACTAATCCAGCCTATAAGTCGCTGAAGTCTGTACGGATTTAATGTAATCATAAGGAATGCAGCAGGAACCGCAATCAAAGCAAATGGGAAAATCCAGACTAGTTTTGCACCCGAAACAAAGAAAAGGAGAATTCCAATCAATGTTACAAATACACCTGTTGAAAAGTCTTTCTGTGCAAAAATGATTCCTGCAAAAAGAACAAGAACAATAACACAAGGGAATACAGTCTTTTCCTCTTCATCCAGAAGCTTATCCTGCTTGTCAAAATAATTGGCAAGAAAAAGCACAAGAGAAAACTTTACAAGTTCCGAAGGCTGGAAAGTAAAGTTACCCGGCATTCTGATCCAGCGGCGGGCACCATTTTTTATGATAGAAATTCCAGGTATAAAAGTCAGAATACAAAGTACAAAAGAAAAAATTACAATTACAGAAACAAACTTTCTTACATATTTCATATCTGTAATTACAAAGCCTGCAAAAAAAATAAAACCAACAGCAGAACAAAGCAGCTGTCGTTTTACAAAATAAACAGGATTGCCAAATGCCCTCAGCGCAAAATTCTGAGAACAGATATAAAGTGTAAAGATTCCAAGCCCCCACAACAAAAGCATCGATCCCAAAAGCCAGATATCAATTTTATTATAATTCTGCGAAGGCTTATTCGCATAAAAAGTAAACTGATTCATTCTTAGCAAGCCTCCCCTTCAGTCCCACAAAGAAGAGGTACAAGTTTTTCAAGCTGCATTGAATGAGAACCTTTCAATAAAATTACATCGTTGTCACCTGCAAGCAAATTAATATCATCTGCTATAGTATTAAAGTTTTTATCATTTGATTCGTTAAACCATTTAACACTGATTTTACCCTCACCCTTCCAGGCAAGCTTTTCTGCTGCTTTCATTTCAGGGCCAACAAGATACACCAGCTCTGGTCTTACTTCACTTATGCGGCGTCCGATTTCCTCATGAGATTTTTCTGATTCTACTCCAAGCTCTTTCATATCTGCAAGAACAAAAATCTTTTTGCCAACATTCTTGAGCTCACCACAAAAATCAATTACCTTCATCATGGAATCAAGATTTGCATTGTAGCAGTCTTTAATCAAAGTGATTTTTTTACCACTAAAAAGTTTAGCTTCACAAACTTCCATACGTCCGGAAAGAGAAGCCACACTCTCAAGCCCTTTCTTAATATCCGAAGAAGGAATACCGATTTCCTTTGCACATGCAATTACAGAAAGTGCATTAAGATAGTTATAATTTCCAGATAAAGGCAGATGCACAGAAAGTCCATCAAGTTCAAAGTCAGTACCAAAAAGCCCCTTATCTTCAACAAAGCGTACACCACTCTCAGCCACCGGAACATTACGGCCAAATTTCACAACCTTGCCACAAACTCCTTCTGTACAGAAATCTGAAAAATCATCATCTGCACCAACAATAGCCGCACCATCAGAAGGAATATATAAGAATGACTTTCTTTTTTCGCGTGCAATATTTTCACGACTTCCGAGAATTCCAATATGAGCAGTTCCAATATTGGTAATGATTCCAAAACGTGATTTAAGAACTTTTGAAATCTCGCCAATCTCTCCTACTCTGTTCATTCCCATTTCAAAGATTCCGATTTTTTCATCGCCGCGAATCTTGAAAACCGAAAGAGGAAGTCCCGTTTCTGAGTTAAGATTTCCGTAAGTATAAACAACTCCAATATCGCCAAAATGGGCTTTAGCAACACTTACCATCATTTCTTTAGTTGTTGTTTTTCCACTGGAACCTGTAATACTTACCAGAATCATATTCTGGCATTTTTTAGTTACATAAGCTTCTGCGGCATTCTGCAAAGCATGCAATGTATTTTCAACACGAACAAAACAAACCTCAGGATTTTCTGCTGCAAGTTTTTCATAAAAATCAGAATCATTTTTATATTCAGCTTCATTCAACAAAATAACAGAAGCCTTTTTCTCTTCAGTAAGAACTGACGGAATATATTTATGACCATTCTGAAATTCACCAACAAGAGGAACAAACATGCAAGGTTTTTCAGAAGAAACATTGCGGCTATCTGTCTGAACATCGTTAAATAAACAGCCGGCACTTCCAATCTGAGTACCTTTTACTGAGGTTAAAAGTTCTTCTTTAGTAAGCAGACTTTCCATTATTTTTTCTCTCCTGTCATTTCAACTCTCACAATATCCTCAGTTTCAGCCTTGTGCATCCCAAGCTCTTCTACTGCAATTTTTTCTATTCTATCTGCGCTTGAAAGTACAGCAATATCACTTACAAGTTTTTTATTCTCCTCAATCAATTTTTCCTGCTTGCGTTCCAGCTCACGGATTTCAGCAGTAAGAGCTGTATAACGTCTGGCCTGAGCCGCATAAAGACAAAGCACAAAAGGAATGGCAAGCACAAATACACAGAAGAAAAATTTTACAATAAAATCTTTAAATCCACGTTTCATAAATTAAAAACCTACCACTCCATCCAGATGATATTCAGTATCATCCTTAATTTTTCTGATCACTCTGAGCTTTGCACTGCGGGAAGGCGAATTAACCTTTACTTCCTCTGCTGTTGGAGCCACAGGCTTACGGGTAATAAGTTCAGCACAGACAGAACCTCCGCAACGGCAAACAGCTACTTCAGGAGGACAAACACACTGTTTGCCGAGGTTGCGGAAATAGTTCTTCACAATTCTGTCTTCCAGAGAATGGAAGGTAATAACTCCCATTTTGCCGCCGTTCTTAAGACAGCCAAATGCATCATGTAGAGCTTTAGGAAGTCGCTTCAGTTCACCGTTTACAGCAATGCGAAGAGCCTGGAAGGTTCGTGTTGCCGGATGAATCGGACCATAACGGTAATTTGCAGGAACTGCATTCCAGATGATTTCAGCAAGAGCTTTTGAAGATTCAATACGCCCCCCCATTCTTGCTCCTACAATTGCACGAGCAATACGGCGGCTAAGTTTTTCCTCTCCATAAAGATAAATAATATCTGCAAGTTTTTCTTCAGGTAAATCATTAACTAAATCAGCAGCTGATTGACCTTCAGAAGAATTAAGTCTCATATCCAGCTTTTCGTCATAACGGAAAGAAAATCCCCGTTCAGACTTCTCATAATGGAAAACAGAAATACCAAGATCAAAAAGAATAATATCAGGACGTTTATATTCAGATGGATAATCAGCATAGAAATCCTGGAACCAGCCGTTATAAAAATGAACACGCTCGCCAAACTCAGCCAGCCTCTCTCGGGCACGAGATTGAATCACCTTATCGGCATCCAGTCCAATTACAGAAAGAGACGGATATTTTTTTAAAAAATTATAAGTATGGCCGCCCTCTCCAAGCGTAGAGTCAATCATCAAAGCATCTGCTTCAAATGACTCTCCAAGAGGAGAAAGATATTCCAGACACTCATTTAATAAAACCGGAGTGTGTACGATTTCCACTTTTTAATCCCACCTAATTTTAAAAAGTTTTTAGAAATTAATGTCGTTAAATTCCTCAGCTGCATCACGGAAATCATTTTCCGATTCTGCAAGATAGTCTTTATAAGTCTGCGAATCCCAAAGTTCCATATACTTTGCAATTCCAAGAACAACACAGTCCTTAGAAAGATTTGCATACTCCCTCAAACTCTGAGGAATGGAAAGCCTGCCGCTCTTATCAAATTCCACCGGCTGTGCTGGTGCAATAAAATGACGAACAACATTCAGGCTTCTGCTTTTCATCATAGATGCATTACTCATAAGCTTTGTTTGAAAAGCATCCCATTCTTCAGTAGTAAAAAGCCATAAGCAGCGATCTAAACCCTTGGTAACCATAACTACGTTTTGATTTACAGCCGATCTCAATTTTACAGGAAACGAGACACGACCCTTTTCATCAATCGTATTATTGTATTCACCAGTCAACAGATTCATACCCACTTACATCCACTTTTTACCACTTTTTCCCACTTAACTATCATTTTATACCAAAAAATCCTAAAGTCAACCACTTTTTTTGACGATAATATAAAAAATTTTTACAATTTCCGATTTTTACACATACGGTTAAATACTATACTTTTTGACACACTGTATATGGCGTTTTCTACACTAAATGAAAGCAAATTACACAATTCTCTAAAAATCCTTTATCAGGAACTTTACGAAGGAAAAACTGAAGTTGAACAGGATGGCCATATTTACGACATAATCACAAAAAACGGAAATATAATTGAAATTCAGACAAAAAATCTGGCAAAGCTTCTGCCAAAAATTCTAGACACAATAGATAAAGGACATAATGTAAAATTAATTCACCCTCTTCCACTGGTAACAAGAATAGAACTTCAGGATGAAGAGGGAAAAATCATTTCAAAAAGAAAAAGTCCAAAAAAAGGAAACATTTACGATATTTTCCGAGAGCTTACAGGCATTTACCCGCTTATAACTAACCCGCATTTTTCACTTGAGATTGTAGAAATTGAAATGACCGAAGAAAGAGTTCGCACAAAAGAACCGGTACAGTCAAAGAACGGCCGCCGCCGCTTCCGACGTAACTGGCTGAAAACCGGAAAAAGACTCGACACAATTATTAATACCAGAAGATTTTCAAAAGCAGAAGATTACCTCGCCTTAATGCCACCCCTACCCGATACCTTCTGCGCAAAAGATTTGAGAAATGCAATTTCAAAACAAAAAGAATTACCCACCCGAGCAGCCGACAACGCACATTTAATTATATGGGTACTCTCACATGCAGGACTTATCGACGAGACAGAGAAAAAAGGAAGGACAAAATATTACAAAACCGTTGGTTGAGTGCTTGCGAAGCAAGTGTATCGAAACCACACAAAAAAAAAGACCGCTCCATTTGGAACGATCTTTCTTTTGCATGATTAAAGTTTTAGACTACCAGTTATCAGCCATATCGTCTTCGTCGTGATTCTCCATATCATAGAGATCAGTAACAGCACGAAGGTCATCAAGATACATATAATATGTACCGCGAGCCTGCATTGGGTTACAATCTACACGGAAACCAATAACCTTAAGGCCAGGTTTATCACCATAATAAGCACTGCTCTGAACAATTCCGTGCTCTCCATCCGGACTTGGAGGAACTACACAGATAAGCTTTTTCCAGCCTGAGAAACCAAGACTTCCCATATAAAGTTCAAAGTTACGTCCAAAATAATCCTGAACAAGAGCATAAAGCTCATGATCCTGATTACGACCACAAACCCAAACAGACAAAGTCTTAGTTGTACCTTCAATTGCCAAAGGTCTTCCAGACTTAATTGTAAAAGAGTTCTTACCACGGCGGAAGAAATCAACTCTTACACCAAGAACCTGTGTATCTTCATCTTCTTTTCCTTCATCTTCTGGAAGAGGTTCCTTCATTGCAGGATTACCTTCAAAAAGACGAGATGTAATTACACCGTCATCTGAAGACATATGAACATTCCAAGAACCTTCACGTTCAAACTTATCTACAGAAACTTCGCGCAATGCAGACTCAGCAGAATCAGCACCAACATTTTCCGGATTTGGATCCTGAAGGCTAGAATTCTGTGCAAAAACCAAACCAGCAGCAAGCACAGCAAGAATACTAAAAGTTACAAGCTTTTTCATTTTGCATCTCCTTCAGAAACTTCATCTGAATCACTATCGCCAAAATCAACTTCATTTAATTCATAGCCATCGTAAATCAAAGAAAGTGAGTTAGAAGTATATTTAATCTGATCAAAATAAATTACAAAGTTGTCAACATATTCTTCTGCATCAGAACGGATTCTGAAACCTACAAAAGTAAGGTTCTCAGGACCAGAACGAAGGTGTGAAGACTGCTGAATCCAGCCAGGAATATTAATAATAACATTTCTCCAGCCATGGAATGCAAGACTACCTGCAGGCAAAACTTTTACAGTTCCAAGAGCATCACGTACCATTACTTCGAGGTAATAATTATATCCTGCCCCCCATACCCAGAAATCCATCTGAGAAACAATTCCAATAAATGGAATTTCATATGCTTTTCCTTCAGCTGTAGGATATACTTCAAACCAGTTATCACCCTTTCGTTTGAAAGCAGTTTTAACTCCGAAAACCTTAAATTCCTTATCTTCACCTTTATGAAGCTGTTTTAAAGAATTTGGAACACCTTCAAAATATCCAGATTTTGGATATCCTTCAGCTATAAAGCGGCTGGAACCAACTTCCCAATCCCAGCTGTACTGCTTTCCGTTGTACATATAATTCTGCGAACCTGCAGAATCAAAATCATCCATTACAAACGTCTCAATGCTGCGTGAATTAGGCTGGGCAAATACCGGCAACCCGATTACAAACAGACATGCAAGACCAATAAGAACTTTAAGTTCCCTTTTCATGCAAAACTCCTTGAAACTTTTATCACACCGATAAAAAGATTTATACTCTCAGATTATCGGCTTTACAAGTCAATTTTATAACTCATTCAATTATATTTCCTATATTACTCTTTGTCAAACGAAATTCTAGGTTTTAGGTATCAGGTTTTAGGTTCCAGGCTGCAGGGGCGCCTGCCCCTCGCTCCAACCCGCTTCGCGGTTTTCCACTACCCCCTCTCCTAAGGGGGCTCACCCCCTTAAAATCCCCCATAAAAGACAATTCAGTCAGGCAGAATTAGTTTCATCATCTTAATATTGAATAAAACTTTAAATTAAACTATTATTTACATCAAAGAAATCTCAGGCATTGTTTGTCTGAAAAAGGATGTTAATTATGGCTAACATTATTAGTTACAAAGATCTCGGCCTCGTAAACACACGCGATATGTTTGCAAAGGCTATGAAAGGCGGATATGCTATTCCAGCATATAACTTCAATAATATGGAACAGATGCAGGCTATCATCATGGCTTGTGTTGAGACAAAATCTCCTGTTGTTCTCCAGGTTTCAAAGGGAGCTCGCGCTTACGCTAACGCAAATATCCTCCGCAACATGGCTCGTGGTGCTGTTGAATATGCTCACGAACTCGGATGTGATATTCCTATCGCTCTTCACCTTGACCACGGTCCAAACTTCGAAGTAGCAAAAGACTGTATCGACAACGGATTCTCATCTGTAATGATCGACGGTTCTTCACTTCCATACGATGAGAACGTTGCCCTCACAAAGAAGGTTGTAGAGTATGCTCACCAGTTCGACGTAACTGTAGAAGCAGAGCTCGGAGTTCTTGGTGGTGTAGAAGAGGATGTTGCTGCTGAAGAATCTAAGTACACAAAACCAGAAGAAGTAATTGACTTCACATCAAAGACTGGTTGTGACTCACTTGCAATTTCTATCGGAACTTCTCACGGACGCTGTAAGTTCACTCCAGAACAGTGTACACGCCGCGAAGATGGTACACTCGTTCCACCTCCACTGGCATTCGATGTTCTCGAAGCAATCGAAAAGCAGCTCCCAGGTTTCCCAATCGTACTTCACGGATCTTCTTCAGTTCCACAGATTTACGTTGCAGAAATCGAAAAGTTCGGCGGAAAGATTCCTAACTCTGTAGGTATCCCAGAAGAACAGCTCCGCAAGGCTGCTAAGTCTGCTGTATGTAAAATCAACGTAGACTCAGACGGACGTCTTGCTATGACAGCTGCTATCCGTAAGCACCTTGTTGAGCATCCAGAGGACTTCGACCCACGTCAGTACCTCACAGACGCTCGTGCAGAACTCGTAAAGATGTACGCAGACAAGAATAGAAATGTCTTTGGATCTGCTGGTCACGCTCTTGACTAACCTAAAATCGAAGAACCGTTAAAAAGCAAGCCGCAAGGGTTGCTTTAGGTTCATCGAAAGAACGGTTCAGAGGCGAGCCGGCGAGCCGACTCACTTTGACGTAATTAAATTAAAAAGACTTCGTTTTTCAACGAAGTCTTTTTTGTTTAACTGTTTTATTAATTAGTCTTTAACCGTAAGCACACCAAGCTTACTTAGAATAAACAGAACCGGCAGCACTGCACTGTACACTGCACTCAAAAGCAGTACAAATAAGTAATTCATATCAAGAATATACATACTCTCCAGCAAAGAAGGCACAAGAACACTTACCAGACAGATAATAATCCAGACTGCCGTAAATACATATTTTTTGTTTTTTACTGTTTTCTCAATATGCTTTGCCCCAAGTCCTAAAGAAAATATCATCACTACAAAGAGCACTGGCTTAACAAAGAGCGGAAAGGTTGTATAAAGACCTTCTGCCGTAGAAATAATTGTATAAGGAAGATACAGCATATAGAACGAAAGCAAAAGAGGAAAAAAGGCTTCTATCTTGTAAGAAATTTCATCCTTTGACCAGGCAAAAAAGATTCCATATAAAAGAACCACAGGAAGTAAAGTCTGTCTCACAAGCAGAAATAATACATTACTTTTAAAAGAATAAGGAATAATTCTATGTGAATACAAAAAGAATACCTTAAATCCACAGACAAGTACAGCAACAATAATTCCTAAGAAAATAGCTGGAATCAGGTGTGAATCTTTTTTATAAAAACACCAGGCTGCAAGAATCAGAGGTAATAGTAAAAACATAAATAGATACATAGACAAAAAAATACAGTTTAGAGCAGGTTTTATCAACCTTATTTTGCACGAATGCGCAGAATGCTCGCCCTGCCCTCCACAGTAATTTTTTCACCAGGCTTTACGGCATAAATTTCTTCTGCAAGAATTTTTTTGCCAATCTGTTCGCCAGCTTCACGTATTACAGCCTTATCTTCAGAAAGAATATACAAAAGCTGAACATCTGCCGCGCCCTTATCATCACCAGAGCAATACATACTCCAGCCGCCTTTAACATCAATTCTCTCAATAGAAAAATATTTACATTCGAAGCTGCCAGGAAAAGGCGCAACAGGCTGCATTTCTTCACGCTTAATTACAGCAAGACCTTTTTCAATATGAACCTCGCGTCCGCGCCCCCAGTCATAAAGACGGTAAGTAAGGTCACAGGACTGCTGAACTTCCATAAGGCGAAGTCCGCCGCCAATAGCATGCACTGTACCTGCCGGTATATAAACAAAATCTCCAGGCTTTACATTTACAAACTCAAGATATTGCTCAAGTGTATTATCAGTAATTGCTTTTGCAAGAACTTCATTCGAAAAGCCTTCTTTTATTCCGTAAACAAGCTTCGCCTCAGGAGCAGCATCAAGAACGTACCAGCATTCTGTTTTACCACGATTACCCTTTCCTTCCAATTTTACAGCCCAGTCATCATCCGGATGTACCTGAATAGAAAGAGTATCATTAGCCTGTATAACCTTTACAAGGAGAGGATAATCACCGCCACAGAATGATTTAAAATCATCCTGGCAGCCGTTTGGGTGAGTCGATGCTATCCAAAGCTCATAACCCCAGATTTTTTCTGACTTTATTGAGTTAAGCTTAAGCATTATTTTGACCACAACTGCTCTGGATAATAGCCGTCTTTTATCTTCTTAGCAATTTCATTCTTAACAATCTGACGATCCTCTGGATATGTCATACCAAACCAGGTTTCTGTAGAATTAAAGAATTTAATAATACCCTTTCCGTGCGCAATAATATCACCAGCAGAAACAGGAAGAAGGGCCTCAGCTTTTGGAGCTTTTGAATTATCTGCAATAAAGTTATCCCAATATACATGGAATTCTTCGAAAGCCTTTGGAGTAAAACCAAAAAGGTTCATACTAACCCACTCTTTTCCAGTGAGTAAAACCTTTTCTCCATCTGGCATTTCACTGATTACCTGATCATTTTCACCATAGTAAATCTTAAGATTTTCTACTATTGTATCAAGCTTATCATCCTTTACAGTACATACGCCACGGCTTACAGAACCAGAACGGCTCATTGTATTTCCAAGAATATATCCTACCATAGCATGTTCTGTGCAATCATTACTGACTGAAGAAAGATATTTTCCAAGAACTTCAAAAGCCTGGCGGCCATAATAGTCATCCGAATTGATTACAGCAAATGGTGCATTTATTGCTTTTTCTGCACACAAAACAGCATGAGTTGTTCCCCATGGCTTTTCACGACCTTCGCTGTCTTTAATCTGCTGTGGAGTCAAAAGACTTTCGTGCTGCTGAAATACATATTCTGCATCACAATTGCGTGCAATGCGGTCAAAAAGTCTTTCACGGAAAGCCTGTTCAATATCCCTTCGGATTATAAAAACTACCTTTCCAAAACCGCTTTTCATTGCATCGTAAGTTGCAAAATCAAGAAGACATTCATCATGCAATCCTACTCCGTCTATCTGTTTTACTCCACCATAACGGCTTCCCATACCTGCTGCTAAAACTAATAATGTTGGTTTCATTGTAATTGCCTCACTTAAAAAATTATGAAATTATAGTTTCAAGGGCAAGTTTCATCATGTCCTTGAATGTTGTCTGTCTTTCTTCTGCAGTAGTTGCACCACCCTTAGAAATGTGATCACTTACGGTAAGAATTGCGAGAGCCTTTCTTTTAAACTCTGCTGCAAGAGTATACAATTCTGCAGCTTCCATTTCAATTCCCACAACTCCGTATTTTTTCCATAACTTCCAGTTATTATTGTCATCATAAAAACGGTCACTTGAAGCACATGGTCCTACAATAGCTTTAAGTCCCAGTTCCTTAGATTTATTCCAGGCTGTATTTAAAAGCTCAAAATCAGCAACAGGAGCATAATGCATAAGGCCAAAACGCTGACTCTGCAAAGAAGAGTCTGTACAAGCTCCGTTTGCAAGAATTACATCACGCAGATTTACATCATCACCTACAGCTCCGCAGGTTCCCACTCGAATTGCTTTCTGAACTCCGTAACAGTCAAAAAGTTCATGAACATAGATAGAAAGCGACGGCTGTCCCATTCCTGTTCCCTGAACAGAAACTTTTACGCCCTTATATGTTCCTGTAAAACCGAACATACCACGAACTTCGTTATAACATACCGGATTTTCCAGAAATGTTTCTGCAATAAATTTTGCCCTGAGCGGATCGCCGGGAAGCAGAACTTTGTCTGCAATTGCTCCTTCTGGAGCGTTAATATGTGTACTCATATCTTTATTATAATTGAAAAATAAAATAAAGCAAATACAGAATAATAAAGAATTACCGACATCTTGCACAAAGCCTCTCCCACAGAAAAAAATACCCTCAGCCAACGGGAATGATGTTGTCTGAGGGTATTTTTTCTGCTACGAGGCTATGTGCAAAATTGTCGTTAATACTTTTTTATTTTTCAGTTATAATAACTCCGCCGTGGAAGGTTGAGTTCCTTCTATTTTCCGTTATAAGAATAGCATACCGAAGACTGCGCCTAGAATAATTACCAGTATCGGGTGTGCCTTTAGTTTGAAAAGTAAGAATACAAAGACTGCATAACCTGCAATCGGAATTAAATTGAAAAGGGATTTCCAGCCTTCCAGAGTTGTCAGAACAGAAATAGATTCCGGGGGATTAATCAGGGTAAACATGATTACCTGGATTACCGGAACCAGAATAAGGCCTGTTGTTACAGGTCGCAGGAATGCAAGAGAGCCTTTTACAAAGGGATTATCATTAAAACTGCGTAAAAAACGGGCTATAATCAATATAATTATGATTGAAGGCAGAACCTGAGAACCTGTAACTATAAGGGCACCTGGTACTCCATAAAGTTCATAACCTATATAAGTAGCCATATTGATTCCAATAGGTCCCGGCGTACTTTCTGAAATGGCAACCATATTGTAAAACTGTTCCTGGGAAATCAATCCTGAAGAAACTATTGACTGCTGCATAAGAGTGATTGCAACCTGTCCACCACCGATTGTAAAAAGACCTATATAAAAAAAAGTAAAAGCAAGCTGCAAAAGAGACATTATTCATCCCCCTTTTCTGAAACAGAAGTCTTCTGTTTTTTCTGTTTATACAGAGTAAGCAGACATCCAATAATAAGTGAAGAAAGAATTATCCATACCGACTGTACCTTGAAAAAATAAATAAGAGCGAAAGCCAGAAGCATAAACAAAGCATTCCAGAAATTTTTAATGGTCTTTTTTGTAAACTTCACAATTACACTTGTAAGCAAAGCGGCAACAGCAACATTTATTCCCCTTAAAGCTCTCTGGGCAAGAGGATATTTATCTACAGAAGAGATTGCACCGGCAAGCAGCATTATTATTACCCAGGATGGGGTTACAACGCCCAGAGTTCCTATAATACCTCCGAGCCAGCCGAGTTTTTTATATCCGACGAAGGTTGCTACGTTTACGGCAATAATTCCAGGAGTACTCTGACCTATTGCAAAATAATCAATAAGTTCTTCTTCACTTACCCAGCCTCGTTTTTCAATAAGTTCACGCTGCATAATCGGCATCATTGCAAGTCCACCACCAAATGTAAAAGCTCCGATTTTTACAAATGCAAAATACAGTTCCAGAAACTGCTTTAATTTATTTTTCATTTCTTACCTCTAACAATTTATTACTTATAGAAAGCTGCACACAGGTTCCAGCAGGTTTATTCTGTTTTATTACAAATGCCGCTCCAATCTGATTTGCTCTGTATTGCATGGAATTAAGACCAAGCCCATTTCCTTTTCCTGCCGTATCATTTACAAAACCAACACCATCATCAATAACTCTGACAACTGTTTTTTTGCCTTCCATTTTTACACTTACTTCGACATTTTTTGCCTTTGAATGCTTCATAATGTTATGCAGCGCTTCCTGAATAATTCTGAAAATATTAAGCTTTTGAGTTTTGTCAAAATGAACGCCCTTAGGCACTCCCCATTCATATGAACATTTTATTCCTGATTGATTCGCAAAAGAATCACAAAGATTACAGAGACTGTGATTCATGCCAAGACTTTCCAATTCTACCGGATAAGAGTTATGAGCATACTGCCTTGTAGTTTGAAGAGTTTCACCAATTAACTGTGCAAGTTCCAGCATCTGATTTTTTGCTACCGGTTCAGACTGATTTGAATAACTTCTACAGAGCATAGAAATTCCTGCAAGCCTCTGGCAGATATCATCATGAAGGTCATTACTGAATCTCTGCCGTTCAAGCTCACTGATTTTCAGAACTTCAGCTTCAACTTCCATACGACGGTTATTAGCTTCCACAAGCTCCTTTGTCCGTTCATTTACTTCGCGTTCCAGATATTCAGAATGCTTCCGTCTTACTTCTGCAATCGTTACACGATTTAAGCCATGTGCAATATTAATAGCAATAGAACTCAGATAAGGAAGTACATTCTCATCAGCTTCATAAAAAATACAACCAATCAGTTCATTACCGGCAGTAAGAAACTTCATAATCATAGAAGGTTTAGTCTTAGCATCAATTTCATAAAAACGACGGTAAAACTGCCCCAGCGGCATTTTCATCTCGCGGTCAAATTCGTAACATTCATTACCACTGCGTCGCACAAAAAGCGGGTCTACAGCAAGACTCTTTGAATGAGAACCTTTTACCTTATCGCTCGAAAAACGTAAAATACAAAAATTATTCAAACCAAGCTGATTAAGATTCTGGCGTACAACATATTTTAAGGCACCAAAAGTTTCTCCATAATTCAAATCCTGACCGATGTGACTTACCATGCGAAGTAAGGTTTCAGATTGGACATAGTTTGCCTGCATGGCGCGGAACTGTTCCTCATCTGAAGCAAAATCATCCTTACTCCCCTTACAGCCACAGGATTTTCGATAAACAACAGTAGATTCTATAAACACTTCTTCCGGAACATCATTACCTCCAAGAAGCTGTGTCATAAGTTCAACAGACTTCGCTCCAATTTCCTTGAGAGGCTGATGAACCGTCGTCAGCGACGGAATCTCAAAACGCGCCTGTGGAATATCGTCAAATCCCGTAACAGCACATTCTTTTACATCCGGATTCTTACTGTTTATCTTAAAATACTTATAAACACCAATAGCCATATTATCATTGGCACAAACAACAACATCCGGAGACTTTTTTATTTCATCCATATATTCGGTCATTGCACGAATAGCCGCAACTTCCGTAAAATAACCTCGCTTAAGAACATATTCCAGGTCCGAAAACCAGGGTCTGTAAGCTTCCATAGTTTTTGTAAAAATACGCTCACGAACTTCAGCATCAGGATGATCTTCCGAACCACTTATGAAAAGAAATTTTCTGTAATTATGAGTGAGAATAAGATGTTCAACCAGCTGTTTCATAGAATCTTCCGTTTCTATAAGAACGGAAGGAATACCTTCAATTTTTTGTCCTACAGAAACAACAGGAATATTTCCCCAGATTCTTTCAACATCTGCTTTTGTGTTAAAATCAGCATTTCCAGCAATAACAGAAGTAACCAGTATCACTCCATCCAGATCAAAATATTCCTTATGTGGAAAGCGGGCAACCAGTTCTTCTTCTGTAATATGAGTGTTTTCCTGCTGAAAACAGATAAGCTCAATCCCCAGTTCCTGAGCTCTCTGTTCGATTCCCTTATATACAGAAATCTGATATTCCTCATCCAGAATATTTAAAACAACACCAATTCTCATATTAAAATATTATACATTTATTTTTGAATTTATGATATTATATAAATATGAGTTGTAATGTAATTATTATTGATGATCATCCTCTTTTCAGCCGTGGTCTTTCTCAGCTGATTGAAACACAGAAGGATTACAAAGTTATCGGTATGGCAAAAGATAGAAATGAAGCTCTTTCTCTTCTTGATACAACAACGCCAGACCTTGCCATTGTAGACTTAAACCTCGGACAGGAGGATGGTCTTGAACTAATAAAAGACATCATTGTAATACACCCTCAGACAAAAATTCTTGTTCTTTCAATGCATGACGAACGCTTCTATGCAGAACGGGCAATTAAAGCCGGAGCAAAAGGCTATATCATGAAAGAAGAAGCTGAATCTCAGGTTATAAATGCAATTAAAACCGTTACAAGCGGAGAAATTTACCTAAGTGAAAACGAAAAGAACCGCATAAAAGAGCTTTCTCAGGGCACAACTTCGGAAAACGGTTCTTTTGATTCAATCAATACTCTTTCCGATCGCCAGCTTCAGATTTTTACACTTGTAGGAAAAGGCCTTGGAACTGTTGAAATTGCAAAGAAATTGAATCTTAGTATTAAAACAATAGATACCCATAAAGAAAATATAAAGGCCAAGCTGCACTGTGCTTCTTCAGCAGAGCTCAGGCAGATGGCCATTGAATGGACTAATAAGGCTGTATAATATTCCTGCAATATGCGGCAGAGACTAACAGTTTCTGCCGTAAATTCCAGAAAGAAAGCTTAAATTGTCAGCATAAGCTTTCTTCAAATCTTTTTTTGACATACGCCAGTTCCAGTTTTGTCCTGTTGTTGCAGGCTTATTCATTCTTCCTTCATTTCCAACTCCGGTAATATCCTGCATAGGAATAACACAGTAAAGAGCACTGGATGCAATTGCAGCTCTAATCATATCACGTCGAAGCATACCTGATTTTACAAGAGAACGAGCCTTTTCCAAGGTAATTGTCTGCCCCTCAATATACTGAGCCACCAGCACAAGCTGTTCACTGGAACAATTTTCAAGCCAGCCCTGCAATGTATCATTATCATGAGTTCCCGTGTAAATAACACATTCATTTGTATCAAACATATGTGGAAGAAAATAATTTGTCATTCCGTGTTCACGAGCCTCATCTGCACTAAAAGCAAACTGAAGAACCTTCATTCCAGGAAAGCCACTCTCATCTCTTAGAGCACGTACTTCCTCTGTAATAACGCCAAGATCTTCTGCAATAACCGGAATATCACCAAGTTTACGTTTTATAGCACGGAATAAATCCATTCCGGGACCTTTAATCCATTTTCCATTAACCGCCGTAGCAGAACCTGCTGGAACACTCCAGTAAGCTTCAAAACCACGGAAGTGATCTATACGAAGCACATCTGTGAGTTCAAGCACACGTTTAATTCTGGCAACCCACCAGGAATAACCACTTGCCTTCATTGCAGCCCAGTCATAAAGAGGATTTCCCCATAACTGTCCGTCTGCACAAAAATAATCAGGTGGAACTCCCGCAACAGCAGAAGGTCTTCCATTTTCATCAAGCTGGAAGAAGTTCTGATTTGCCCATACATCTGCACTATCAGGAGCAACGAAAATCGGAATATCACCAATAAGTTTTACCCCGTTTTCATTTGCATAAGCTTTAAGCTCATTCCACTGAACATCAAAAAAGAACTGAATAACCTTTAGTTCTTCTAACTCTTTTTGATGGGTCTTCCGCCATTGGTTCACAGCTTCTTTTTCACAGCGGGCAAGTTCCTTAGGCCAGTAAGCATACCACATCGAAGATTCAGGTTTTTCTTCTGCAGCTTTAGCATCATAAAAGTTTTTTATACTCATGAAGGTAACAAAATTATCAAGCCAGGAAGCTTTACCCTTACAGAATTCTTTATACAAAGCTTTATCTTCATCAGAAGCATTTGTAAGAAAAAATTCTGCACTTTTTTTTAGAACCGGCATTTTCCACCAGACAACTGAGCCAAAATCAACATTTCCTTCAGATTTTATATATTCTGGAGGACGAACATCTTTTTTTTCTGCCCATCCTTTCTTTACCAGTAAATCCAAATCAATTATAAGAGGATTTCCCGCAAAGGTTGAAAAAGATGCATAAGGAGAATCACCATAACCTGTAGGCCCCAGAGGAAGAATCTGCCACAAAGTCTGGTCTGCATCTATCAGCCAGTCAACAAATTTATATGCATATTCACCAAGCGTTCCTATTCCAGGAGTTCCCGGCAAAGAAGTTGGATGCAGTAGAATTCCGCTTTTTCTTTCAAATTTCATCAGTACACCTCAATAAAAAAGTATATACAAATTCTAACACAACATAAAAAGATTTTCCATTTAAAAGATTTATGTTGTATAATTTTCTCATGAAAATATTTATTTATTCTCCACAGGTGGAGATAAGTCAAATAATTTCAGATCATCTTCAGGAAAAAGGAAATCTGTGTTTTGTATTTCAAGACTTTTCTGACTTAACCTGCGAGGTTATGAATCAGAAAAAACAGCCGGATTTACTTGTACTAGATTATCTTTCTTTTAACCACGACCTTTTTAATATATATGAGTTTTTTTCTAACAAAAGTATTTTCCTTCCTGTAATTTTTTATAATGATCCCTGCCTTACACGCTCTACCCGAACATCACACTGGCTGGCACAATTTGAAGCTCTATTATGTAAAAACATAGCAAAGGATTTCTCAAAATATGAGCCTCTCTTTATTTACTTGGAAGAGCTTATTGAATCTGATGAATTCCGGCCATATATCACTTTATTACAGCCGGCAAAAGACCTTCCACAAAACTACATTAAAGACAGATTTACACTTCAATACTTAAAAGAAAACTCTGATGATTGCATCTACACTTTTAAGGAACGTACATCAATACCTCAAAATATTTTTTCCCTGCTTAAATTGATGCAGAAAAATAAAGATATGCTTTTATCAATAAAAGATATTCAAAATTTATATAAAGAAATTGGAAAAGAAATAACAGAAAAATCAATCAAGGTAATGCTTTCAACACTACGCAAATATATACGCGAAGATCATGACTGTAACTTTTTGATTTATCACGAAAAAGACAGATATCGTTTTATAAGATATAAGGTATAAAAAAAGGGGATGACCAATAAGTGTACATCCTAGTGTCATTCCGAACTTGTTTCGGAATCTATAGAACTAGATGTGGTGTAGATGCTGAAACATAGGGAGCGACACTGCATAGCAGTGTAAAAACAGTCCAGTGGACTGTTTTTAGCGAGTCTCCGAGCAGCTATGCTGCGAAGGTTCAGCATGACAATACTTTTTGGACGGCCCCTTTTAACAAGTCGGCAAGCACAGCTTACCTCTGAAGCGTTTTTTTCGATAATCCTAAAACAACCCTTTCGGCTTGTTCTTTAACGGATTTTCGATTTTAGCCTACTGAAGAACCTTAGCAATACGCTCCAAAACCTTCTTGCGGTCAAGAGGCTTAATAATGTAGCTCTTTGCACCAGTCATGAGAGACTTCTTTACAAGTTCCTCTTTACCAAGAGCAGAAACCATTACAACTTTTGCATTCTTATCAAAAGCCATAATCTGTTCGAGAGCTGTAATACCATCCATTTTTGGCATTGTAATATCCATAGTAACAAGGTCTACATTAGGGCAGAGTTCCTTATACTTATCTACACCTTCTTTTCCATCTGCGGCAGTTGCAACAATCTCATATCCTTCACTTGAAAGAATCTGTCCGAGCTGTTTTGCTACGAACATAGAGTCGTCAACAACCAATACTCTGAAGGATGTTCCGTCGTCTTTTCTTCCCTCTGGAGGACGCTCGTTTATTGTTGGAAAATCATTCGTAGTTTTCATTTTCTTACTCCTTTAGAATATTTTATGCACGTTCCCTGATAGAAACGTTTACTTCAATTTTACCACAGTCAGAAATAAGAGGAACAATAAGTGCCTCTACACTATCTGTTGTTCCACCAAGAGCTGCAATTTCCATCTTCTGTCCTACAAAGAGAGCAGGAGGTGTAAGGTCAAATCTGAAACCAAGCTCATGAAGCTTTGTAACAGCCTGAGCTGTAATAAGGTTAGCAAGCTCGCTGATTGTAGCCTTAGCCAAATCATCAAATTCCGGAAGAGTCTCACCGTTCATTGCAGACGCAATATTCAATGCAGTTTCCATAGTCATGTCAAAAAGTACACGACCTTCTACATCTCCAGCAAGACCAACCAATGCAGCAACACCCATAACAGGCATAGCAGTTGATTTCAAATACAAATCACCGCGTTTTACCTCTGCGCCTCCGAGCACTTCCTGAAGTACACGGAATGAAGTTTCAACAAACGGGTTAATATACTCTACTCGCATCTTAATCTCCTATTTTATTTGCTTTATTAATCCTTTGTATACGCAACTAGCGTACCAACAGCATTCTCACCAAAACTAAAGGAATCCGGCATCTCTTCGTTTTCACCGATAATGGCAACTGCATTGCCTTTCATTTTTTCGATAAAATCGTTAACTACAGATTCCTGAGCCTTTTCATCCAGCAGAGAAAGAATATCACGAGCAAAAATAATATCTACTGCAGGTAATGCATTAGTATGTTTGCAATCATGATACTCAAACATTATGCTGTCTTTAATCTCCTGACTAAAAGTATACTCCCCGTTTGCTTTTTTTGTCAAATAAGGAGAATACCAATCTGAAGCAAGATTTGCCGGAACAGACATAAGACCCGCATTTGATACATTCAGAAGGTCGATATCCTGTGCAAAAATTCTTATTTTTGCATCTGGATAACGTTTCTTAAGCACACATGCCAGAGAATATGTTTCCGTGCCTTTTCCACAGCCCGGATTCCAAACAACAATCTGCTTTGCAGCATTATCAGGAAGAACCTTGAAAACAGCATCAGCATATTCTTTTGACCACCAGTTGTTGGTAAAAGGTGACCAGAAAGTCTTAAGGAATGAATCTGCATCATCGGAAGTCTGAAGCTGATTTTTCTTAGTTTCCTTAGACCATTCTGAATATCTGTGCTTTATCCAGGTTGAATTTACTGAAGATACAGTAAAATTCTTATAGGTAAGAAGGCTTTCGCTAATAAATTTGATATCTACAGAAGAAGCGTCTTCTTCTGCAGAAGCATCTCCGCCCGTAATGCCTCTTGCAATATCAGCCGGAGATTTTACCATACCCCCCTCTGCTACAGCTGCTGCCTGAGCTTTTGGAACAGGTGCTGCTTTTGGAGGTTGCTTTACGATTCTTTGAGGTTTTTCAAAATTAACTCCCGGAACAGGTGCTTCGGCAACTTCTTTTGAAGAGAAAATTCTTGTAATGTCTAGCAATACATAAAGTCTGTTATTACTTTCTACTACACCATCAATATATTTGATGTTGATATCACCAAACAATGGATGAGGTGGCTGAATAGAACTCTTTTGTACACCAATAACCTTATCTATTTTATCAACTACAACACCAAACTTCTGATCCTCAACCTGAAGAATAAGCATATTTTCAAGCTTGTTTTCATCACGTGGAGGAACTTCTATATTAAAGAAGATTCTCAAATCAAGAATAGGTATGATTTCACCACGAAGATTATATACACCAAGAACAAAAGGAAGTGTATTCGGAACGAAAGTAAAACGTCCGGCCTTGGCAATTTCTTTTACATGCATGATGTCGATTGAATAATCTTTATCAGCAAGTGAAAAAGTTACCATCTTAAAATCAACAAGAGCGGCATTTTCTTTTTTTTCTTCAAGCTGCTGGGCAAGTTGTGTTGCAACTAAAGTCTCATTTTCTGCATTCATACAAAAACACCTCTATTATTGAGCATATTGTGCGTTTTCCTGAGCCTGAGCAAGCAGTTCCTGCTTTACACCAAGCTCGAGAAGCTGACCGACATCAATAATCAACGAAACAGAACCATCACCAAGAATTGAAGCACCGGCAATTCCAGGAGAGTTAGTGAACTGGTCTTTTAGAGGTTTAATTACAACGTCCTCTTCGCCGATTAAAGCGTCTACCATAACACCAATCTTCTTTTCCTGTGTTCCAACAATTACGATATAGCATTCTTCAGACTTAACCGTCTCTGGAATACCGAACAGACGTGAAAGGCGCAATACACTGATAACCTCATTACGTACATTCATAATCTCATAATTATCTATGTGGTTGATTTCTGAAATATTAATACACTGACTTTCAATTACGTTTGCAATAGGAATTGAGTAAACCTCTTTGCCTACGCGTACCAAAAGTCCCTGAATAATGGCAAGTGTAAGTGGCAGCTTGATAATAAAGGAAGTTCCCTTACCCTTTGCAGAGTTGATGGAAATTGTTCCCTTAAGATTGTTAATCATTGTTTTAACAACATCAAGACCAACACCACGTCCAGAAATATTAGAAATCTTATCTGCAGTTGAGAAGCCAGGCTGCATAATCAGGTTGAAAGCATCCTGCTCTGTAACTGCCTTATCCGGATGAATAAGACCGCGATCTACAGCCTTCTTGCGAACCTTTTCTACATCAATTCCGGCACCATCATCTTTGATTTCAATTACAATCTGGTTACCTTCATTTGAAGCTTTAAGAAGAATAGTACCTGTTTCCGGTTTTCCGGCAGCGGTACGAGCCTCTGGAGCTTCAATACCATGGTCTACAGAGTTTCGGATGCAGTGCATAATAGGATCGAGAAGATCTTCTACTACTGACTTATCAAGTTCTGTATCCTCACCTTCAATTACCAGGTCAATTTTCTTATTAAGATCTCTCTGTAAGTCACGTACTACACGAGGGAATCGGCTGAAAATCTGATTGATAGGAACCATTCGGATTTTCATTACACCTTCCTGGAGATCTCCGGCAATTGTACCGAGATTCTGTGTATATGAACGGAACTTACCAGAAATATTCTTTGCCTCAGATTCATATTCATCAAAAATATTGCTGAGGGTACCGTATTCTTTAAGAATACTCTTTCTTATATCTACAGAAGAAACACCTTCTTTTATCTGTTCCATATAGTCTGGAAGCTTGTCGAAAAGATTATGAAGTCTCTCTTTGTATTCTGCTTCGATTGACTGGAAGCGTGAAAGTTCAGCTGCATTCTGCATTGCAAGCTGGTTGAATGATGCTTTGTTGATTACAGCTTCTGATACAAGATTCAAGAGGTTATCAATTCGGCGTGAATCAACACGAAGAATTGACCCCTGCTGTGCATGAGCGGCAGCTTCTTTCTTTGGCTCAACCTTTTTCTCTTCTTTCTTTACTTCAGGCTTAAGAACATTGTCGTTCAGAATATCGCTCAAAAGCTCTGACTGAGCTGCAGTCATATTTTTTCCTGCAGGAAGGTCGTCTGAAGGAGTAATTGGAGCCGAAGCAGCTGGTGCTGCCTGAACTGGAGCTGAAGCCACAGATTTTGCGACAGAAGGATCTGCAGCAGTTCCTGTTGTATAATCTTCAAGAAGATGTGCATCGGTAATAAGAGTTACATCACTAAGGAAGGCACAGTCTTCGATTTCCGGACCATCAGCCTCTGTAGCAACATAATAGAATACATTCTCATAAAACTGATCTTCATAAAGGGCATCAAAATCAGGAACTGTCTTAAGCACATTACCCACATTCTTAAGTGCAGCAAAAACCTGAATGCCGCCTACTGTATTCATTGGATTGCTTTCATCAAACTTAACCGCAATACACCATAGTTTCTGGTTGCCTTCACAAGTCTGTTTAAGCTCTACAAAATCATCTTCCGTAATATCTGGAAGAACAAGAGCATTTGCAGAAGCAGCCGGTGCAGCTTCTGCAGACTGAGGAACAGGGGCAGGAGCTGGTTTTGGCGCAGCTTTTGGAGCCGCAGCTTTAGCCGTTGCCTTACCGCCCTTCTGCGGAATATATCCGTGAAGTTTTTCTACAATTGAATCAATATTTTCTTCGTAAATACTTCCATTCTGGCGTGCTTCAAGCATTGCCTTGATTACGTCTATTGAAGTGAGGAGAAGATCAACTACGTCTTCGTCTACCTTAAGTCTGTCGGAACGAATCTCATCAAGCACATCTTCTACAGTATGTGTAAAGTGAGAAAGCTCCATCATTTCTACTGTTGCAGAACCACCTTTAAGTGTATGAGCTGCACGGAATATCTCATCAATCGCTTCGTGATTTGAAGGATCATTTTCAATAACGAGAATATTACTCTCCAGCTGTTCTACCTGCTGTTCTGCTTCTGCGAAGAAGTCTTTCAACAGTTCTTCGTTATTCGGGTCAAGATAATCACTCATATAGAACTATTATACCCCTAAAATCACATATTTCAAGCGAAAACTTATATTGAATGAGAAAATTTATTTTTTATGGTATTTTTAACGTTTTTCTTCTATATTTTAATGCATATTAGATATTTTATTAATGCTTACAGCTTTTTAAGCCGATAAACAATCAGGAGTTTTATATATGCGTAAAAGAATTGTCCTTGGAATATTAATCAGTTTTTTCCTGCTCTCAACACTTTCAGCAGCATCTTCTTTCAGCGGATATGCAGGAGGAAGATTAAATTACGCCGCAAATCCTGAAAAAGAACAGTATGACCCTGACTTAAAGCTTCAGGCATTTTTTATGGGACAGTTCAACTTTACCCAGAATTTATGGAGTCACATAGAATTCTCACTTAATACCGGAGACTTACTTGGACAAAGTTTGTTTCATGAAACTGACTCAAAATTTCAAATAGATGAGATTTCTTTAATTTGCAGAGGAAACCTCTCTGACTTTACAAATTATTTGAGTTTCTTCCTTGGAACTTATGACCCTATCGGTTCTGATATTTTTCTTCAGCGTTATTTTAACATTACCCCTATTGGTTCAAAAATTACGGAAAACTACCTTGGACGTCCAGGTTCTATCCTCTACCCTCATTTTGGTATTGGTATTGCAGATATTGCAAAACTACATTCAATTCCTCTGGCATTCGGTCCTTATTTGTATGTGAATCATGAAGATGATAAATACTATGTTTTAAATGGAGATTTGAGAGTTGCATCTGTTATGCGTTTCCTGACTATTGACTTTGCAGTGGGAATTGGAATTCCTCTTGCTGATAAATACAAGGGTGAAGATGTACTTATAGCCGTAGAAAAAGTATACTGGCACACTGGAACAACAATTCTTCTTGGTAATAATTTTACAAATTCTTTATTCTTACAGGCTGGAGTTTATAACGCAAGTTTTATGGCAAGTAATTCAAATTCCATTGTATCGCCTAAAGATATTTACCTTCTTATAGAACCACGACTTGTTTTAAGAGATGCTCATCTTAATATTACATTATTCAATCTTCCACCAGATACTGTAAAACAGCTTTTATTTATAGAAGATACTCTTGGAATCAATATTAATGCTTATACTACAACTTCTCTGGCCGGAATAAATTCCTTTACCTATGGAAGCCATATTTCTGTCGGCTTAATCGGTAAAAACTTTCTTACTATAAAAGATTCTTTAAGTGAAATTACAGAAAAGAGTTATAATATTAATATTAGTCCTTACATGACCTGCAACTTCCTTTCTGGAGAACTTCATCTTCAAGGTACAATCCGAATTATGGAATTTTTCAGGGGACGTGCAGACAGAGCTATTTCTATTGACCTTGGTTACCGCACAAAATTTTAGTTTATCTCCTACTACTTGTTTTATATTCCTTAGATTGATAAAATAGTATAAAACCTCAATCTAAGGAACATTAAAAATGAAAAACATTCAGAACAAGTGGATCCGTGGAGCTATCCCGGCCCTCCTTCTTCACTGCAGTATCGGAACTGTATACTGCTGGTCAATTTTCAGCCAGGAAATTGCAGACTACATCGGCTTTTCTAAGGGCGCTGTAGAATGGGCATTCAGCTTTGCAATATTCTTCCTCGGCATGTCAGCTGCCTTCCTTGGTGGTCTTGTAGAAAAAAATATTCACAAGTCATCTCTGATTGCATCAATTACATTTGCACTTGGTATGGCCGGCACAGGCTTCTTTATCTGGTACGGTGGAAACAATCCCCACAGCGTACTTTCTCTCGTAGGTATTTACATAAGCTACGGTTTTATTATGGGTATTGGTCTTGGTACCGGTTACCTCTCTCCTGTAAAGACTCTTATGCTCTGGTTTAAGGACAAAAAGGGGCTTGCAACTGGTCTTGCTGTAGCAGGCTTTGGTGCTGCTAAAGCTATTGCTTCTCCTATTATGAGCCGCATGCTTACTGGTCTTGGAGAAGGCGGTATTTTCAAGATGTTCTATATTCTTGCATGTGTTTACTTTGTAATGATGTTCATCGGTCACCTTATTCTTGCAAAACCTGAAGGTTGGGTTGAACCACAGACAAAATCTAAGAACGAAGGAATTATTGCAACTCTTAAGACAGAACCAATCGCTTCTTACATTGGAATCTGGCTTATGTTCTACATCAACATCACATGTGGTCTTGCCATCATTTCTCAGGAAAAGATGATTGTAAAGTGTGTAGGACTTGGTGCTGCTGCCGGAATTATTTCTACAATCTCTGCCTTGTTCAACGCAGGCGGACGTCTCGGATTCTCTGCATGGGCAGACAAGCTTAAGGACCGCAACACAATCTATAAGTTAATTTTCACACTTTCTATTGTTTCAACTTTGATTGTTCTTCTTACAAAGGGTATTGCAAACGGAGCAGGAAATACTGTACTTATCGTATTTGTACTTGCTCTGATTTTCATTGTAAATGCAGGATACGGCGGAGGATACTCTAATGTTCCTACCCTCCTTTCTGACCACTATGGAATGGGCAATATTTCTGCAATCCACGGAATTACACTTTCTGCATGGGCCTTTGCAGGACTTACTGGAAACCAGATGGCTTCTTTCATTGTAAAGCACACTGGTTCATTTATTGATGTACATGGAGTTCAGGCTAATCCTGTTGGATATCAGAACGTACTTATCGTAACAACTATTTTGTATGCTGTTGCTATGTGCTTAAGCTGTTTCTTAGTTCGCCCGATGAGTAAGAAAGCCTAAAATCGAAGAACCGTTAAAAAATAGACTTACGGCAGTAAGTCTATTTAGGTTCATCGAAAGAATGGCTCAGAGCGAGCTATGCGAGCGACCTTAGTCCAGTAAGATATAATTAGAAATCAGCATGAAGGATTTATCTGGCTGCTGAATTCCAGTTACTATAATTCTGACTTTTTTATATGAGCCGTCTTTGACCGGAGCCGGCTGCTACACGAATTCCAGTTTCTTCCAGAACTTCTTCAAAAGTATCCAGAACCAGTTCTTCATCTTTACCAAAAGAAGTTACAAATTCAAGGCAGCAGGTATTTTCAAACTTGAAAGCTTATCCAGAGCCTGCTTGATATGAGCCTTATACATTGAAGGGTGTCTGTCAACATCAAAAACTGCACCTGCAGAAACTTCTATACCATAATTAATGTATGTAGATGAACCTATTACTACAGCATCTGGATATCTGTTCTGAAGTTTTGATGCAAAGAACTAGAGCATATTAACTTCTGCAAATACAATTATTAGAATCGGAGTTGCTTCCTGAAAATCAAAATGTGTTTGAACTTCTGAATACGCTTCTTCATTTACAGAACTGGATGTAAGCGCGACGACACATCTTTTCAAAGAGCACTTCCTTTACAAATTTTTAAGAACGTTTATTTTCGCGGAAGAAAAGCATGAGAACTTTAAGCATTGCAGACATATCTACAGGCTTAACCAGATATGCATTGAAGCCACTGCTGAAAGCCTGATTTTTTTCTTCCGGCAGGACATCTGCAGTAAGGGCAACAATAGGTATTTCTGCAACCTCAGGATTTTTAAAGTTTCTGATGATTTTTGCAGTCTCAAAACCATCCATAACCGGCATTTGTAAATCCATAATAACAAGTTCATAAGTACCAGGATCATTATCTCGAAGCTTTTCAATTGCAAAGGAACCATCTATAGCTTCATCAACAACAAAGCCTTCTTCTCGTAACGCTTCCACAAGTATTTCGCGGTTGAGTACATCATCTTCAACAACAAGAATTCGTCTTCCTTTAAAGTCGTAAACAACAATATCCTGCTCTTCCTCAATTTCAAGAAGAGAAGGAATTGAAAGAGGAACAATAAGAGTAAACTCAGAACCTTTTCCTAATTCACTAAGAACTTCAATATCTCCGCCCATAATTTCTGCAAGCGATTTACAGATAGTAAGACCAAGTCCTGTTCCTTCAGCAGAGACCGGAGATGATTTATCGCGGGCAAAAGGCTCAAAAACATGATCCATAAACTCAGGTGTCATTCCGCAACCTTCGTCTTTTATATGGAATTCATTTACTATTTTACTTTCATCATCAGAAGAAAGCTGAATAACCGAAATTGTTATCTTTCCGCCTTCATAAGAATATTTAACTGCATTACTTAAAAGATTCAAAAGAATCTGATTAAGGCGTATTTTGTCGCATGACAGTACATCATCGTCGAGCATGCTGTAATCCAGCTCAATTTTTAACTTCTTCTGGTCAATTTCATTCTGCATAATCTGACAGACATTATCGATTATGCTGTGTATACTGCACATTTCTTCTTCAATAACAGTTTTTCCACTTGTAATTTTTGACATATCCAGAACTTCATTTACAAGATTTAAAAGATGTCCTGATGCACGTGAGATTTTTTCCAGACTGTCTGCGAGTTTTTCAGGGTTATCAAGATTTTTTTTTGCAAGCTCAGTAAAACCGATAATCGAATCCATAGGTGTTCGGATATCGTGTGAAACATTAGAAATAAAGTCCTGTTTCTGTTTGATGGCCTCATTGGCTTCTCGAATAGATTTTATAATGGCTTTCTGCTGCTTTTGATAAATATGTGTCTGGTAGCGGAAAATTGAAGCAAACACAACTACAACGGCAATCATAGTGACGATTACATCGAAAAGCACCATCTTTATACTTGCCATCTTCATTATAATTTCCGGATGATAATAAGTATAAACTATAAGTACTATGAATTCTGTAATGCTTATAACAAAAACGGTGATACAACTACGGCCCTTAATAAGAAGAAAGGGAAATATCAACCCCATGATATACCATAGAGGCATACCACTTTCGATTCCGCCTGAGGTTATAAAAAGAATTGGTAAAATTATGTTATCAAAAAGAATTGCAAATATAATAATTGCAAGCTGAGATCTTTTAAGTCTGTTTGCAATCCAGAATATCAGGCAAAAAAGAACAAGACATACATAAGAAAGAATAATCGAATAGGCATTTTGATGCATTAAAGTTGAAACCAGACAGGCAAATACTATCCCAAGAATACCTACAACAAGTATAATATTGAGAAGTCTGTGCTGTATGTCATACTGTTCACCAAAAAACCTTCTGACGATTTTATTATTTTTCAGCATATCATTTGATTATATCACTAATATTATAGTTTTTCAAAATCAATTTTCATAGTATTATATAAAGAGAGGTGGAAAATGCAGAATTCTTTTTATAATGTACGAACCTGTCCTGAAAATCCTAAATGGGAACAGGCTAATAAAAGAGAAATTCAGTTATATAGAAGAAATAATGAAATCCGTTCAGAATTTGAGCGTGATTACACAAGAATTCTTCATTCGCAGGCATATCGCCGCCTGAAACATAAAACACAGGTATTTTTTGCACCTCATAACGACCATATCTGTACCAGAATGGAACACGTAATGCATGTTGCATCCGTTGCAACCACTATTGCAAAGTATCTGGGACTGAACGAACAGCTTGCCGCAGCTATTGCAATGGGCCACGATATAGGCCATGCACCTTTCGGCCATCATGGAGAGGACTGTCTAAACAAACTTCTGGAACAGAAAGAAGGTCATAATGCTCCAAAGAAATTCTGGCATGAAAGAAACAGTCTATTTTTTGCAGATTATATAGAAACACTCCCTGACCCCAATGGAATTGAACAGCCGTTAAACCTGACTTATGCCGTTCGAGACGGACTTATCTGTCACTGCGGTGAAATTGACCAGCAGGGCATAAAACCTCGCGAAGAAGCAATTGATTTATATTCAATAAAGCGCCCGGGCTTCATTCAACCATTTACCTGGGAAGGCTGCGTTGTAAAGATTGCTGATAAAATTGCTTATCTTGGACGAGACATAGAAGATGCGCGCTCCTATCATATAATTGATATGGCAGCATACCGCGAACTCCGTGAAATTGTAGGCTCCACTCTAGGCTTTGAACGTAAAGGAGCACGGGCACTTCGAAGCGGAAAAGCTGTAAATACAACAACTTTAATTAATGATCTTATTGTTGACCTTTGTGAACAGAGCAGCCCGGAAAAAGGCCTTAGTTTTTCAGATGAATATTTCAAGTTTATTCTTGAACTTAAAAAGTTTAACTTTGCACGGATTTACAAACACTGGCGACTTGGAGAATTTGCTATTTATGCAGAAAACATAATCGGCACACTTTTCCGCACACTGCAAAAAACAAAAATTTATGCAGAAACAGGTCGTGTAGGACAGGCTCTTCGATATTATCCAAAACTCTGTGCAACCTTTGAAGACTGGCTCATAAAATACACAAGCTACAAGCCTTTTATTGCAGAGCGTCACAGCTTTGTAGACCGCAAGCCTGTACTAAAATACAACACCCAGCCGGTATTCGACCTTCATGATAACGAGTCTTATACAAAATGTATAATTGAGTTTATATCCGGAATGACAGATCAGTTTGCCATACAGGTCTACGAAGAAGTAATTACATTTTAATTTTTTTATTTACTCTCAACCATTGAACCGGTACGTTGCAGTAATTCCACACACTCTGAAGGTGGTAAAGGACGGCTGTACAAAAATCCCTGAATAAAATCTACGCCAGCTCTTTCTACCAGGTAGTTTTGATTATTTGTTTCTACTCCTTCAACGAGAATCTTAAAGCCAACTCCCTTAAAAGTACTGACCAGATCAAAAAAGAGACTTACACCCTTCTGCCCTTCTTCCATTGCAAGCACAAGAGAACGATCCATTTTAATAGTTGAAAATGGAAGTGAAATAACATTTGTAAGATTAGAGTAACCGGTACCAAAATCATCAAGATAAAATTTAACACCAGCCTGAGCCAGCTCTATCATATGCTTTTTTACAAGCTCATAATTATCAATGAAAATACTTTCTGTAATTTCCATAATGATATTTGATGGAGAAAGACTGAAACGATGGATTGTATCAAGAACATTCTGTACGACATTCGGATTCATCATCTGATAAACAGAAAAGTTGATTGAAACTGCATTCACTGTATCGCGGTTCTCAGAAATATACTTGCAGACTTTTTCAAAAGCAACAAAGCCCAGCATTTCTATGAGACCTCGATTTTCTGCAACCTGAACAAATTCTTGCGGAGGAATATCTCCAAGCTCGGTATTTTTCAGGCGGGAAAGCGCTTCCATATATTCAAACTTTTTACTTTTAATAGAATATATGGGCTGAAACCAGACCTGAAACTGTTCTGATTCAAGGTTAAGTTCTCTTCTTAAAATTCTGTAAATATATCTCTTGCGTTCTCTATCTACAAAAACAGACTCATCACAAATCTGAAGATTTTTTAGCTGAGAAGCTTTAGCCCGAACCAGCATGCTATTCAAAAGATCCATCAAAGAATCATAATCATTTTCATCTTTTGAAAACTCTATTGCAGCAGAAAAAGATTCAATTGGAATAGGAATTATTGAATTAATATCCGAACTTAATTTTTTAATATCTCTTAAAACAAGTTCGCTTTTTTCCTTTACCTCTTCTATATTTTTTCCAATTCCCGCAAGTCTGTTTATAGAAATAATATATGCATTTCTCGGGAAGTGAGTCATAAAAATCTGTCCCAGATGAAGAAACAATCTGTTTAATTCTACCGCATCCAGACTTGATTGAATCATATTAATATTATCGATAGTCATTACAAAAAGAACTCCCCCCTTACGCTGAATTGAAATGCGTTTTCGAAGGCGTGAGTCCATCATAAGACCTGTTTTCAGATTTATTCCCATACTATAAGACTGGATTGTTACATAAGCAAATAAAACTGAAGTAAAAGAAGCTACTCCTGTAAGTATTACTTTTGGGAAGAAAAACTGAATTGCCACAAAAAATATTGATACAAATGGATAAGCCATAAACACCCAGAAAATTCTTCGGGCAAGATATCGTCTTTGAATTAATACTGTTATAACAATAGCAATTCCATAAGCAAGTGTAAGTACATAAGTAATATTTTTTATTGGTCCACGGGTATAACCTTGTACTTCATCATAATAAAAAATCCATCCGGTACAAAAATTTAAAATAACAAGCAGGATGTAGGCAACAAGAATTCCTCCTGATATTAAAAAATACAAATGAAGTTTCTTTTTATTTTGGATTGCCATATCAAATACATAGCAAGTCATTATGCACGGGCAGATAAGCAGCACCAGAAAGTATAAAGTAGTAAAAATTGTACATAAATATGCAGGATATTCAGAAAAATATGAAATAAAATAAACAGAAAATATGTTAAATAATGAAGCTGCGAATGTTGAAGCCGAAGCAACAAGAAAATAACGCTGATGCTTATCATATAAGGCATAAGACAAAAGAGTATTAATACAGATTAAAACTGAGCCCCAGCAAGTGATAAGTTCGCCAATTATGTAGTAATCTGATAGTCCGAATTCCATTATTTATATAATATCACAGAAATTCGGGGGATGCAAAAAGATTTAAAAAATTGTTATTTTTACACTCTGTGCATTGGTTGCGGTTGCAATTTTTCCGTCACATTTTAAATCTCGTACTGCAACCGACAGAGATGACCAATAAGTTTACTTCCTAGCGTCATTCCGAACTTGTTTCGGAATCTATAGGCCTAGATATAGTGTAGATGCTGAAACATAGGGAGCGACACTGCTATGCAGTGTAAAAACAGTCCAGTGGACTGTTTTTAGCGAGTCTCCGAGCAGCTATGCTGCGAAGGTTCAGCATGACGATACTTTTTGGACAACCCCGTCATTTTAAACACGGTGCATAGCTGAAAAGACTTTTTCGTTCATGATGTTGATTTCTACGCCCATTTCTTCGGCGAGAGAGTTCATACTTGAACGGAGTGTTTCAATATCTATGTCGGCAGCAGAAAAATCTACCATCATCATCATTACAAAGTTGCCGGAAAGAATTGTCTGAGTGATATCGGCAATGTTGATTTTATGGTCTGAAAGGTACTGAGAAATCTTTGCGATGATTCCGACTTTATCTGATCCTACTACAGTTATAATAGCATTCATAATGTGCTTTATCCTCCATAAAAAAAGCCATTAAACAAGTTTGTCAAGGCTTTAAGCGTAGCGTGCCTTGACGAACTTGTATTTAACGGTGAAGTTATTTTAAAAGTTATTTCCTAATGTAGCAGCAATGACTGCTTTTATAGTGTGCATGCGGTTTTCAGCTTCGTCAAAAACGACAGACTGTTTGCTTTCAAAAACTTCGTCTGTAACTTCCATGGCGGTAAGGCCGAACTTCTCGCCTACTTCCTTACCAATTTTTGTATTAAGATCATGGAAGGATGGCAGATCGTGCATAAAGATTGCAGTTGGCTTTGCCTTTTTCATAACCTCTGCATTTACCTGATATGGTTTGAGGTCTGCAATGCGCTCTGCCCATACTGCATCCGGCTCGCCCATGCTTACCCAGACGTCGGTGTAGATGATGTCGGCTCCGGCAGCAGCCTTATCTACATTACTTTCCAGTGTGATTGAAGCTCCGCTTTCCTGACACCACTTCTGGCATTCATCAACAAGAGCCTTATTTGGGAAATATTTTTCTGGAGCACAAAGAGTGAGGTTGAGTCCAAGCTTTGAACAAACAATACAAAGTGAGTTTCCTATGTTGTAGCGGGCATCTCCAAAGTATACGAGTTTAAGACCTTTGAGCTTTCCGAAGTGCTCGCGGATTGTAAGCATATCTGCCAGCATCTGGGTCGGGTGATATTCGTTTGTAAGACCATTCCATACAACTACGCCTGAATATTTTGCAAGGTCTTCTACGATTGTCTGCTCGAATCCGCGGTATTCAATTCCGTCGAACATGCGGCCAAGGACGCGGGCTGTATCTGCGATGCTTTCTTTTTTACCAATTTGACTGCCTTCTGCAAGATAGGTTGTGCAGATTCCAAGATCATGAGCTGCAACTTCGAAGGCACAACGGGTACGGGTACTTGTTTTTTCAAAAATGAGGGCAATGTTTTTACCGCGGTGAATATCTACCGGAATCCCCTTTCGTTTTTTTTCCTTGAGGTCGGCAGCGAGGTCGAGAAGGCCTGTAATTTCTGCCGGAGTAAAATCTTTTAATGTAAGAAAATTGCGTCCTTTTAAGTCCATAAAGTACCTCGAAACGTTATATTAAGAAAGAAATAGTATAACAGAAATAAAAAAAAGAAACTAGATATACATTTTATATTATCTAGTGCGCCCACGCGCACTATGCATCAATTTCCTTAGCAAGATTATGTACAATGAAATCTCTACGTTCAGGTGTGTTGTTACCCATGTAGAACTTAAGTACCTGAGGTACATTCTTAAGAGACTGTATAGAAACCTGAGTAAGGTGCATTCCCTTGTCTTCACTCTCGCCTTCTTTACGAGGGAAGATAAACTGGCCGAACTCGCTCGGGTTGATTTCTCCAAGTCCCTTGAATCGGGTAACTTCTACAGATTTTCCCATTTTGGCAACTTCTTTATCGCGGCTTTCTTCTGAATAGCAGTAAACAGTTTTTGTCTTGTTGCGTACGCGGAAAAGCGGAGTTTCAAGAATATAAACGTGACCCGTCAATACCAGCTCTTCAAAGAAAAGAAGGAGATAAGTCATTACAAGATTTCTGATATGGAAGCCGTCGTTATCGGCATCGGTTGCGATGATGATTTTATTATAACGCAGGCCTTCAATATCTTTCTGAACACCAAGACTGAAAGTAAGGTTCTTTAATTCTTCATTTTCGAAAAGAGCAGACTTTTTGCGGCCGTACATATTTTCAGGTTTACCCTTCAAACTGAAAATTGCCTGATAAGAAACATCGCGGCTTCCTACCATAGAACCTGTCGCAGAATCTCCCTCGGTAATGAAAATCATAGAGTTTGCGCCCTTCTCTCCATCCTGCAGATGATAGCGGCAATCCTTAAGCTTCTGAATTTTGAGCATGACAGACTTTTCTGCCTCGCGAATCTGTTTTTCGGTTACGCTGTTGATTTCGTTGCGGGCCTTCTGGTTTTTGATGATTTTATCTTCAAGGGCACCGGCTACATCAGGATTGTGACGAAGCCAGTCATCAACTGCTGTCTGAACTTCCTTAATGATTGGAGCACGGATTTCTACGTTACCAAGCTTATTCTTTGTCTGGCTGGTAAACATAGGATTATCGAGGCCGATTTTGAGGGCACAGATAAGTCCGCCGCAAACATCCTTTTCATCATACTCTTTCTTAAAGAAGGAATTTACGCCCTTTGTAACACCATCAAGGAAGGAAGTAACGTGGGTACCACCATCCTCTGTACTCTGACCATTTACGAAAGAATAAACAAATTTATCAAGACTATTAGTGTGAGTCAAAACAAACTCAAGATTTTCACCCTTATAGCTGAAGATTTTATAAAGAGCTTTTCCATCCATCTCATGCTCGAGCAAATCTTGAATACCATTCTGACTGATATATTCCTGACCGTTACATTTTAGCATGAGTCCCGGATTAAGATATGCATAATTCCAGAGTCGTTTTTCAACGTACTCCATATTGAAGTTGTATTTTCCAAAAAGCTCTGTATCAGGCTCGAACTCAAGATAAGTGCCGTTTGGAACGCCCGGTTTTGCATTGCCAGTTTTGCCGCTGAGTTTTTCGCCTTTTGCGAACTCAACTACGGCCATTTTTCCTTCGCGGATTGAAGCGGCACGGAAGTAAGAAGAAAGAGCGTTGGTAGCTTTAATACCTACACCGTTCATACCGATTGCCTGCTTGAAAACGCTGTTGTTGTACTTGGCACCGGTGTTTACGTTAGAAACACAGTCCTCAAGTTTTCCAAGAGGAATACCGCGTCCATAGTCACGGATTTTTACACGGCCGTCTTTTATTTCAATATCAATTTTTTTACCAAAGCCCTGAGAGAACTCGTCGACAGAGTTATCGATTCCTTCCTTGAGAAGAATGTAGATACCGTCGTTTTCGTTTGAACCGTCGCCGAGGGAACCGATGTACATACCAGGGCGCAGACGGATATGCTCAAGACCTTCAAGATGCTGGATTGAATCTTCGTCGTAAACTGCAGAAGTTGTATTTGCTGCAGAAGCTTTCTTTGCCGGAGCGGCCTTGGCAGATGTTTTAGCAGAAACTGATTTTGCAGCAGGTTTTGTAGAAGCTGCCGTTTTTGCAGGAGCAGCTGGTTTTGCAGCAGTCTTTACGGCTGTTGATTTTGATGCAGATTTTACTGTTGTGGCTTTTACAGTTTTTGCTGCAGCAGTTTTTGATGAGGCTGCTTTTGAAGCTGTTTTTGTTGTAGCTTTGGCTGTCGGTTTTGCAGATGTCTTAGCAGCTGCAGCAGTTTTTTTTGCCGGAGTCGTTTTTGAAGCAGTTGTTTTTGCAGCTTTTTCTTTTTCTGCTGCCTGCATAGCGGCAATACGAGCCTGAAGCCCTCCTTTAGAAGGCGTTTTAGAAGATTTATCTGACATTTTTCCCACCCAAAAATGATTATTATAATAGTAGAATTTTATTATGAGATTAGTGGAAAGTCAAGAGGGCGTTATAAATCTTTGCCAAGTACATCCTTCATTTTTAATACATAATAAAGTCTTGTTGTTTCAATAACTTCTAATCCTTCTGCCTTTGCAATTTCAAGAAGGCTGTTATATGCTCCGTGATGTCCACCTTTGGTTAAACTTTCATGATTGTCTTTCAGCCCCTGATAATCTGTAATTCCCTTTACAATATCAGCATAAGGCTTTTTCCAGTTAATAAGATTACTATCTGTAAATTATGGGGCATCGGAATTGAAGGAAGTACATGAACATAATCAAAGCCTAAGGCAGGATTGTTAGTCTGATATAAACCGGGACGTTCTTGAAGTCTGTTGCTATCTCCCGGTAGAGGACAATTTCTTACGATATGCCCTGTATCTATCTGGTGATAATTAAGGCGTATATTGCGCAATCCCATATCAGCATAATAATATTTGCTGGAGAAAGAAAACTAACACTTCTCTTTTACATCATATCTTTTTGCAGTGATTATCAGAGTTTTTGATACAGTTTTTCATATTCAGAAAACATTTTTTCTTCTAAAAAATCTTTTTTTATATGTGCTTGTAAACTCTTGATTTTTTCTTCTTTGTGGCATTGCGCATCATTAACAGCGCGGCTAAATGAATCAATATTATCAAGAAGAAGTGATATATTATCCTGCACGCAGCTTGAGCAGCATACCCGCTGTATAATAGCGTCAATCTGTGCTCTCGGCGTGTTGTACAGCACTATACTAGCGGTTAGCATTTCAGTTGTTCTCCTCAGAAAAATCTTTTACGAGTTTTTGATATAATTCAATATGTCGACTTGCCATAACACGAGCATCAAACTGTTCCCTAAATAATTGATACGACACCTCACTATATTTTTTTCTATCTTCTTTAATTTCTTTATATACAGAAATTAAAGAAGATGAATTTCCTGTTTCAAATAAAGCTACATCATCTTTAGTAAAGAAATCTTTGTAAATCGGCAAATCGGAACAAATGACAGGCAATTTCTTTGACATTGCTTCAAGCATAGCAAGTCCAAAACCTTCTGAATAAGAGACATGTGCATATATATCAAAATATTGATAATAGTTATGAGAATTATTTCTAAAACCTGGAAGAAAAAATCTGTCCGAAAGATTATTTTCTCTTGCAATTTTTTCAAGTTCGAACCGCTCTTTTCCTTCACCGATTATGACAAGAGCGGTATCATCATATTTTTTGAGGATTTCAAATAATTGCGAAAATCCTTTTCTCGGAATAAGAAGCCCGACAGAACCAATTATTGTTAAACCCCGTTTCTTAAACTCTGAGATGACAGATAAATCATTTTTTTCGATTTCGGAATATCCTTTTTCATAAATTCCATAGGGAATCATCGAATAATTAATTTTCTTTCCAAAAAGATGCTGATAGTATTCTGTCATCTGAGTTGACGAAGTAATAATATTCCTGCATTTTTTCAATGCTGTTTTCCACAAAAAAATGATAGCGATTGCCTTAAAAGGATTATACAACATACGCATATCTTCACGAAGATAATTATGCATCGAGCATACCCATTTTTCTTTTGGCACGAAACGAGAGGCATATATATCTGGTCTAGCCATAGTTGTATGAACAATGTCAAAATCAGAAAAATCAAAACGCTTGCTAAAATTGATTTTTGTAGTCTTTACTCCTAAATCAAGAGTGTTTTTTTGACTATCATCAAAGTAAAATACTTCAATTTCAATATCAGATTTTATAAGTTCAGATAGAAGATATTGAGTAAAAATTATCGGTCCACGATTTGCCAATGACGGCAATATAAATGCGATTTTCATTTCATACCTCTCCTTACAATCCTTTTGTATTTTAAAGTTTCATATAAATAAGCAATTTGATACAGAGACACAAGCGATAGTAGAAGATAAAATAGCATTGCAAAATAATGTTTGAGGACTTTACATTCAATAGCTTTATAAAGGCACTTGTTTGAAAACAAGTAAACCTTTTCCGCAATCCTTGAAGTTTTTATAAACCGCTCACAATTATGCAAAGAATAGGAATCTTCCCCTGTTTTTTCCCGCTCATGATATAGCTTTGCTGTATACCAACGGCTTTTCAATTTTTTTACCCCGTAGGTCGAAGCAGAGTTTCCGGCTCGGTTCACGCGGATTTTGTACCCGAAATATTCAGACATATTCGTGCATTTGTAGCCTTTACTCATAAGCCGAAGAACAAAATCGTAATCTTCAGAAGCAAACAATTTGCGATAACCATGTAATTCATCATACATTGTCTTATAAGTCATCCAAATATGAACGACAGGAGTTTTTAAAAGGCTTGTTTTTTTTATCAAGGAGAAATCGCTTAAAAAAGTTGTTCTGCCAATTTCATTTCCTTCTGCGTTTATAGTAATTGCACTTGTTCCGACGAGCTTTATATCAGGATTTATATCCAGAAAATTTTTCATTTTTTCAAGGCGGAATCTGTCAGAAATATCATCGCCATCCATTCTGACAATATATTTTCCTGTCGTATTTTCAAGCGCACGATTAAGAGAAAACTCAATCTTTGAATTCACTTCATTACGAAACAATTTTATCCTTGAATCTTTTTCTGCGTATCTTTTGCAGATTTCAAAAGTTCTGTCTGTAGAGCAGTCGTCAACAATCACAAATTCTATATTTGAATATGATTGATTTAAGATCGACTCGATTGCTTCTGCCACATACGACTCGACATTGTAAGTCGGCATTATCACGCTGATTAAATCCATATTGCATCCCTCGTTTATGGTTTTCTAAATATAAAAGAACTCCTGAAAAGACATACATATAAGAAAGGTTCGTTGGACACATAGATAAACCGCAAACAAAAAAAGGAAGCAGCATATACAAGAATTTTCCATTTGACTTTTTTATAAGTGCAATAAAGTAAAGAAAGTCAAGAAACAGTCCCAGCAAGCCTATGTCCATTATTTTTATCACAACATACAGATGTCCCTGAACCCAAGCATAATTCAAATAAGGAAGAGAATATTCGCTCGTAGCAAATCCAGAACCGA
Organism: Treponema sp.; assembly: GCA_016293915.1. Taxonomy (GTDB): domain Bacteria; phylum Spirochaetota; class Spirochaetia; order Treponematales; family Treponemataceae; genus Treponema_D. The sequence continues at coordinate 9,712 of JAEDCY010000005.1, read as the reverse complement.
ATCCAATCAGCAACTTATCAATCGGTGTATGAGAAATGTAGTATAGTAAGCCTTTTATAATTACAATTTTCGTATTAAAACTGTCATCATGACTTACATAAAAAAACATAAATGGCAAAATAAAAATTGAGAAAAGAATCAGAAAAAGTACATATATTTTCTTTTTTTTATCAGAGAGCTTGATAAATCTTGAATAAATAATAACCAGAATGGAAGAAAAAACGGCTGCCCTTGATAAAGACAAAATGCAATAGAAGAATAGAATTCTTAAATGCCATTTTCCAATAATCCGATAATTATCATAAAGATACAAAAAGAACGCAAATGAAATCATATAGATAAAACCGTTCCAGTTGCTGTCTTCAAACATTATTGAAGTTTTGAAATTGTAAAAATACTGTAAACCTGCATAGGAATACGTTCTTTTAGCAAAACGATAAAAAATATCAGCAATTCCAATAAATATTTCAATCCAAAAATATAAATTAACTGCATTTTTTATATACACTTCTGCATCAACCTTTTTTGAACACAAAAAGCACATTTCATATACAATAAGTGTACTCATTTGATTTATGAGCAACAAAAATAAAATACTGAACAGTTTGCCAAATGTTTTTGTAAAGCAGATATTGAAAATCAAAAATACAGTTATAACACTAATGAGCATTAACAATGCCTTAGAAACACTATCATTCTGCATTTTTGAATTATGTATTACCAAAATAAAAGAATTGACAATCAATAATAATAATCCAAAATAATAAGGAGAAAAATGCGTTACAGAGGTTAAATAAGCAGAACTCACCCCAACAAAAAAAACAAGAGCAACAATCGAAATATCACAGTTCAAATATGTTCGCCTCATCAAAGTATCCTCAGCAGGTGAAATACATACGACAGCAAAATCATAGGATTCATAAATAACCGAAGGGCAAAACTATTCGTTCGAAGCATATATACTAATATTTTTTCACAAACTTTAATTTTTATTAAAAACGGATACTGTGAAATTTCAATCAAGACTGACTTTATATATTTATGTTCTGCATTTTTATCAGTTGTATGACCAGAAAAAAATACAGACAAATGTTCGATTACTTCATTCACAAGATGATATTCTGTCAATATTTTTTCAACCGAATCAATTTGCTTTTTACTGTTAATATTCGAAGTTTGCTTTTTGAAAATGCGATATTTAAAAAGTCTTTCTTTTAAATTTTCACATTTGTAACTCTGTCTAAAAATCAATCGAACCCATAATTCGTAATCTTCTGCATATAAGAAAGATTCTAAATATGGATTTGCTTTCAATATTTCACTTTTTGCCATAATTGAAGGATGATAAAACGGAGAAAAATATTTCATAAAGATTTTGCAGTCTTCAAAACGAAGAGGAAGTGTCGACTTTCCTCTTCGCTTTCCCTTTTCATCAATATGCCAGGCATTCGTCCCACAAATAGCAATGTCCGGATGCGCCTCCATAAAACAGACTTGCTTTTCAATTCGCTTTTGCAAAGAAATATCGTCTGCATCCATTCGGGCAATATATTTACCTTTTGCACGTTCCACCAAAGTATTCAGCGTTCGTACGATTTTCTGATTATGTTCGTTTGTAAATAGTTTTATGCGGAAATCTTCTTCTGCCAGCTTCTTTAAAATCTCAAAGCTGGAGTCCGTAGAGCAGTCATCGGTAATAAGGATTTCAAGATTCTGGTAAGTCTGCTTCATTATGGAACGGACAGCCTGTTCTACATATTTTTCAGCATTGTAAACAGGTATAATCACCGATACAAGAGGTGCGTTCTCTATCATTTTATTTTCTCCCCCTTCAAAACTGAAACTAACAGTCTTAAATAAGGCAGAATAGAATTATCAAGTCTTCTGTAAACTTTTTGCCAGAAGCTTAATTTCTTAGTTACAGACTTAAAACTTTTAACATCAAATTTATCCTGCTTACTTACACCTACAATTTTCTTTTCAAACGGTAAGTCAAAACCTACGGGATAACAGTAACCTGGATGTAACAGTTTATACTTATCAAGAGTGCACAAGAAATGATTTATATGAGATTCATCGTGCCAACGTGCAATATAATTCTGTTTTAAATCAGTTTCAATATTTTGTTTTAAGGTTCGGCACATATCCAGGAATGGAATTGTCTCACCACCAATAATTCCTCCACCTATATAAGTGCCTCCACACGAATACGGTATATATGCAGTAGATTTTTTATTTCGCTCATATGGATGAAATATTTTTTTTGTATAGATATACCCACCATGATGATAAAAAAGAAGTTTTTCATCTTTCGAAGGCAAGAAGTCTTCTTCAGAAATGTTAGAAACACAGTTCAAATTACTATTAAAGAAAACTAGATAATCACATTCTTTTAACTGTTCTTCGACAGCTAAAAAAGTTTGAAATCTAAGAAGTGTTATCAAAGGCCATGGTTGATTCTGAATCTTGTTGAAATGCACATTCTTTTTTCCAGTAAAATCCATCTCTTTATCACTGAAAACAAAATAATGGATTTCTGAATTCGTACAAAAGTATTTTGAAAATGATTCGTAGAAATCTTCCCAAAATACAGTGTAATTTCCTGTGCAGATATAGAGAATTCCTATTTTCATAATGCTTTATCTCCCAAATATTTTTTTACATCAATCAGGTGCCAGTTGTCTTCATAAATATCCAATGGCATATCCACCAGCATCCACTGATTTGGTGCTACTGTAATTTTTTCTGGATTATCAGAAAGGTACTGTGCCCACCAGCCATAGCTTGTATTTCCGATAATAAAATGCTTACACTGTCCCATAGCAGCGAGAGTTATATGAACTGGAATTGATTTATCTTGAAACACAACCTTGAACTTTGAGCAGTCAATAAGATTTTCTTTTACATATTCCACATTATCTGAGCAGACAAAAAAGAGTGGATTCGGGACTTTTGAAATAATGTAATCTATTGCTTCTTTCCAATATTCTTTTCCGCAGACTGCATAAAGCGAACTTCCGACATTATGTTCAACTTTTACTGAAATACATACAGAATTTGAATTACGCAGCAAATCAATATTTGGATATGAATTAAGTTCATTTTTCAAAGAGAAAGTTTCTCGCAACTCATTATTTGCACTCTCAAAGTATTTCTTAGATTGAAAATATCCGCACAAAAGATATTTATGTTTTTTTCCAAAATGAAAATCCATATAGCCGTTTTCACAGAGCATTATTCCAAAGAAATTCAATAATGGTCGAAGTCTTTTTTCTCTATAAATCTTTATGTTAAAATCTGAATGTGCTGTAAATCGCAAAGCAATCCGAAGTAAAATCCATTTTAGAATCCATGCTTTTGATTTACGTACACTTCCATCATGGACATAACGTACATTCTGTAAATCATAATACTCCAACGAATTTTCCCAATTCATCGAAAGAACTTCACTGTCATCCATTATGATTTGAGTTTCATCTCCAAGTTTTTTCTGCAGGTCATGCGCAAAAGAATAAATAAAAAGTTGATTCCCAATTCTGCCTTTTAGAAGCACATAGATTTCTCTTTTCATCACACTTTCTCCCATTCATGCTTTTCAAAATTCCACTTTTTTATGACTCTTGCAGGAATCCCTAGCGCCATTGAATAATCTGGAATTGACTTTGTGACAACAGCATTTGTTCCAATCACACACTTTTTGCCTATGTTCACCCCCGGCATAACAGAAACCTTCTCTCCTATCCAGGAACCTTCACCGATTGAAACATCCTTGCATTCCAATGGTTGATTCATATATGGAATTTTACTTTCGGGATTCATTCCATGATTCTCACTTGTTATAAGCACGTTTGATGCAATAAGAACATCATCGCCAATATTTATGCTTCCACCTGCAAGAATTGTAAGGTGGAAGCATAAATAGCAATTGCTGCCAATTGCTATTTTGGCTTCCCTGCCCGTAAGGGCGTTATAAATTTGAATTCTGGAATTAGCCAAAATCGTTGTATTTTTGCCGATAGAGATATTTTCATGCCCTGTAATCAGCGACGGATAATGAATCACGCTTCCTTCACCAAACGAAGCAAATCTCTTTTTGAATGACGGAAGATATTCACGACGGCGTAGAATAATATTTTTTAACAAGCGAAGAAAACTAAAAAAAAGCATTAAAGCCCTTCTCCTTCCAGAGCCAAAATTTCCCTGATTTTCTTATCATCGCCCCAAACAGCTTTTGAATCATAAGGTCTGTCTGGAAAAGCACCATATTCAAGCTTGATGCGGTAATTATTTTCTTTAATATAGCGTTCTACTCTATCTGCAAGTTTCTCGGGTCTGCCTGAACAACAATTTATAATTCCGCTAACTTTATTCTGTCTTACAACTGCCGCAATCTGATGACACATTTTTTCATAATCGATAAAATCAAACTGATTTAAGCCAAGGGTAAAAGGGAATGTCGATTTTCCTTCTTTTGCTGCTTGAGTTATTTTTGAAAAAATTGAACAGCCACGTTCCGCATTACCAACTATGTAATAACCACGAATCCACTGGAACACAAAATCAGATGTTTTTTTCTGAATCTCGATGCTTTGTCTCAAGGCATTTTTTGCGATTCCATACAAAGACAAAGGATTGCAAGGTGTACTTTCGTTTATACTGCCCTCCCAAAAACCAATTTCATGCATACTTCCAACAACACAAACCTGTTTTATTCCTGAATCAATTAGCTTAGTCAAAAATAAATAATGCTTTGATAAATCATTTATATGAGTAAGAGAGGCATGCTTAAAGCCATCCTTCCAGGCAAGATGAAGAACCACATCAAGTTTTCCAAAATAGTCGAACGGATTTTCAATTGAAAATAAATCACAGTTTTTGATTTCTGCACGAGAATCTATAAACTCTGAAGAATGCCCTGTTGCAATAACCTGTTCGCCTTTATCACAAAGAACTTTAGTTACACCTTGTCCTAAATATCCGTTTGCACCAGTAACAAGAATTTTCATTGTGAAATCCCCCTGACAATGGGACGCACTGTTCCGTCAGAAAGCAAAATGTTGTTTTCAGGACCTAGTATTTTTCTAATAATTCGCAATATTACAAATTTTCTTTCTGGCATTCTATTTGCTCCACCTCATTCTTCTGACAAACTCATATAAAAGTTCATTTCTAAGAATCAAAAGTACAATAAAATATGAAAATGCTCCTGCAAAAATTGACAGAACAAGACTTGTTATAATTGGGAAATCAGTTTTTATTATGGCAAACACAATCAAAGCCATAATCAATGCTGAGCAAACTGTTTGGAATAGATTTTTCAGAATATCTTTACAGATGAAGTATTTCTTCACACAAAAAAATTCTATAACAGAAACTGTGAATTCACTTGCTAAAGTTGCTATTCCAGCTCCATATGCTCCGTATCTTTTTATCAAAATAAGATTTGTAGCAATATTAAAAAAGATACCAATTAAAACCGCATAAAATGTTACTTTTTCTTTTCCTAATGCAAGCAACATGTGAGCTCCACATAGATTACTTATTGTTAAAAGAAAAACTGTAAAAGATAAAATATGGAGAACTCTAATTGAATTTTCATATTGAGTTCCGCTTAAAACATAAATTATGTTTTTTGAAAGTGACATCATTCCAATGCAAGCTGGAATTGCAAGTAGCATATTTGCATCCAGTGTTTTGGTAGAAAGAATTTTAAAATTCTCATTTTCACCAGCAGAAGCATAATAAGATAGTCTTGGAAGTATTACCGTAAAAGAAGCTACCACAGCAGCAACTAATCTGACAACTTTCAGTGCAGCTGAATAATACCCGACTTCATCTGCTCCTGAAATAAATCCGAGCATTGTAATATCAATCGAAGAATTTACAGTTGCTGCTACGGACATCATAAAAAACACAAAGATTGGTTTGAGGTGTTGCTTTAACTCAATTTTGTTTTTTGATTTAAAATCTACATACCGACTTGCAAAAATAAAAGATAAAATATTTGAGCCAACCGAAGATACAACGCCTATAAGTGCATAATTTATGTAGTCTTCACTAGTTCTTACAAAAACAAAAAGAAGCACAAGGCTTAATATCTGGAATATAAAACTTCTTATTGAAACAGAAACTAAATCTTCCATTGCATAAAATAGCCATTCTACACCAACGACTGTAAATAAAATCGAAGCTGAACTTATTATTATAAGTTTTCTGTATTCAAAAAAAGCGGGTACCAAATATATGGAAGCAAAAAGGAATGTATATGCGATTACACTAGATATTAAATTTATAGATAAAATTTCTTTTACGAACTTTGAAAGTTTTTCTTTATCATTACGATATCTTCCAGCTTCTCGAATCCCATAATTTGAAATTCCAAGCATTGCAAGCATAAGAAAATAGCTAACAATACTAGATGCAAAATTTACCTTCCCTATTCCACTTGGTCCAAGAATTCTGGAAGCATAAGGAAAAGTTATAAGAGGAAAAAGAACACTCATTAATGTTTTTATTGCATTAAAAACACCGTTTTTTTTGAGGGAATTAGTATGGAACATTACCTAACTCTCCCAAAATTCCTTTATTCATCACTCTTCTCTCATGATCAAATATCCACCCAAATTTATTAAAATAACGAATAGCACTCTGTATATGGGCTATAAGCATATTCCTGTTTTTGTAACTCTCCTTCGCATGATCATGCACAATCGTAACGCCAGGAAAATACAGGGTCTTTGCAACACGGTGAAGACGGCGAATCAAGTCAAAATCCTCGCAGTACATAAAATATCCGTCGTCAAAAAAAATATTGTTTTCCTGTAAAATTGAAAGCCGCATGAACATGAAGCATCCTGAAAGACATGGCGGATTCATCACCTTGTTGTAGTCAGTCATTTTCAAGCAGTAGCGGTCGTTTCGTTTTTTTCCCCACTTCTTTGGAAGGAAGCGGCGGAAAATCAAATCTGCTGGTGTCGGCAAAAGCTTACACAGATATTGCAGTTCTCCATCAGGATATTCAACACGAGGAAGAACATAAGCAGCATCAGGATTTTCATCCATAAAGTCAAGCAGTTTTGACAAAACTTGCTGTTCAAAATAAATATCTGGATTAAGCACAACATGATAAACGGAACCATCTTCAATTGCTTCCTGCATTGCAAGATTGTGACTCGCGCCATACCCCAAATTCTGGTTATGGATATAACGGATTTTTGTTCCAGCACTATTCGCTATATTTGCATATTCCGTTTCTAGCACACGCCATTTATCATTTGGAGAGTTATCAATTATATAAAAAGTTTCCACACATTTTGCGTCAAATACAGACTTAAAAAGTAATTCAATCTGACTTCTAGGAGTATTGAATAGAACGACGCTAGCTGTTAGCTTCATTAGAGTACCCTCTCATATCCAAGTTTTTCTTCTCTTACAAACTCTCTATCGCTGTCATAAACTATCTGAAAATCTACATCACACATTTCTGCAAGATTCACATAAAACTGGAGTATATCTTTTCTGATTTCATTTTTACAAAGCCATATATTTGTATCTGCATCTGACAACAGAGATTCTGTGCAAAAATATAAGAAAATACTCTTTGCACAATTACCTGACTTTCCATCAATAATATTGTTTAAGGCATACTCAAGCATAAATTCATCAATACCATTTGGAAAAGTAGCAACATGCCATTTATCATTATTTATAAGAGAATCAGATAATTTATTAAGTTTTTTCTGTCGGTAATCTTCTGGTGCTGAACCGCAGAGAATGGCATAGTTAATCAACTTAGAAACTCCGATAAAATGATATTTCATTTATTTTAAAGCAAATAATGACATCTACTTATTTAGAATAATACAATGATTTCTCATTACTGTCAATTAAACGATAATGAAATGTCATTATTATTCATAGTTATGGAAGGAACTTTCAAAAATAATCTAAGAGATGAATTAAACTATCAGGATATAACTGTAAAAGAACTTGCTTCAAAAACGGGTATTCCAAAACCTACAATTGACTGCTATTTAAGTGCTAGACATACTATGCCACCCGCAGATATTGCAGTGCGTATTGCCAAGGCGTTAAATGTATCAGTCGAATACCTTGTTACAGGAAAAGATGAAAAGATTATTCCTCATGATTATATTTCATATCAACCATACAGATTTCTCCTTGAAGACTTATCTAAGCTTTCTGATGATGAAATAAAAACCCTTTCAACAATGATTCATGCATTAGCAGAAAAGAAGTAAATTAATAACTATACATACTACTTATTTTTCCAACAGTTCATTTAACTTGACCACTATACTTTATTAATGTATAATTTACTCAATGAAATCTAAAGATATCATAGAAAAGACGCTTGAATCTTATAATGATATATTTGCTGATATTGTAAATGTATTACTCTTTAAGGGAAAGCGAATTATTACAGAGGACTCTCTTACAGATGCACAACCTTTCTCATATTACAAGAACTGGAACAGAAAAGTTCGAACTCAAGAACGAGATGTTGCAAAACACTGGCAGAATGGGCAGATTCGAATTGCTTTCTTAGGCATAGAAAATCAAACTGAACCAGAACGTGAAATGCCATTGAGAATTATTGGATATGATGGTGCTGCTTATAGAAGTCAACTTCCACCAAAGAGAAAAAGAAAAAAACTTGATGAAAGAGAAAAAACATACTATCCTATAATTACTCTGGTTCTTTATTTTGGAACTAAACAGAAATGGAATAAAAATCTGTCTTTGAAAGATATTATTACTATTCCTTCCGAAATTGAACACTTTGTAAGCGATTATAAAATTAATGTGTTTAATCTGGCATGGCTTAGTGATAACGATATAAATGGCTTTCAAAGTGATTTTAAAGAAGTTGCATTGTATCTAAAAGCAAAGCGACTTGGAACAAAATACCAAGGAACCCAAAAAGATCTTGATCATGCAATTGAAATCTTAGATTTGTTTTATGCAATGTCAAATGATAATAGTTATAAAGAAATTGAAGATGAATTAAGAGCTCAAACTATTGAGCCGCAAAGGAGGATAAAAATGTGTGAAGTTACTCAGAGAATACGAAACGAAGGTCGCCAGGAAGGCGAAAAAACAGCTATTAACAAAATAAGCACAATACTTACAAAACTCCTTGCCGCTGGTAAAACAGAAGAAATGAATAAAGCAATCCAAGACCGTGAATATCTAAAAAAACTTATGGATGAATATCAGAAATAATTCTCATCAATTCATTTAGGACTCTTTTCTTATCTGTTGTCCAGTTCGGCGCGAGCAGCAGGCTTTTTGGCGGATCGCCGGTGAGGCGGTGGACTACGCAGTTTTCGGGGATGAGTGGCAGGGCTTTTTTGAGCAGGTCGAAGTACTGCTCTTTGGTTAGAGGCTGGTATTGGCCGGCTTCGTACATTTGCGAGAGGCAAGTGTTTTTGAGGACGTAGAGGGAGGTGATTTTGAGGCCCCACCTGTCATCCCGACGAAGGTCGGGAGCTATATTATTAGATTCTGAATCAAGTTCAGGATGACGGACTTTTACAAGTTCAGAATGACTGGAACTTTCGTCCCCTTCGACAGGCTTAGGGACCGCAAGCACCGTCGCTGCATGACTGTTTATCACGAAACGGACGGAGTTCTGCATGTCATCTTCGGTCTCGCCGGGAAGGCCGAAAATCAGGTGGGTGACTATGTG
>JAEDCY010000024.1 GCA_016293915.1 Treponema sp. | reverse complement strand
TAAAGATTTACGCTTTTTTTGTAAATTCTCAATGAAACTCGAAATTCAGGCTAATTATTCTAATGTGCAAAACACATTCTAATTAAATGTATATAATACATCTAATTAGAATGTTGTGCAATCTTTAATTTTTTTTATACATCCATAATAGATGTACGAAAATATAAAATCACTGTCATACTATTATTGCTGTGACATTAAGAGAAGTTTTTATACAGAATTTAAAATATTATAGAAAGCAAAATGGTATTAGACAGTTAGATCTTGCCATGGAGATAGGTAAAAGCTCAAATTACATTAATAGTATTGAAAATGGTAAGTATTTTCCTTCACCAGAAACAATAGAAGAAATTGCAAACATCTTTAATATTGAACCGATGGAACTTTTTAATGAGCATGTATCAAAAGAATGTAAAATACATTTTAAGCAGGAATCTTTGCAGAATTTGGAAAAGCATTTGATTGACAGAATCTTGGAAGATATAAAGAGTACGTTCAATCTCTTAAATGACAATAATATAGAATAAAGTAAAAGAAAATTATTTGCATCCTTTCAATTGTTTACAAATAAACCTTTCTGTATTATATTTTTATTAGAAGAATAATAGATTTGAAAGGAGGTATTCTATGGTTGGAAAACCGGATGTTTTTATTTTAACAGGCGATTCAGGTAAAAGAGCCTATAATAAAATATGTAATGCAAAACCATTGAAATCTCCTCAATATTCTATACGAGAACGTGATGAGTTCAATTCTCGTTTCGCAGCATATCTGCCTGAGATAATCAATAGTTGGAATAAAACTACTGCGGAGATAAAATGAGTTTTCTTCCATTAGAAATTGCCTCTGAATATTTTTCATACGAGCGTCTTGTAGATAATGGTAATGAATTTCTGCTAAGACGCTTTTCTGCTATTAACGAAGCAAATGGTATAACAGACTATTTTCATAATCAGGCCATGAAAGATGAAAAAGATAATTCTGTTCGTAATTATGTTGTAAAGATAAGGGGAACAGAAGTATTAATTGCTTGTTTTACATTAAAAAGTGGTTCCATTCCTTATATTGATAATGCTGTTAATCTTACTTTTTCGAAGGAAACAAAACTTATTCCTGGTGTTGAATTAGTTAATATTGCATTAAATGATTATTCATTGAAAATTATAAAAGGTTTAGGAATAAAAGCAGGACGTAATATTTTTTATGATATTATTCAGCCAATTGTAAAACATATTTCACAGGAAATTGGAACAAAAGTTTTGTATTTATTTGCAGTAAATGAAAAATTAGCTGAATATTATAAGTCCTGGGGATTCTATTCTATAGAAGATGAATTATATAATGAGCAATTGAATTCAAGCTGGCAGAATAAATATAGTCAGAACTGTATTTTTATGTACAAGCCAGTTACTGAAATTGAGTGAGGTCTTGAATAAAACATGAGCAGAGTAGTTTTGATTTTTAACGCACGTCTTTTGGATGAGAGTATGGATACACCTGGTGCCGTACTGGTTATGGACGGAAAAATCCGCTCGGTTTTTCAGGGCTATTATACTAATTCAGAGACGCTTGAAAAAATGGCGCGGGCTGTGCTTACAGAAGACGGGCTTGATGAAAAGACGCCGATGGAACTTCACAATGCGCGCGGACTCACTCTGACTCCAGCCTTTATTGATATGCATGTACATCTGCGCTATCCGGGACAGACTCAGAAAGAGGACTTGAATTCCGGACTTCACGCGGCTGCAGCCGGCGGTTACGGTACAATAGTAGCCATGCCTAACACAAATCCTGTTGTTTCCTCTATGGAAATGGCAATGAAGATTGAACGTGAGGCTGCGGCAATAGGACTCACTCATCTTTTCCAGACGGTTAGTATTACTAAGGATTTTGGTGGCGAAGATACAAGTCATCTTGATTTCGTAGAAAAAAAATATGTGCCGGTGATTACCGAAGACGGCCGCGACGTTCCAACCTCTGGCGTTATGCTTGAAGCAATGACTAAGGCCGGAGAGAAGGGGCTGATTGTCAGCTGCCACAGTGAAGATATGACTCTCGGTCCACTTGCAAAACCTTTCCGCGCTGAGGCTCTTGAAATTATGAAAGGGATTGGCCTTTCTGCCTGGGGCACTGGCGACGATGATTTTGATGCTGATGACGAAGAAAATGCAGAAGCTCTGGACCGCATCGACCTGGCCCTTACAAAAGCAAACGAAATTTTAGCACTTGCCGAAGACGTTGCAACTGTGCGTAATATCATGCTCGCAAAAGAAGCTGACTGTCATGTTCATATTGCACATGTAAGTACAGCTGTTTCAATTAATGCTATACGTGAAGCAAAAAATGAAATATATGATGAAGAAGCTGATTTTAATGCAGATGAAGCTGATGCTGCATATCAGGCTTTTGAAGATGGCGAAGTTTTTGCGCCTAGTTCGAGAAAAAGCGGAGGCTTTGCTGTAAGCTGTGAAGTTACACCTCACCATCTGGCATTGTGTGGAACAGATGAGCCTTATATCCGGGCTCTGGTAAATCCACCGCTTCGTAGTGAAGACGACCGTGTAGCACTTCTTGAGGCTCTGCGTGACGGTACTGTAGACGTTATTTCTACAGATCACGCACCACATACATTCGATGATAAGGCTGCAGGAGCGCCAGGCTTTACCGGGCTTGAAACTGCCTATGCTGTATGTCACAGTGTTCTTGTAAAAGACAATCAGTTTAATCCGCGACGTCTGAGTCAGCTTATGTCTGCACAGCCGGCTCGTCTGCTTGGTCTTAATAAGGGGCTTCTCAAAGCTGGTTACGATGCTGATCTTACAATTCTTGATCCTGATGAAGAGTGGACAGTAGACAGTTCAAAATTTTACAGTAAAGGAAAAGCGACTCCTTTTGAAGGCCGCCGTCTCACAGGCCGCGTAAAAGACCTCTTCATTGATGGCCGCCTTGTATTTGAAAACTAAAATGTCAGAAGAATACCGCATTCAGCCTTTTGAAATGAAAAATATTCCTCACATACTCGATGTTGTTGTTCCTTTATGGAGTCCGCCGACAGGAGACCCGGATTTCAAAAGATTTAATGTTGAATACATCATTCGAAATAATTTTTTTGAAAATGAACTGCATTATCAGCTTGTGGATGAAAAAAATCAGTATTGCGCTTCAGCATTTTTTGCCCGCAAAGGTGAAATCTGTAAGGCAGAAGACTGGTTTGCCCTTGAATCAAAAAAGTATTCTGAAGAGCTTTTAATTTCTTCGGAAATGAGCAGGGCTTACATCGAAATGATGGATAAAAAGACATTTGAAATGATGAATCAGAATGACATCAAACTTACCCTGTATATAAGCAGTAAAAAAGGCTGTGGATCAAAACTTTTGAATGAACTTTGCCGGGGTTTTAAAATGCAGGGATATAAGAAGCTTTATCTCTGGACTGATTGTGAATGCAATTGGGAATGGTATACAAATCACGGTTATGAACTGGTATCTGAAGATGTTTACGAGCCATACAGCAGTGATGATGAAGATTATATGACTTATGTTTTCAGAAAAGAGCTTCAGGCATAGATGCAGCGGCTTAATCATCACTAAAAAACTTTATTAAAATTTAATCAAATTTTACCCTTTACTACTTTTCATAGAAACAAGCTTGTGGTATATTTATTCCTTGGAAATGCATAATTATGCAAAACGTGGCTCAGGCCTGCCGATTGCTGAAATGCCCTTTGCTGGTGCATTTACCGAGGAGTAAAACGAAATGAAAAATGCTTACGTAAACCGCGTATGGGAAGAAGTAAAAGCAAAGAATGCCAACGAACCTGAATTCTTGCAGGCCGTTGAAGAAGTTTTGACAACTCTCGATCCTGTTGTTGCTAAAATGCCAGAACTTGAACCAAATGCAATTTTGGAACGCCTGGTTGAGCCAGAGCGCGTTATACAGTTCAGAGTTCCTTGGATGGATGATAAAGGAAAGTACCATGTAAACCGTGGTTTCCGCGTACAGTACAACAGTGCTATTGGACCTTACAAAGGAGGTCTTCGTTTTTCTAAGGAAGTAAACCTTTCTGTTCTTAAGTTCCTTGGTTTTGAACAGGTTCTCAAGAACTCTCTTACAACACTCCCAATGGGTGGTGGAAAGGGTGGTTCAGACTTCGATCCTCACGGAAAATCAGACAAAGAAGTTATGCGTTTCTGCCAGTCTTTCATGACAGAGCTTTACCGCCATATTGGTGCTGATACAGACGTTCCAGCTGGAGACAAAAACGTTGGCGGACGTGAAATCGGATACCTCTTCGGTCAGTACAAGAGAATCCGCGACGAGTACACTGGAGTTCTCACAGGTAAGGGACTTACATTCGGTGGTTCTTTGATTCGTACAGAAGCTACTGGTTATGGTCTTATCTATTTTGCTCAGGAAATGCTCAAGAAAGTTGGTGACAGCTTCGAAGGAAAAGTATGTTCAGTTTCTGGTTCAGGAAACGTTGCTACTTACGCTGCTCAGAAGCTTATTCAGCTTGGTGCTAAGGTTGTTACACTTTCTGACTCTGACGGATATATCTACGATGAAGAAGGTATTACACAGAAGAAACTTGACTGGGTTAAGAAGCTCAAGGGTGAAAAACGCGGTCGTATTTCTGAATATGTTAAGAAGTTCCCTAATGCAAAATACTTTGCCGGAAAGAAGGTTTGGGAAGTTAAAGTTGACTGTGCATTCCCATGTGCTACACAGAACGAATTGCTCGGTGAAGATGCAGATAAGCTCTTGAAGAACGGTGTAAAGCTTGTTGCTGAAGGTGCTAACATGCCATCTAATATCGACGCTGTAAACAAGTTCCTCGCTGCAAAGATTCTCTATGCTCCAGGAAAGGCTTCTAACGCTGGTGGTGTTGCAACATCTGGTCTCGAAATGTCTCAGAACAGCGAGCGCCTTTCATGGTCTGCAGAAGAAGTTGATGAAAAGCTTCACCAGATTATGATTAACATCCACAATAATGCTTACGACACAGCTGTTAAGTTTGGTGCTAAGGAAGGTGACTGGGTTAACTACGTCGCTGGCGCTAATATTGCTGGTTTTGTTAAGGTTGCTAACGCGATGGTAGCTCAGGGGCTTGTGTAAGCCCCGTCATGACGAACTTGTTTCGGCATCTATTTTCGCTGTCGCAGTGTCTGGTCTTTGAAGCCGGCTGCGGCAAGCTGATTTTGAGTGTCGGTCACTTTGCTGGCCGGCACTTTTTTTATGGCCACGCGGGTTATGCCCTGACTGGCTGAGGTCTGAAGCACGATGTCGTGGAAACCGGCGCGGGAAAGCTTTCGTGCGAACTCCTTTGCATTTTCTTTTGTGCTGAAGGCGCCGAGCTGGATGTCCCAGTAGGTGCCGGGTGTGAGGTTGGCAGATTTTTTTGAGGCTTTTGCTGTGGATTTAGAATTTGCCGAGTTCTTCGAGTTCGCCGAGCTTCCTCCTATCTTTGCCATAATCTTACTGGCCGAGGCGGCGGTCTGCTGACTGAGTTTTGTGTTTGCCCCTTTTTTTACAATTTCCAGTTTTACTTTTGTAGTACCGCTGCCAATCATGCCAAGCTTTATTGCGGCGGCTTTTGAAAGGTCTATTTCGCGGGAAGCAACAAAGGGTCCGCGGTCGTTTACGCGAACTTGGCAGGTCTTTCCGTTTGCGAGATTTGTTACTTTAAGAATTGTGTTGAAAGGAAGCGACTTGTGAGCGCAGGTATAATCGTTCATGTTGAAGCGCTCTCCGTTAGAAGTTCGTTTACCGTGAAAGTCCTCGGCGTAGTAAGAGGCAGTAACGCCGTTTTTGTAGACTTCGGAAAAGAGTGGCGTGAGAAAAATCAGGGTCGCGATAATCAAAAGTGGAATTCGTTTCATAATTTGATTATCGGAGATTTTTTAGATTTGCGTTAGGCTATGGAGCCCCTTGCCGACCGCAGCGGCGGTGGTTGAGCCTGTCGAAACCACCGGAGCGAGGACGGTGAGCGTTAGCGAAGGGCGGAACAGCCGACCGGGCGCGGAACGAAGTGGAGCGTCCGGGAACGCCCAGAATTTTTTTTTAATCCAGCGCCTGCAGCTCAATCGCAATCTCTTCCATCTCGCGGTCGGTCATGGCGATTGTTTCGGCGCAACGGTAAAGTTCACGTCTTATGCTGTCAGGCACGTGTGCGCTGTTTTTATAATGCAGCTGATGCTCAAGGCTGGCCCAGAAATCCATGGCTATGGTGCGCAGCTGAATTTCAACGCGAACGTGGTGCTCAGTCTTCGAAAGATAAACCGGAATCTCCATCACAAGGTGAAGACTTCGGTAACCTGATTCCTTTGGATTTTCAATATAATCATTCTGCTTAATCAGAGTTAAATCGGGTTGCTTCAAAAGCATATCGCGAACGCTGTAAATATCCGAGATATATGGACAGATAACCCGCACACCCGCAATGTCGTTGAGATTCTTCATCATAGATTCGAAATTTATAGGCAGACCTTTTTTCTCAAGTTTATGCGCAATACTCTCCGGACTCTTAATTCTGCTCTTAACCGTGCTGATAGGATTACGGGTTCTGTTTACGCTGCTTTCTTTATTGAGAATATCAAGTTTTGTTTCAATCTGTTTAATTGCGCTTTCATAAATCATCATAATCTGCTGGAACTGAAAGGCCATTTTATAAAAATCGCCGGAAACAGCAAGATTATTCATCAGTGATGGGGGAAGTGCAGTAACCTCATCCATAATAGTGTCCTCTAAAATTTCGTCACTCATATTTTTGCCAAATTGTTATTACCGGATATGCCGGCAAATCTAGTATCTATATATAAAATATACTAACGGACAAAAGGTTTCGGCAAATTTAAAGTTTTTCGGGCGTTCCCGCCTGCTCCACTTCGTTCTGCAGACGGTCGGCGCTTCCGGGCTCCGCTACGCTCGGTGCTTACGCACGCGCTTCGCGCCCCTCCAGTGCCTAACGCATTGTGTATATAGAAACAAGTGAAATCCTGAGGTATAATCTCACAATGATTCAAAAAAAATACGCTATAGGACGGAGCTTTGGGCCGGCTTCTTTTTACGCTCAGGCCCTCAAAATTGCCATTCCTGTTATGGCCCAGATGCTGATTCAGAATCTGGTTTCGTTGATAGATAATTTTATGGTGGCCGGGCTGGGCGATGTAAAAATGTCCGGTGTAAATATCTGTGGCCAGATTATTTTTGTCTGCATGGTTTTTATGAATACAATCTGCATGGCCGGCGGAATCTTTATGACTCAGTTTTCCGGAGCAAAAGACAAAGCTGGAATGAAGCAGGCTTTCTGCTTTAAGCTCTGGATGGGCCTTTTTGTTGTTGCTGTATTTTCTGCAGCCTGTTTTGTGCTGCCCCGTCAGATTTTAAGTCTCATGGTTCGCGGAAATTCCCAGGCAGATTTGATTCTGGATCAGGGCGTGCAGTATATGCGTATTATGGGCTTTATGGGCATTCCCTGGATGCTCTCTGCAATGATTTCTTCTTCCCTGCGTGAGATTGGCAAGGTAAAGGTGCCGCTTGTAATTTCGATTATTGCAACTTGCGTAAATACTGTCTGTAACTGGATTTTGATTTACGGAAATCTTGGTGCACCAAGGCTTGAGGTACGCGGTGCTGCCATTGCAACTGTAATTGCCCGCTCTGTTGAGGCTCTGATTTTTATCGGTTACATGATTAAGCAGAAGCCTGATTTTGCGATTAAGCTTTTTGATGTCTTCCGCATAAACTTTGGACTCTTTGGAAATATTTTGAAAAAGGCCTGGATGATTATGCTTTCTGAAATGGTCTGGGCTATGGCAGAAACAATTACGACGGCTCTTTACAACGGGCGCGGTGGTGCAGATGTTGTTTCTGGAATGTCTTCTAGCTTTGCAATTTCAAATCTTTTCTTTGTTGCCTTCAATGGAATTATAACGGCGACGGGTGTAATTATTGGAAAGGATTTGGGAAGGGGAGAGTTGAATCAGGCCCGACAGGAAAAGGTATGGCTTTTGAATGGGTCTAAAATCTTTGGCCTCTTTTTTACTGGGATTGGATTTTTGTGTATGCTGCTGGTTCCTGTGGTTTTCAGAAATCTCAGTGCAAATTCTCAGCACATCTGCCGCCAGATGGTTTTAGTGATGGCTATTTACATGCCGATCTGGGTTTACATAAACTGTCAGTTTGCTGTGAGCCGGGCCGGTGGCGATACCGTGATGGGAATGCTGGTTGATGGAATCGGAAATTTTGGAGTTGTAATCCCGGGGATTTTCCTGCTTGCAAAATTTACCGGAGTAGGGCCGGTTGCCATGTATGCCATCATCAAGTTTGTTGAAGTTCCGAAAATCATGATTGCCCACTTCTGGCTTAAAAAAGAAAAGTGGGTTGTGAATCTTGCTCAGAAAGAAAATTAAGGTGAAGAAAAATGAAAAAGCTTTTTGAAGGTTTGAAAAATTTTATAAAGAAAGAGCCTGTGCTTTTTGCGGCACTGCTTCTGGCTGTGGTGGTGGTGTGTGTAATTCGCCCGGGGGTGGAACTTTGCATTCAGGCAATTGATTTTAGAACACTGGCAATTCTTTTTTCGCTGATGATAGTAATCAAGGCTTTTCAGAGTCAGAACTTTCTGGACTTTATTGCGGCAAGATTGCTACGGCTTTGTAAAACTAGAAGGGCGCTTTATTTTCTTTTGACTTATCTGGTCTTTTTCTCTTCTATGTTGGTTACGAATGATGTTGCCCTTTTGACCTTTGTACCAATTACACTTTTGATTTTCAGACGGATTGAGCTTCCGGCTCTTCATATTGTTGTGCTTGAAACTCTGGCGGCAAATCTTGGTTCTTGTATCACTCCGATGGGAAATCCTCAGAATCTTTATCTCTTTTCTTACTACGGTTTTTCTGCCCTTGAGTTCTTTGCGCTTACTGCAAAAATTGCCCTGCCTTCGCTTTTTATTCTGGCTCTGATAATTGTTTTTTTGACCCGCAGAAAGCTTGCAGACCACGGCGGAATGGCAGAGCCTCATGAACTTTCCGGAAATGTTTTACAGACTCAGGTTATCCGTCTTAAGGCAGATTTTCGTACAGCCCTTTATTTTGCTGATTTTGTAATCTGCCTGCTCTCAGTTTTTCATGTTGTTAATTATCTGATTATGTTAGTGCTAACTATCGTGATAATGGCAATCTGCAACTGGCGTCTTTTCAAAAAAGTTGATTACAGCCTGCTGCTTACCTTTGTGGGCTTCTTCATTTTTACAAAAAGTCTTTCAAAGGTTCCAGCCTTTACTGATTTTGTGAATTCACTTTTATCGTCACCACTTAAAACTTACCTGACCGGAATTGCCGCAAGTCAGGTAATAAGCAATGTGCCGGCCGCCCTGCTGCTCAGCGGCTTTACAGAAAACGGAGCTATGTTGCTGCTGGCAGTAAATGTGGGCGGCCTGGGCACTTTGATAGCCTCAATGGCCAGTGTAATTTCATTTAAGCTGTATAGTGCGGAAAATACGGTGGTTGAGCCTGCCGAAAGTACCGGCCACAGTTACTTCGCCGTCTTCACCGCCTACAATTTTGTACTGCTGCTGATTCTGGGCTTTGTGGTTTATTTGATATAAGATTGTCGGGTCAAGCCCGACAATGACAAGAATTGCAAAGCCCGAGGATGACAATGCCTGTCATTGCCCGGCTTGACCGGGCAATCTATTCAAACCTGAACCACTTAAAATCAAAATTACTTCCCGGCAGGAATACAAAACTGATTTTCTGCGCGCCTTTCACCGGAGCGATTTTAAAGTTTTTTTCTTCGTAGCTGTCTGTGTGCGGAAACTCGATTACCTGAGTTGTAGAGCTTCCATCCTCAGCGAAGAACTTAATGTTTATCGTGTTGTTCTCACTGTTGGATTTGCCACAGATTGTCAGGCTTGCAGTACCGAGTTCTTCAAAATCCATATTTGAAAAATCAAGATTTACGTTGTTACCGATTCCTTCTACGGCCTCTGTAGTTTTAGTAAACGTATCGCCGGCTATAAGGTCTGCATCCAGGGCTCGGAGTTTTGCAAAAGCCTTTGGACTTTTATCAAAATAAAAGCCGTGCAGGTAAATATCAGTTTTCATTACAATTGTAATTGTGTGAAGACCAAAAAGTCGTCGGCTTAGTGTAAATACATTTTCGTTGTAGGTGTTGTAAATTGATTCGTGGCGGTAGGTGAATATACCAAGACATTCAGCGTCGCTGCCTTTGCCTTTTCCATCCCATACTTCAATCGGGAGCTCTGTTTCGAAGCTGAAAATTGGAAGGTGTATGGTGTCTGCTCCGTCAGCGCCAAAATCAACCTTGTCAAAGTTGACCCAGGTAGCTCCGCACTTACGGTTTGAAATTCCGCTTTCGAGTGACATTTCTGGTTTAGTCTTGTCGTCTGTCTGGTCGTAGTCTGTAAAGCGGCAGGCTTCGATGAGGCTGTATGGATTAAGTCGGCAAGTTCCAATTCCGCTTACGCTGAAGGGCAGGTCACTGATAACTTCGTCGTACTTTGTACCGTTCTGGGCAGTGCAGCGGAGAATACATTCGCCATCACCAGCCGCTGTGATTGTGGCAGTCTGTGTCATCCTCGGGCTTGACCCGGGGATCTTGGCATCACTGTCTTGTGCAGATTGTCGGGTCAAGCCCGACAATGACATATTTTTAGTAACTACGATGTTATCACTTGCAATGCATTCTTTAAGAACCGGATTCCAGCTGATTTCTTTGATGCTGGCATTTTCCGGGAGGACTTTTGCTGTGACTCGCACTTCGCGGTTATTTGCATCAAGCTTTGTGGAGCCGTCTGCAATCAGTTCAATTTTACGGATTGGAACAAAATCCTTTTCTGCATGAATTGCAAAATACGGAGCAGCTTCTTTCCATTCTTTACCATCAAATTTGAGTGAAACATTCTGTAGTCCAGCACTTGCGACAGTGATTACAAAACTTGAGTTATTATTTTTTGAGCGCACAATTGCAATCATTCGGTTTGCAAAAAGTTTTCTTGTGTGGCTGCGACTTGTGGCACTAACGTATTCTTCATAATCAGTTGAGTCGCCGTTATCCATACCAAGAAGTTCGGCGTCGCCTGCTACGTTAAATGTAATATAGTTACGGGCGTTTTCTACGAGGGTGCCGTCCTTGTCTTCCAGCATAATCTGAATGAAATGAAGAGAACCAGCTTTTCCGCTTTCATCTTCTGTTTCTGGCTTCAGAATAATTTTGGCAGGATCACCAAAAGAACGTTTTGTTTCCTCAGCAATCGCATTGCCTTTTTCGTCATAAGCTACGGCTTTAATTTCTCCCTTATGATATTCAACAATCCAGTGTCCAAATGGTTCTGCGCCATCTTTGTGATTTATATTCTGACGCCCCAGCGACTTACCATTAAAGAAAAGTTCAACGCTTTCGCCGTTTGTATAAGCCTTTACATCAATCAGCTGACCTTCATTCCAGTCCCAGTAAGGAAGAAGATGTACAAAAGGCTCCACAGTTTTTCCTGCCCATTCAGATTTAAAAAGATAGTAAGTGTCTTTTGGAAAGCCTGCTGTATCAATCTGACCAAAGAAAGAAGATTTTGAATGATAAGGAGTAGGTTCTCCAATATAGTCCCAACCCGTCCATATATACTGGCCTGCGCTGAAAGGACAGTCGCGGTCATTTGCAATTACAGTCTGAGTATTTGCACAGCCCCATGGTGTTGTACAGTTTCCCAGCGTTGAACACTGACCATCGCTGAAGGTAACAAGCTTTAGTGAATCAGGAAAATGGTAAATGCCGCGGCTTTGTACGGTTGAGCCTGTTTCGCTTCCATAGATTTTCCATTCTGGATACTTTTCGTGGTGTTCTTTATAAAGCCGCTCCAGATAATTGTAACCAACGGTGTCGATTTGTGTGGCACATTTCTGGGCGCCATCAGTCATCATATAGTTTGAAGCAATTGTGATTGGTGCATTTCGGTTTGGGGCATTTTTGACAACTGCGGCATAAAGCTTTTTTGTGATTTCAAAACCGTTTCCCATGTGGGTATCATAAATCTCGTTTCCGATTGACCACATAATAAGGCTTGGATGATTGCGGTCTCGGCGAACCCAGTTTGCAACATCGCGTTCATACCATTCATTGAAATAATTTCCGTAGTCAAAAGGAGTTTTGGGCTTTTCCCACATATCAAAAATCTCGTCATCAACAAGAATGCCCATTTCGTCGCAGAGGTTCATCCAGGCAGTCGGTGGCGGATTATGAGAACAGCGCACGGAGTTTACGCCCATTTCTTTGAGCTTTCTAAACTGGCGGCGAAGGGCATCAATATGAAAGGCTGCTCCCAGAACTCCCTGGTCGTGATGCTGGCAGGCGCCATTAATTTTGACATGGCGGCCGTTAAGGAAAAAGCCCTTGTCTGAAGTGAAGACTGCATGTTTAAATCCGCAGTGCTGGGAGGTCTCATCGAGGAGTTTTCCTTCAGCGTCGAAGAGGGAAGTTGTAAGTATGTAAAAATACGGGTCGTTGATGTCCCAGAGGTGTGGGGCAGTTACAGAAAACTCGCCGTCGCCGGAGAACTCGGCGAATAATTTACCGTCCGGCCCGGTGATACTATGCTTAATGGAGGTGTCATTCCTCCCCTTCGCAGCATAGCTGCTCGGAGACTCGCTTAGAATGCTCCTCTGGAGCATTCTATCGGCTTGCAGCCGTCGCTCCCTATGTTTCGGAATCTCTGTATTAGATGCTGAAACAATTTCAGCATGACATACTTCTGCTGAAATTATTACCTTCCATTCACCATCCAGTTTTTCTGCATCTACCGGCAGGGCGCTAAAGTAAACGCCGTCACTAACAAGGTGCACTGCGGGACTGTTAATCAAAAATACATCGCGGATAATTCCCGCTCCAGAATACCATCTTGTGTTACAGTTCTGATAAACCACAATCACAAGAATTTCATTTTCGCCTTCATGGATTAATGAAGAAATATCAAACTCAAATGTCGAATAACCGTACTTCCACTCACCGGCCTTTTTCCCGTTTATCCATACAGCACTGTTCATATAAACTGCTTCAAAACGAAGGGCGGTGTGGCGGCCATTAACTTCATCAGCAGTAAGTGAAAAAGTCTTCTTATAAAAGCCCACGCTGTTTTTATAAAGTTCCTTTACATGATAAATCTGCCAGTCGTGAGGAATTGTAACCGGCCTGTAGTTTTGATTCTCAGAAGCTTCAAGAAACTGATCTGGAGAAAAAAGGACAGGGGTACCGTCCTTATACATAGTTTTTTCATCAAGGGGTAGTTCAAAAAACTGCCAGCCGTTATTAAAAAGAGTTTTCATAAATCAAAATTATAGTAAGGAATTTATACCGTGGGAAGTCGGGAAAATATACTATAAAAAATTATGAAAAGATTTCAGGCATAACTTTAAGAGCTGCAGCAAGATCGGGAAGCTTATTTGTTGTGTCTTTGCCGGTCGATTTTTTTACGGCTCGTATTAAGATATTTTTAGGTGTGTGTTCCATATCAATAAACTCAAGCATCTGAACTTTATAATTCTGCTGCTCAAGCCATTCACCGCGGAGTGCGTCTGTTACCAGAGAACTGAACTTTTCGCGGATAATTCCCCATTTTAATAGAGGTGTGAATTCAGGAGGAATTTCAGAAGCGGTTGCCTTGTCCTGTTTCTGGAGCTGGGTATTTATCTGATGTTGGCAGCAGGGTACGCTTAAGATGGCACGAGCCCCGCGTTCGACGGCATATTTTAAGGCGTAGTCGGTAGCAGTATCGCAGGCATGAAGTGTGATTACTATATCAGGATTATGCTGGCCGGAGTAATCTGCAATGTTTCCCGTATGGAAAATCAGATTTTGTAGATTGAGCTTTTTTGCCATTTCGTTACAGTAGGTAATTACTTCTTCCTTGAGGTCTAAACCTTCTATTTCGCAGGGAATATGACGGATTTCTGTAAGATAATAATGTACTGCAAAAGTAAGGTAAGATTTTCCGCAGCCAAAGTCTGCAATACGAAGAGGCTGACCGGCTGCTGTTTTGTCTGTAAACTCCGGAAGTATATCATCAATGAATTCGAGAAAGCGGTTTATCTGGCGGAACTTGTCTTAGCGGGAAGAAATCACTTTGCCTTCATCATTCATAATTCCAAGCAGAACCAGAAAAGGAACAGGTCTGCCTTCGGGTAAAAGGTAATGTTTGCGGTGGTTGAGTAGACCGTAGGTCGTATCGAAACCACCAGCAGGCTTAATCCTTAAATTTGTGGTTTCGATACACTCGCGTTGCTCGCACTCAACCACCGGTGTTTTCAGTTTCTTTCTAAGCTCAGTAGTCTTTCCCTTTTTATTTGTAAGCAGTGTGATTTCTTCGGTATTAGTTCGGGTAACAACGTTTTTAAAGGTGATTCCAGAGTTAGCTTTCAAAAAATCTTCAAGTTCACTTTCAGAAAACTTCCTATGAAAAACCTGAGTTTTAGTAAACATTTCAGCCTGGTATGAAGCCCCGTCAGCCGCATTTACAGCCCGGATCTTAATCTTCTGATAAGCCCGTCCCAGCAGCTTTTCCACATCCCCGGTAGGCTTCGATAGTGTCACGCTAATAGTCATATTTCTTCCTGCTTCTATTTTCCCATATAATAAAATGTATCAAACACGTTAATTGAAAAACTCCATCCCGGAGTGAAAAAAGAGCCTTGACAACATCATCCCCGTTGGCAAGGCTCTTTTTTCGCGTAAGGGATGGGTTTTTCAAGATGTCTTTGTTTATTCAATTTCAGATACATTTTTACTCAGGGCTTCCGCATTATAAAACAAAATTCTGAAAACTTGGCTTCCGGTCACGGCTTCGTGGTACAAAACCGCGCAATAATGCGCTACACGCTTTTTGTGGTATAGAAACTATTACACCTGCCGCTTACGCGGCAGCCACAAAAAGAGTGTTTTTATACCACGCCCCGCTCCCTCGCGCCAAAATTACGTAAATCTTTTATAATGCTGAGGCCCTGCATTTTTACTGTATACTATTTTAGTAAAAAATGATACATTTTATTTTATGGGAAAGTGTATTGTTTTTGTAAATCAGAAGGGTGGCGTTGGTAAAACCACCTCCGCAATCAATATCGGCGCATATATCGCGCTTGCCGGAAAAAAGGTTCTTCTTGTAGATTTTGACTCTCAGGGCAATATGTCCAGCGGTGTAGGCGTTTCAAAGGATAAGCCTACCATTTACGAGCTGCTTGCCGGTCAGGTAGAAGCAGAAAAAGCCATTAAAAAGACGTCTGTAGAAAACCTTGATGCAATAAGTGCATCTATAGACCTTTCTGGTGTTGCAATTGAGCTTGCAGATCAGGAAGACCGTGAATTCTACCTCAAAAATGCACTTGAACCACTTAAGGCTGTTTATGATTATATTCTGATTGACTGTCCACCTTCCCTTGGAATTCTTACACTTAATGGTCTTGCTGCCGCAGATTCGGTTCTTGTTCCTATGCAGTGTGAATACTTCGCTCTCGAAGGTATTACTCTTCTTTTGCAGACCGTTCAGAAGGTTCAGAAGGGAATTAATCCGGAGCTTAAAATCGGTGGTATCTTCTTTACTATGTATGATTCCCGAACCCGCCTTGCACAGGATGTTGTAATGCAGGTTAAATCATATTTTAAGGATGTTGTTTTCAATACAATCATTCCTCGTAACGTTCGACTTTCAGAAGCTCCATCTCATGGACTTCCTATCTGTAAATATGACCCTGAATGTGTAGGGGCTCGCAGTTATGCAAAGCTTGCAGAAGAGGTGATTCGTCGTGGCTAAAAATGCATTAGGAAAAGGACTTGGTGCACTTTTGGGTGAAAACCCTGCTGCACAGGAAGAAGTCGCAGTTTCAACAGGTGCCGCAGCGGCATCTACCGGAGGTCTGCATTCAACCACCTTAAAAAGAACAAAGATTCCTGCCGCAATCGAAATGAAAGAAGACGGCTCTATGTGGCTGGATCCGGCTCTTCTTAAGCCGAACCCAAAGCAGCCTCGTATTGAGTTTAATCAAAAGCAGCTGGATGAACTTTGCGAATCAATTAAGGCAAACGGAATCCTTCAGCCAATCATTATTGAAGATGCAGGTGATGGTCAGTTTTACATTATTGCCGGTGAACGCCGTACACGTGCCGCTAAAATGGCAGGGCTTACAAAGGTTCCGGTTCAACTCCGCAAGTTCGATGAGCAGCAGAAGCTGGAAATGGCACTTATTGAAAATATTCAGCGTGCCGACCTTAATCCTATTGAAGAAGCTACAGCTTATTATAATCTTATTCAGATGGGCGACCTTAATCAGGAAGAGGTTGCAAAGCGTGTTGGAAAGGCCCGCGCTACAGTTGCAAATGCAATTCGCCTTTTGAAGTTGCCTGGTGATATTCAGCAGGCTCTTGTTACCGGGCAGATTACTTCCGGCCATGCACGAGCCCTTCTTATGGTAAAAAACGATGCCGACATGCGCGTAATGTTCGGTAAAATCGTTGGCAGCGGACTTTCAGTTCGTGAAGCAGAGGCTCTCGCTGATACTTACAATGGTGGTGGCCGTGCTGCCAGCAAGAAAGAAGAAAAGAAAGCCCCTAAAAAAGATGCAGATGTTCTGGCCTTTGAGCAGGAACTCAGAAATATTTTTGGAACCCGCGACGTCAGTCTCAAAGGCGACATAAACAAAGGTTCAATTATAATCGGATTTGACAATAAAAAAGACTTCGATAGAATCTACGAAGTCTTGATGAGTAAGAAATAAATGCCTTCCGGTGGTTGAGTGATGCGAAGCATCGTATCGAAACCACCATTTTTTTCGAAAATTATACAATTTTTTCTCAATTCTTTTTCCTAAAACATCAATGTCTTGTCTATATTATATGCAGGAGGACTATATGAAACCATGTATGTATATACTTCAATGCAAGGACAATTCATATTATGTTGGCAGCACCACTGACCTTCCAAGAAGAATTGAGGAACATAAACAGGGAATGGGGGCTGAATACACAAAGTATCGATTACCAGTCAAGCTTGTTTATTATGAAGAATGTCTAAGTATAAAAGATGCATTTCTTCGAGAAAAACAGGTTCAGGGATGGAGTCATAAAAAGCGACAAGCCTTAATAAACATGAAATATGAATCATTAAAAGGATTGAGTAAAAAAGAGTTCAAAAAAAAGGTTAGGTAACTCTTTGGTGGTTTCGATACGGCTTCTTCGAAGCCTACTCAACCACCGGTAACACAGAAAATGCAGTGGTTGAGTAGGCCGCAGACCGAATCGAAACCACCAGAATTACGGTAGACGCCAGGTGGTTGAGTGATGCGAAGCATCGTATCGAAACCACCGGAAAGAGTAATCACATTTTAATTCAATCCCAAAAAAGCCTTACAGCACTCGTACATCTGGCTTATATCTTCCTTGCTGGTGATTTCCCATGGAGCGTGCATGCTCAAAACTGCAACGCCACCGTCGAGTACGTTCATTCCGTATTTTGCAGCGTGGTAGGCAATTGTTCCACCCCCACCCTGGTCAACCTTTCCAAGTTCAGCCATCTGATAAGTAACATTTGAGTCGTACATTGCGGCGCGGACCTTAGCAATAAATTCTGGATTTGCGTCGCTGGCGCCAGATTTTCCGCGGCTTCCTGTGTACTTCTGGAAGGTAACTCCGCCACCCAGCATGCTTGCATTTTCTTTGTCGTAAAGGCCGGCGTTCATTGGATCATAAGCTGCATTTACATCACTTGAAAGCATATTGGAATTAGCAAGACAGCGGCGTAAAGTAAGCTCGCTGTAATTTGCCTCTGTAAGTGCAATTATTTCTGCAGTCATATTTTCAAAAAGGTTAGATGCCATACCAGTTGCGCCGACACTACCAATTTCTTCTTTGTCTACACAAAGGCAGCAGGTTGTTCTCTTTCCTGCATGAGCCTCGAGCATAGCAGCCACCGAAGCATAAGCGCAGGAACGGTCATCCTGGCCATAACCGAGAATCATAGAGCGGTCAAGTCCCATATCACGGGCTTTTCCGGCAGGTACAATTTCAAGCTCTGCAGATTCAAAATCTTTTTCATCGATTCCGTACATCTCTTTAAGAAGGGCAAGTACAGTCTTTTTGCTTTTTTCCTTGAGGTCTTTCTTTTCTTCTTTTGTGAGATTTTCATCTTTTGGAGAAGGTGAAACAGAACCCATGATTACGTCTAAATCTTCTCCCTTAATAAAATCACTTGCTTTTTCTTTAAGCTGTTCCTGAGCAAGGTGAGGCAAAATATCAGAAATACAGAAAACCGGTTCATCATTATTTTCACCTATAACAACATTTACAGATTTTCCGTCTTTTTTTACAACAATTCCGTGAATGGCAAGCGGCAAAGTTGTCCACTGATATTTTTTGATACCACCATAATAGTGGGTATTCATGTATGTTATGCAGTCTTTTTCATAAAAAGGATTCTGCTTAGCATCCAGACGAGGTGAGTCGATGTGGGCGCAAAGAATGTTCATTCCCTTTTCAATAGGCTCAAAACCGATTTCAAACAGAGCAACAGCCTTATTCATTTTTGTGACATAAACTTTATCGCCCGGACTGAGTTTTTTGAATTTTGAAATGTCTTTATAGCCGTTTTTCTGGGCCATTTTCAAAATCTGTTCTACACATTCTCGTTCGGTTTTACCATTATTCAAAAAGTTTTTGTAATCTACGATTAATTGTTCGTTCACTGTAGTCTCCTTATTATTTTCTTTTAATAGAATCTCTTTCAATAATTTTGCATTCAACAAAGCTTTGCTGGACTTCAAAATTATCAGGATTATTAATCTGATTTAAAATAAGCTCTGCAGATTTGCGTCCGATTTCTACAAGCGGAATTTCTACTGTTGTCAGGGCTGGTTTTAAGAATTGTGACATTGTACGGTTATCAAAACCTGCAACTGAAATATCTTTTCCTGGAACAAGTTTATTCTCATAAAGATAATCATAAACGCCGGCTGCCATAAGGTCGTTAAAACAGAAAATTGCAGAATAATCAGAGCCTTTTAAAAGTGTTTGTGCATTCTGATGTCCGCTTTCTGCATCCCATTTTCCATATACAATATCTTTTTCATTTACAGAAAGGGCGTTTTCTTGCATTGCCTTTTTAAAACCTTCTAGACGTCGTTCTGTATGAATATTATTTTTTGTACCGGCAATTACAGCAATTTTTTTATGGCCGTTTTTTATAAGATGATTTGTAATATCGCAGGCAGCTTTTACATCATCAAATTCTACAGAAGAAAAACCAGGTTGTTCAGTAAAGGCATAAGAAATAACAAGCGGAATATTCAATTTTTCCGGAATACAGGAAATGCATCTTGCATGACCGGCAACGTAAATTATTCCATCAACTTTAATAGATTCAAATTCATCAATTGCCTGCTGAACAGAATCTTCGTAGCCCTTGTTATGATACCATTTGGTTCCCCATTTTGAATAAAAACGAAGGTTTTCAAGAATAGCTTTGTATTTATGCTCATCAAAATAAGCCATTATACCATCAATGATTCCTGTGGAACTGAATTCTGTAAGATCATCAATTATGATTCCTACAGAGTTTGTTTTACTGGCACGAAGTCCTCTTGCCATATAATTTGGACGGTAACCGGTTGCCTTGATTACTTCAAGAACTCTTTTTTTGGTAATTTCAGAAACATTTGATTTTCCATTGAGAATATTTGAGACAGTAGTGATTGAAACAGAACATTTTTCTGCTATTTCTTTTAAGGTAACCATTTGCTACCATTATAGCGTTACAAGTAGACAACTGTCAAAATGTACTGTAATATGTATTTTATGAAAAAGATAATGATTTTGATATTTACTTTTCTTTTATCAGCATCGCTTTGGGCTCAGTCTGCAGACGTTATAACAGATATTCTTGATACAGAAGAAGTTACTCTCGGCCAGGTATGCTATCTGACAGCAGTTCAATTAGATTATACGGATGAAAGTTCTTCATACGAAAATGCAGTAAGTGTAATGCAGGAAAAAGGTCTTTTAGCATCCTCGAAAAATGAAAATCAAAATGCTGAAAGTGCAGTTTCTGCTGTAGAAGTTGCATATTTATTTTCAAAGTTGTGGACAGTAAAAGGTGGAGTTATGTATAGAATTACAAAAGGTTCACCACGATATGTTTTTAAGCAGTTTCAGCGCGATGGTGTAATAAAGTCAACAGTTGATCCTTCGTCTCATATTTCAGGTACAGAGGCACTTTCAATTTATACGGCTTGCGTAAACACTTACAGTGATTTCAATATGTCAAGTGTTTCAATGGAGGAAATGTAAAATGAAAAAAACAAAAAAGACCTTCATTGCTCTGACCCTGTTATTCAGTTTTAGCCTTCCTTCTTTCGCACTTTCATGGAGCGGTGTAATTGATAACACAACAAAATTTACCGAAAATCATGATTTTTCAGAGCCAGGGCTTGAACAGTCTAATGGAGTGTATCTTTCATTACGAACTCCGCTTTCAAAAAAAGGTTCCTTGGTTTTTGATGCAGAAGCCCTTTATAAATATAATCTGAAGTGTGCATTCAAAACAAATACGTCAAGTTTTAAGAATATTGTTGATTGTGATTTATTCAGATTGTCTGGTTTGTGGAAACTGGGAAACGGCACGCTGAATTTTAATGCCGGACGTTTCTTTGTAAATGATTCAAATGGAATTGTATATAATCAGATTTCCGATGGTTTACTGCTTTCTTATACTGCAAGAAAGATTGATTTAAAATTTTATGCCGGATATACAGGCCTCTTAAATCGTATGAATGTTTCTATGACAGAGAATGCACTTGTATCAGAAGAGAATGATAATTTTTACAGACTCTGTCCACAATATATTCCGGTTTCTATAGATTTCAGTTATAAGAGTCTGTTCAATAAACATACACTCGGAATTCAGGGAGAAGCTTTCTTTCCGCTTTCAGAGAAACTTACACAGAAAACCTATGGAAGCCTTTATTTGAAAGGTCCTGTAGCAAACTTTGGTAGTTATGATGCAAGCTTTACTCTTGGAGTAGTAAAGTTTGAAAAGATTATGCTGGATGCAAAAGCTGATTTTAATTATTTTGTTTCAAACGGAATGATTACAGCGGGGCTTGAATATCTTTCATCTGCCAGTGATAGTATGCTGGCATTTACATCTATTACCAGTAGAACTGTGACTAATGATTCATTGTTTGCAGGCGGAATTATTCCTAAAGTTGCCTATATGTATGCCAAAGGTAAGCTTTATGCCTCTGTTACCGGAAAAGGAATTATTGCTATGTCAGATAATAACACTAAGTTCCATGGTATTGATGCATCTGGAACCGTAGTTATTAATGTTTTCAGCGATTTGCAGATTTCTGGAATTCTGGATGCCTTTATTGGTTTTGATGAAGCAAAGAATGCAAGTAATTATGCGGCAACTTTAAAAGCTGCCCTTCAGTTCTAAAGCGGAGGAAGAAAATGAAAAAAATCCGATTTCTTTTAATTGCTTTTTTAATTAGTGCAGGAGCTGGTCTTTATGCTGCTGATGCATCAGTTACTTTTGTGAGTGGAAAGGTAGAAGTTCAGCGTGGTACAAAATGGGTTCCACTTCAGAAGGGGGATACTTTAGCAAAGTCTGATACAATAAGTACCGGTTTTCAGTCTGAAGCCAAAATTAAACTGATGGATTCGGTATTATATCTGGGGCCGGTAACAAGAATAACGCTGGAAGAACTTGCAACAAAAGGAAATACAGATAATGTAAATGTTTATTTGAAAACAGGAGCTGCCCGTTCTCAGGTAAAACATGTTGATAATAAACGTGTAAATTATCAGGTTCATACTGCGGTAGCGGTTGCGTCTTGTCGTGGTACAGACTGGATAATTGATTCAAATAATGTAATTTCTTGTTTAGAAGGAATTGTTGCTGTTTCTGCTTATACTCCACCTGCAAACGATAATGACGAAGCTTCTGAAGATTCAGATGAAAAGGATGGTAAAGATAAGTCTAAGGACGGCGAAGAAGAAACCGATAGTGATGATGAAGATGGAGATAGTGAAGAGGCAGCAAGTCTTTCTTCCGATGATGGAATTCTGCTGACAGCAAATTACACTTTACAAGTTTCAGATGACGGTGTTGTTTCTGCACCTGTAAATACAGTAGTAAAAAATGCAAATAATATTATTACTTCTGTCACAACAGCCGCTACACAGGGTGTAGTTAATCCTGCTGTAACTGGAACCCCGGAAAATCCTGTAGTAAAACCACCGGTTACAGAGCAAACAGGTACAGTTATTGTAACACTCGAATTGAATTAGAAGACATAATAATTGAGCATAATTTCAGTTAAA
Organism: Treponema sp.; assembly: GCA_016293915.1. Taxonomy (GTDB): domain Bacteria; phylum Spirochaetota; class Spirochaetia; order Treponematales; family Treponemataceae; genus Treponema_D. The sequence goes on along the minus strand of JAEDCY010000024.1, from coordinate 14,425 downwards.
AATCTAAATTTTAAATATCCGAAGAGTAATAAGGCGGCCCTTTTTGATGTTTCTTTTGGCATTGAAAAGGGCTCTTATGTTGCCATTGTCGGCTATAACGGTTGTGGAAAAAGTACTCTCGCGCGACTTTTGTGTGGGCTTGAATTGCCCGAATCTGGTTCGATAGAAATCGAAGAGAACAATAGAATTGGTATAGTTTTTCAGTCTCCTAAAGACCAGCTGGTAAGTGGGGTTGTGTCTCGTGATACTGCCTTTGGTGCTCAGAATCTGGGGCTGGCAGCAGGCGAGGTTGAGCTTCGTGTAATTGAGTCTCTGAATATTGTTGATATGCTGGATAGAGCTTCGTCTTCAACGTCTGCGCTTTCACTTGGGCAAACTCAGAAAATTGCATTGAGTGGAGTGCTCGCTCTTCGTCCGGAAATCTTGATTCTTGATGAAGCTGTTTCAATGCTGGATCCTTTGTCGCGTAGTGAGATTCTTGAGTTTCTGCGTTACTGGCATAAATGCGGAAATACGATTATTCAGATTACTCATGATCTGGAAACACTTGCTGATGCGGATACTGTTCTTGGAATGGAAGATGGCCGGGTGTTCTTTTACGGAACAAAAAATGCTTTTATGGAAGATGAGGCGAATGTGAGCCGGATTTGCGGAACATCACTTCCGAAAAATAAACGCAAAAAAAATATTTCTGAAAATGAAATTGCTTTGAGCCTGCGCGACCTTTCTTATGTTCATGAAAAATCGACTTCTAATGAACCATCTGGTGGTGCAAAGAAATCAGGTGCAGATAATAAAGAACACGGTATATTCGATATAAATCTTGATTTTTATAAGGGGAGTTTGACAGCTCTTACTGGTGCCTCCGGTGCGGGTAAATCAACTTTGATGGAAGTCTGCGCAGGGCTTATGAAAGCGGACAGCGGTTCTCTTTATTGTCGGAGTTCGCAACGTCCTATGATAGCCCAGCAAAATGCACAGGCGGCGCTGTTCGAGTCGTTTGCTGCAGATGATGTTGCCTTTGGTCCACGTAATCGTGGTATCTGTGGAGCAGAATTAAAAGAGATAGTTGAGCGTTCTATGAATCAGGCGGCAATTCCCTTTGAAAAGTTTGGTGAGCGGCATACCTTTGAGCTTTCGGGTGGAGAACAGAGACGTCTAAGTATTGCAGGTATTCTTGCAATGAATTCAGATGTGGTTATGTTTGATGAACCTACGGCCGGTCTGGATAGTCCTTCAAGAGATGAAGTAATGGCTTTGCTAAAGAGGCTTGCAGCTGAAGGAAAAACTGTAATATTCAGTACTCATAAACGAGATGAAGCTGATTTTGCAGATCGTGAAATTGTGATAAAAGATGGAAGAGTCGAGAGTGACAGCTTAGTGGAGGTTGCAGAAAACAATACTTTAGTTTCAGATGATTCTGCCAAACTTCCTCCAATGGAAATAGCAGGTTTGATTATGGGGTTAAAAAATCTTTCATCAGGCCTTTCACGTTCAAAACAAAAGAAAAAGTCTCTGGTAGAAAAAATGCCGCCTATACTCAGAATACTTTTGTTTATTATTCTTTTTGCTTTTTCGCTGGCTGTGCGTCCTGTATGGCTATGTGGCGTTGCACTTTTGACAGGAATAATTTATTGCCTTTTCTGCGGCTTTTCTATCCGACGTCTGTTTAAAAGCAGTTTGAAGATACTTCCATTTCTTTTGTTTTTCAGTATCTTTCAGATTGTTTTCCATCCGGCTCTACCGGACGAGATTCGCTTTACAAGCTGGAAGTGGTTTATGATAACTCCGTCAAAACTTCTTTTCTGTCTTGCGGCAATTTTACGAACAGATGCTGCTCTTGCCTGTATTTCAGCATTTTTTATTTCTACTCCAGAATACGATCTTATGGACGGATTAAAAATCCTGCTGCGTTTTATGTGCTTTTCGAAAAAGCTTATCCGTTATGTAATTTTAATTATAGAAGTAATTTTCAGATTCATTCCTCTACTGGTTGATGAAGCTGTTGCAATTTTAAAAACTCAGGCAATTCGAGGCGGCTTAGGAACAGTTGAAGGTAAGCTCGCAAAAATCAGGGCAGTGATACCATTGATTGTTCCGCTTGTAATTCAGACAATTAAACGTTCCGAAGCGCTTGCAGATGCTATAACAATGAGGTGTTTTAAATGACAAAAGTACACGGATTCAAAAATGATTTTAAGATTTGCCCTATGTGTGGCAGTAATAAAATAGAAAATCATGGTAACAGAAAATGGATGTGCCCGGACTGTGGCTTTGATCTTTATAATAATGTTGCTACAGCTGTTGGACTTATAATTCAGGATAAAAATAAAAATGTACTTTTTGAAGTTCGGGCAAAAGAACCTCGCAAAGGTTTTTATGCCCTACCGGGTGGTTTTGTTGATTTTGATGAAAGTGCAGAAGAAGCTGCTATGCGAGAATGTCGTGAAGAAATTGGGGTTGAAATTGATAATGTAAAATATTTATGCTCAGCTCCCAATACTTATGAATACAAGAATCTGGAATATAAAACCTGCGACATTTTTTTTACAGCAGATTTGCCGCCTCAGTTTGAATCAATCGAAGATTTTATAAAAAGCCTTAAACCTGAAGAAAGTGAAGTTCTGGGCTTTAAATCTTTTCGGGTTGCCTCCCTGGATGATATAGAAAAAATTCCACTTGCTTTTGAGAGTGCACGTATAACGCTTAAAAAATTTCTGGAGAAATAAAATGAGTCTTAAAACAATTATTTTCGCAGTAATTCCATTTTGTCTTATGATTATCATAAGTGTCGGCATGCCTTTTTATAGAATTAGTGTTATGAAAAAGGCTGGAAACAAAGTATTTGCGCTGGCAAAAAAGAATCCTTTATCATCATATTTTACAACAGGAATTGCCTTTATCCTGCTGCTTTTAACGGTAAAAATAGATTTCGGTCGACTTAATTTTGTTATTCCCTTGTGTGGTGTTTTAGGAATCTTCATAGCTACCCGCGAAAGCACCTTTTATCCTGTGAACGGCATTTATGAAAATCTTATGATAGTAGGCTCAGATATTTTCTGGTATAAAGATATTGAAAAAATCTTAACAGAAGAAGAATCTAATCACCCTGACTACATGATTATGATAAAACCCAAAAAAGGCCGCACCCGCCAGTTCACCTTCGACAACGCCAACGAAGCCACCGAAGTCCTCGCTATACTTAAAAAGAAGTGTGATTAGTATATAGAAGAAGATTTCGAGTTTTAATAAGTGTTAGGATCGGTTTATTACTGCTGTGGAAAAATACCCGGTCAAATAGATGGGCGGAGTGGAAAAAACACATCAGGCTGCATCGAGGGGTTTTGGCGCTTAGCCATAAAAAGGATTCGAGGATTTTCGCTTGCGAAAACCGCAGAATCCTTACGCAAAAACCAGCTCGCCCGCAGTCTGATGTGTTTTTTTCACGGGAGCCCATCAAGATTTCGGATAATAATTTTTCACGGGAGTAATAGACCGATTTCTAGATTCCTATATTGACAATCCTATTATTCTTCTATATATTAAACATACATTTTTTTGGTGTGGTACCCAAGCGGTAAGGGACTGGTCTGCAAAACCATCATTGGTAGGTTCGACTCCTATCCACACCTTCTCTGGAGAGTTCCTGCAATCCCGCAGGACGCCGAAGGGTTAGGAAAGCTTTCTGCATATTCCTGTAAGAAGTTTCTGATATCTCAGGCATAAGGGACGGAGCAATATAAAATATATACGTTCTGTTTTACTCTTTAGGGAGCTGGTTTTTGAAAGCCAGCTCTTAATTTTTTTAAAGGGGACAAACAACATGTTTGAACAAATCCTAAACACTATCGACGACATTGTATGGGGAATCCCGACAATCGCCCTTATTCTTGTTACTGGTATCGTAATGACTATTGCGACACGCGGTATTCAATTTACAAAGCTTGGACGTGCATTCAAGAGCATTTTCAAGGAAAACGAAGGAAAGGGAGAACTTTCTGGTTTCTCTGCTCTTTGTACAGCTCTTTCTGCAACAATTGGTACTGGTAACATCGTAGGAGTTGCAACTGCTATTCTTGCCGGTGGTCCAGGTGCTCTTTTCTGGATGTGGGTTGCAGCTCTTCTTGGTACTGCTACAAAGTATGCTGAATGTATGCTTTCTATTAAGTATCGTGAAGTTAAGGAAGACGGCCATGTTCTTGGTGGACCTTTCTATGTAATTGAAAAAGGTATGGGTAAGAACTGGAAATGGCTTGCTGTTCTCTTTGCAATTTTCGGAACTCTCGTAGGTCTTTTTGGTATTGGAACCTTTACTCAGGTAAACGGTATTTGTGGTGCTATTCAGAATGCCTTTGATGCTGATAAATCACACATTGCTTTCTCTCTCTTTGGAAATGATTATACATGGGCTACAGTAATTGGTGGCGCAATCATAACAATCGCAACTGCCCTTGTTGTTATTGGTGGTTTGAAGAGAATCTCTAAGGTTGCAGAAAAGGTTGTTCCTGTAATGGCTGTAATTTATGTATTCCTTGGTGTTTCTGTAATCATTATGAATGCTACTCGTGTTCCTGCTGCTTTTGCTTTGATTTTCAAGGGTGCATTTGGTGCAGATACTGGTGTTAAGGCAATTGCCGGTGCAGCTGCCGGAACAATCATCCGTATGGCTATGCAGAAAGGTATTGCACGTGGTATCTTCTCTAACGAAGCTGGTCTTGGATCTGCTCCTATCGCCGCTGCTGCCGTTCAGACAGACGAACCTGTAGAGCAGGGTATGGTAAATATGACTGGTACTGTAATTGATACTTTGATTATCTGTACAATGACTGGTCTTTCTATTGTACTTGCTGGTGGTGATGTATGGAACTCTGGTGCAACAGGTGCCGCCCTTACTTCTCGTGCATTCTCAGCTATTCTTGGTGGTGACAACATTTCTGTTCAGTTCCTTTTGATGCTTTGTCTCGTATTCTTTGCATTCACAACAATTCTTGGCTGGGACTACTACTCAGAAAAATGTCTTGAATATTTGACTGGCGGAAATATGAGTGTTGTAAAAGTTTACCGCTGGCTTTACATCATTGCAGTTGCTATTGGACCTTACATGACAATTTCTGCTGTATGGACAATCGCTGATATTACAAACGGTTTGATGGCTATTCCAAACTGTATTTCTTTGATTGTACTTAGCGGTCTTGTTGCTAAGGAAACAAAGGCTTATTTCGACAAATATCCTAAATTGTAAGCAGGCGTTGTAACCGAGTTTGCTTCGCAAACATCGCAGGGCGGCGTTTGAGCCCGCAGAGGGGGTAGCGAAAGACCGCTGTGCGGGCTGAAGCGAGGGGGAGTCTTCCCCCCCCCTAATCCCTTGGAACTTAAAACCTATAGCCTAACACCTGGAAAACTCTTCCTAAAAATCCTTCTTTCTGATATATTAAAAGCATCCCACTATTTATTAAGAGGTCCAATATGCCTTATACAGAACCAACAAGTCTAGCGATTGTTGCGTGTCCTGGTGGCGAAGCTTTCGCCAATGAAGTCATAACGCACCTTAAACATATGTACAAACACCGCTTCACCTTGAAGAACGATGTATTGTCTAAGCGTTATGAGCTGAGTAAAGAAGAGCTTGTGAACAGAATCAATCTGCAGAACGATTTGCAGACGTCTGATTTGTGCATAAGAGGTGCTACGGATAAGTATAGACCGCCGGTGTTCAAGGTGAACGCGCGCTTTACTTATTTTGCTAATGGTGAGGTGAAAACTGAGTTGTTGGATACAGTCCGCGGAAAAGATGTATTTATTTTCCAGGATGTTGAAAACCACGAAGTTCTTTCTCTCAATGGCGGTGCTAACAAGGTAAAAATGTCTGTAAACGATCACCTTGTTTCGCTGCTTGTAACGATTGATGCGGTGCGTATTGCAGGAGCCGAAAAAATCACTCTGGTTGTTCCGGCTTATCCTTATGCAAGACAGCATAAACGTAAAGGTCGTGAAGGTCTTACTGCAAGTCTTCTGGCTCATGTTTACGAAATGCAGGGCGTTGACCGAATTATTACTCTGGATATCCATTCGCGCGAGATAGTAAATGCTTTCTCACGTTGTAATCTTGATAATCTTCATGCCAGCTATCAGATTATCCGCGAGCTTTCAAAGATTGTTGATTTGACTGGTAAATCAGAAGATCTTGTAATTGTTTCTCCTGATACTGGCGCTATTGATAGAAATAAATTTTATGCTTCTGGATTGAAGCTTCCGCTTGCTATGATTTACAAGGAGCGTGATTACTCAATCGTAACTCAGGATGCTCATTCTACAAACATTAAGTCTGTTAAGCTTTTGGGTGATGTAAAGGGAAAGGTTGCCTTCCTTGCTGATGATATGCTTGGAACAGGAGGAACTCTTCTTAAAGCTATGGAGTTCCTGAAAGGTCAGGGTGCGACAAAGGTTATTTGTGCAATTTCCCTTCCATTCTTTACAGGAGACGCAATCAAGAACTTTGATGAAGCTTACGAGAAGGGGCTTTTCTACCGCATTATTGGTACTAACGCTGTTTATCACGAAGAGCTTTTGAAGCGTGAATGGTACATCAGTACAGATGTAAGCGGCCTTTTTGCAAACGTTATTACCCGTATCCATTATAACCAGTCGCTCAGCGAACTGCTTGATAATAGAAATATAATCGAGAAGGTTGTAAAGCACGAGTAACAGATTGTCGGGCATAATCCGCCAATAAATAAGTTGTCATGGGGATGACCAAAAAGTTTACTTTCTAGTGTCATTCCGAACTTGTTTCGGAATCTATAGGCCTAGATATAGTGTAGATGCTGAAACATAGGGAGCGACACTGCTATGCAGTGTAAAAACAGTCCAGTGGACTGTTTTTAGCGAGTCTCCGAGCAGCTATGCTGCGAAGGTTCAGCATGACGATACTTTTTGGACAGCCCCATCTTTTTATATGATAGATACTATTCTTTGTGTTGACATAGGAACGACTTCTCTAAAGGCTGGCTTAATAACTGCATGCGGTGAGGTTGTTTCTTTTTGCTCCATTCCATTTGACGAACCTCATGATCGTTTTATTGCCTGTTCCTGGTATGATGTTTTTTTGAAGGCTGCCGGTAAACTTGTACAGCAGGATGTTCAGGTAACCGGAGTTTGTATTTCGGGAAACGGCCCGACGGTTGTAACAGAAAGCGGGCTTACTTTCTGCTGGAATGAAGATACTGGTGCAGTGGCAGAACTTATTCCTGACTGTGCCCGTTCTTCTCTTTTTATTCCAAAAATACTTTCAATAAAAAATCAGTTTCCTGAAGTATGGAAAAAACATGAAAAACTTTTTTCCGGCCCGGAATATCTTATATATCTTTTGACAGGACAGGCTGTTACTATTCTTCCGGAAGAGCGTTTTGAAAAAGCTTACTGGAATGATGAAATGCTTGAAGCCTGCGGTATTAGAAAAAATCTTCTTCCGCCTTTTGTAAAACCAGGCGATAAATGCGGTTTACTGTATCTTGATGATTTGCAGCAGCAGGGGCTTTCGTTTACAGAGAATTGCCCTGTAATTGCCGGTGGCCCGGACTTTATTGTCGCTCTGATTGGAACCGGCACTCTTGTTAGCGGACGGCTCTGCGACCGTTGCGGAAGCTCTGAAGGACTTAACTTTTGTACTGATAAGGTTTTGCATGGAGAAGGTTTGCGCATTCTGCCTTCTGTGATTCCGGGGCTCTGGAATGCTTCGTATCTGATTCCAAACAGCGGAGAGCTTTCTGAAGATGAACGGCTTGCTGAGGTTGAGCGTGGTATTAGTTGCCTTAAACAGGCCGCTTCTGAGGCTGGTGTACAGTTTCCTTGTGAGATGGCTGTTACCGGCGGACAGACTAATGATGAACTTTTGCTTCGTGAAAAATCGGAGCGGCTTGGTATGAAAATATTGCGTCCGGCGGACGAAGGAAATAAAAGCCATTTTGTTCATAGTGAACTTATGGGCGATGCTTGCGCTGCCTGTTTTGGACTTGGGCTGCACGGCTCTTTGCAGGATGCTGCGGCGCAGATTGTGAGACTTGAACCTTATAAGGGTGCTGTATGAAAATCTATAAAATTCCTTCTGACCTTCGTGCCTTTATTTTTGATATAGATTCAACCTTGTATACGAATCAGGCTTATGCCTTTGAGCAGGTAGATTGTCAGGTTCGTCAGTTTGCTAAAGAACGCGGCATTTCTGCAGATGAAGCTCGCCGTATGGTTGCTGAATACCGCAAACAATTTGCAGCAGAGCATAACGGCAGTAAGGTAAGTCTTGGGAATACTCTTCTTTCTTTTGGAGTACCTATTGAACAGAGTGTACAGTGGCGTCGCGAGCTTCTTGAACCAGCTGATTTTCTCAGACGGGATGAAAAGCTTATTGACGAATTGAAAATTTTGCAGAAAGAATATCAGCTGATTTGTGTTACAAATAATCCAGTGCTGCCGGCGCGAAAGACCTTGGATGCTTTAGGAATCTCAGAATTTTTTCCTAAGATTGTTGGACTCGATACCTGTTTTAAGTCTAAACCTGCTCTGGAGCCTTTTGAGACTGCGGTAGAAAGACTTTCAAAATCATCAGAATCTGGAATAAATGCAGAAAATTGTATTGCAATAGGCGACCGCTACGATATGGATATCGATTTACCTCTAAAAATGGGTATGGGCGGAATTTTGGTAAATGGGGTTGAAGAAGTATACCAAATTCATAAAAATGTGTTATAATAGTAGATATAATGAAGACTAGGCATTTTGTTTCAAATATTGAACTGACCAATAACGGAAATCTTTCTCTTTTCTTTCTGGGAACTGGTAATGCGTTTACAAAAACTGCGTTTCAGACAAACCTTCTGATAATAAAAGGGCAGGATCATCTTCTGGTTGACTGCGGAACCTTGTGTTCTTATGCCTTTGAAAACATGTATAACGGCAGAATTACAGATATTAAGAATCTGCTTTTGACTCATCCTCATGCTGATCACATTGGAGGTGTTGAAGAACTTGCTCTTGAAGGTAAATATATCACTAAAAGACTTGTTAATCTTGTTATAACAGATGAGTTTAAGAAGAGCCTGTGGGAAGAGTCTCTGAAGGGTGGTATTCAGTACAGTGAAGAAGGCGTAATGACTTTTGATGATTATTTTAATCAGATAAAGCCTGTTCGTATTCAGAAAAAACCTTTTGAAATGTTTGAAACAAATGTTGGAAGTATAAACATTAAACTCTTCCGGACACGTCACGTTACTACAAGAAAAAAATCCTTGAAAAAATCTCAAATTTCCTATGGATTAATTATTGATGACCGTATATTATTTACTGCAGATACACAGTTTAATCCGTCGCAGTTACAATTCCTTCTGGATAAATACAAGAAAATCGAAGTTATTTTTCATGATTGTGATGTTATGGGCTATTCTCGCGGTGTCCATGCTGCTTATGATGAACTGGTTACATTGCCAAAGGAAATTAAGGAAAAGACGTTCCTTTCTCATTATTCTGAGGCAGTTAGTACAATTGATGCGCTGGTAGATGGATTTGCCGGTCTTGCTAAGCATTGGGTGTACTACGATTTTGATTAGACCCAGTAGCTCAGTTGGATAGAGCGGGGAATTGTAAAATGCTAAAAACTTCGCTGTCGCAAAGTTTTTTTAACGCATTTTGCTATTGTATGCCTAAGCAAAAGGTAGTGCGTTCGAATCGCAAATGGCTGTCTCATAAGGGGAGAATGCGATTCGAGAATTATTGTAGATATTTTAGGCTCTGTAGCTCAGTTGGATAGAGCGGTTGCCTCCTAAGCAACAGGTAGTGCGTTCGAATCGCATCAGAGTCATTTTATAAAAAAAGCCGAGGTGTACCTCGGCTTTCTTCTTTTAGAATAATCCGTGAATTACTCCGTTGTCGTCAACATCTATGTTTAGGGCGGCTGGGGCTTTTGGTAAGCCTGGCATTGTCATGATGTCGCCGGCAAGGGCAACTACAAAGCCTGCTCCTGCATACAATTGAACGTCGCGAACTGGGAAGGTGTATCCGCTTGGAGCGCCAATGAGTTTTGGATCGTGGCTGATTGAGTTCTGAGTTTTTGCGATACAAACCGGAAGTTTGCCGTAGCCGGCATCTTCAAAAGTCTTGAGTTTTTTGAGTGCAGCAGAATCAAATTCAACGTCAGCGGCGCGGTAAATCTCTTTTGCAATTGTGCGGATTTTGTCTGCGAGTGGAAGGTCCAGCTCGTAAAGCGGATGGTAATTTGCCTTTCCGCTGTCTGCAATTTCTGCAACAGTGCGGGCGAGGTCTGCGGCTCCTTCGCCGCCTTTCCCCCAGCCTTCGCTGAGCACAGCAGTTGAACCGTTGTCGCGGCAAAGCTTTTCGAGCAGCTGGATTTCTTCATCAGTATCAGTTATGAATTTATTTACAGCAACTACAGCAGGCAAGCCGAACTTTGCAACGTTTTCAATATGAGTCTTGAGGTTTGCAAAGCCTTTTTCCAGGGCTGCTGTGTCCGGTTTTGCCAGATCTGCCTTTGAAATACCACCGTGCATCTTAAGTGCGCGGATTGTTGCAACAATTACTACAGCTGCTGGCTTGAGGCCTGCTGCTCGGCACTTGATGTCTAAGAACTTTTCTGCACCAAGGTCTGCAGCAAAGCCCGCTTCTGTTACAACATAGTCGCCGGTTGCAAGAGCACACAAAGTTGCGTTTACACTGTTACAGCCGTGGGCAATATTTGCAAAAGGCCCGCCATGAACAAAGGCCGGATTCTTTTCCAGAGTCTGTACAAGATTTGGTTTAATTACATCTTTTAAGAGGGCCGCAATAGCACCAGTGCACTTGAGCTGACCAAAGGTTACGTTTTCACGGGCATAGTTCTGGCCGATTACAATACGGTCAATGTGTTCTTTAAGCTCACTGATTGTGCGGCTGAGACATACAATTGCCATAATTTCGCTTGCAACAGCAATTGAGAAGTGGTCTTCGCGAGGAACTCCCTGAAGGCGTCCGCCGAGTCCTATTGTGATATTGCGGAGGGCGCGGTCGTTCAAGTCTACACAGCGTTTCCAGGAAATAGTGCGCGGGTCAATTCCAAGTTCATTTCCCTGCTGAAGATGATTATCAATAAGGGCCGCAATCAGGTTATTTGCAATTGAGATTGCATGAATATCGCCTGTAAAATGAAGGTTGATATCTTCCATCGGAACAATCTGAGCATATCCGCCGCCACAGGCACCGCCCTTTACGCCAAAACAAGGTCCTAGACTAGGCTCGCGCAGGGCAACAACAGTTTTCTTTCCAATGCGGTTGAGACCATCTGCAAGACCGATGGAAACAGTAGATTTGCCTTCTCCGGCCGGAGTAGGGGTAACGGCTGTTACAAGAATCAGCTTGCCAGGATTTTTGGCAGCCTTTTCCTGCAAGGCGCGAAGTTCTTCAAAAGTAATCTTTGCCTTGTAAGGCCCATAGTTTTCAAGCTTGTCTGCAGTGATTCCAATTTTAGCAGCAACCTCAGCCACCGGAATCATCTTGTTTTTCTGAGCGATTTCGATATCTGTCATTAAAACGTCCTTGTGATTTTTTCACAGATATTTTAACTGATTAGTGGGGTTTTAACAAGTAAGGGGAAATGATATGTATATATATTGGTTTTGTTTCACGCATTGCCGGTCTAAAAACGACAATGCGTAACTATTCTATTCTGCAGTAACAGTAAGAGTAAGTTTCGAAATTTCGGAGCCCTCATATTCATCAATACCGAAAAGACGTATCTCAAAACAACGGCCTATATCATCCTTCGTAAAGGTATACGATAATGTATCTACATTATTTGCGGCACGTTTGTAGATTTGTTTAGTATCTGTAGCATCATAAAGTGTTATATAATATTTTTCTGTATAGTTATAATTTTCGAGTGGCTTATATTTAATTATAAGTTTTTCGCCAGGATGGAAAGTATGACTACTATATATTGCGCTTTCTTCACCGGCATCTGTGATCCAAAATCCTGCTGGGGTGCCTCGTAATTCATATGTTTTTACGTTCCTTAAAATCAATGCATTTACACCATTGATAGTGAATGAAACTAAATCATAATCCTTTTCTCGAGTAGAAACTGTCAGATGAAAAAGACCGGTTAGGTCATAGTATATTTTAAGGTTTCCGGTATTTTGATTATGAATTTCAATTCCCATCATATTGCCACTAAAACCACGCATTCTCACAGCACTATAAATAGTTACTTCGTTTAGTACGACAGTTGTTACTAAATCTTTGCTTTTTAGATTAATTTTTAAAACATCATCAGGATGACCTTCGGTTCCCTTAAAAGTAAAATCATATTCTCCATCTGGAAAGCTCATATTCCAGACATAGGTAGGTTTATTTTCAGATCCGCAACTTGTTATGAAAATAGAAAAGAAAATTGTAAACAGCAGGTATACAAATATGGTTCTTTTTTTATCATTTTAGACTCCTATACTTTAATCTTTTTCGCTTGTTAGATTCTATTATATTTATATGTTTTTGTAGTTAGAGAAAAGTAATCAGAATCTGATGAAAAGAATCATTGATTTTTATAACTGCTTTCAGAAGACGATTATTTGAAAAATAAATTAATATCTCCTTATAATAAAAAAGAGGAAAAAAAATGGACGAAAAGTAATTGAAAAAGTAAAAGTTCGGGCAATGAGTTCCCTCCTGCACCGTAATGTTCTTGGTGCTCTTGGAATGCTGCTTTTTGCTCTGCTGGCCTTTAATTTTGGCTGGCTTTTTACACGTGGTCAGAATGAACTGAATAATAAAATCTACAAGGTTTGTTCCTAGGCTATGATTTTTGTTATGGTGCTTTTTGTGCTTCTGAGTATTGTGCGCGCATGTGGAGTGAATATTCCGGGCTTCCTTACCATGATAGTAGAAGCAGTGCTGCTGCTGATTTTCGGCTTTGCCTGGCTGGTGAAGGGCAGACTGTTTGCGTTTAATTAGTTGAGTTTTTCTAAATCATCGTCGGTGAGCTCTTTATATTCTCCAAGCTCAAGTTCTTCATCGAGCTTCAACTGCCCCATTGAGATTCTTTTCAAGTAAACAATCTTATTTCCCACCGCCGCGAACATTCTCTTTACCTGGTGGTATTTGCCTTCGTAGATTGTGAGATGGGCGGTGGTGTCGTTTAGCCAGGTGATTTGGGCGGGCTGGGCGGTGAAGCCTTGCTCGTTGTCTTCTGGGCCGATCTCGATGCCGCTTTCGAATTTTGCGGTGATTGCGGCCTGGTGGTCGGCTGTCTCCGGGTGTTCCAGACCGCACAGGTATGTTTTACTGATATGCGATTTTGGTGAGATTAAGCGGTGAGTCAATTCTCCATCAGTTGTAAAAAGAAGAAGTCCTTCTGTGTCCATGTCCAGGCGGCCGACTAAGTGAAGCTTGTCCTGCAGGTATGGGGTTCGCAGACTGTCGTCCAGAAGGTCAAAAACTGTTTCGTGGTCGCCTTCTTTTGTGGAGCAGACGTAGTGCTGGGGCTTATTCATCATCAGATAGAGATTTTTATGAAGGTTGATTTCTTCGCCGTCTACACTGATGGTGTCTTTTTCTGCGTCTATTTGAGTTGATGAATCATAAGTACGGCTGCCGTTCACGAGGACTTTGCAATTGCGGAGAAGTTTTCTTATATCTTTGCGCGAGCCGAAGCCTTCGTGAGCTAATAATTTGTCCAGACGTTCTTTTGACATAAGCTGTGTTCTGCGGTGGTTTCGATACGCCCTGCGGGCTACTCAACCACCGTATTTTCAGTTTATTTTCTATCCATCAGCGGAACAAAGTCGCGCTCTTTTGAGATATTTTTGTAAGCAGGTCGGTAGATACGGCCGCCGCTGACAATTTCCTCAAGGCGGTGAGCAGACCATCCGGCAATACGTGAAATTGCGAAGATAGGTGTAAAGAGCTCGCGAGGAATGTTGAGCATAGAATAAACAAGGCCAGAGTACATATCGACATTTGCACAAATCTTTTTATCAGACTGGTGAACGTCCTGAATGATGGCAGGAGCAAGCTTTTCAATCAAATCATAAAGAGCAAACTCTTCGAGGAAGCCTTTTTCCTTAGCAAGCTTTTTAGCCTTAGCCTTGAGAAGAACTTCACGAGGGTCGCTGATTGTATAAATTGCATGGCCCATACCGTAAATTAAACCAGAGCGGTCGCCAGCCTCTTTTGTTGCAATCTTTCTCAGGTAGTTGCCGACTTCTTTTTCGCTTGTCCAGTCCTTTACGTTAGCCTTGATGTCATCCATCATTTCCATAACCTTGATGTTTGCACCACCATGGCGGCGTCCTTTAAGGGAACCAACAGCAGCAGCCATTGCAGAATAAGTATCTGTATCGGCAGAAGAAACAACGTGAACTGTAAGAGAAGAGTTGTTACCACCACC
>JAEDCY010000023.1 GCA_016293915.1 Treponema sp. | reverse complement strand
TTTATCAAAACTTTTTCAGATTACGATTAATTTAGAAAACTCGAATTTCGGGCTAGATAGTTTATGAACAAAGATTCCAGTGAGGCTGCCACCAACCAGAACTACAATGTACATATATGTAATTGCGTTTAAGTTTCCCTTCAGAAATAATGAGCTTCCTTCTAGGTTACTGTAGTAATCTTGATCTTCTTGGGTGCGCTCTTTCTCCTTTTCTGCTTTACATATTTCCTTAAATCTTTTTCGAATAAAAATATTTGAAAGTACCAGAAGTGTTATAGAAATAATGATGGCAATAATAAAGAAGTATCCATCGCCAGATATTTTCTCCAGATTGATTCTGCTTTTATAATTAAGGATTATACTCGTATAAGAAATTTGCAGACTCATATTTATCAAAGTCAGGAATAATAAATATCGAGGTAGTGCTTGTATCTTCTCTTTAGAATTCCTGACTGTATGAAACAAGAGCATAGATAAGGCCCAGGAAAGCAGATACAAAATATTTACCACCATTTCTGGGATTGGAATGAACAGTAGAACCATAGCCAGTACTATGGCTATGGGCAGTATGTTTTGAACAATCTTCTTCAGCATATAAAATCTCCGGTTTTTTAGAGTTTTCAATGCTGTAATTGTATCTGAAAAGAATATCATCTAGTGATAGGGTTTGAAAAAGTTTTATATAAAGAATGATATCATGCCAGATATCCCGTAAGCCAGAGTATTCCCTGAAGCTGCTTTGCGTTTTGGATAGATTGATTTTCATTGGACTGAATTAAAAAAGTCGGGATTTTAATTCCATCATCTTCTTCTGAACGGTAAATTACATCAAATTTCCAGAAGTCTTTTCCAAAAGCTTTTACAGCTCTTACCTCATCAACAGTAGTGATGAATTCAGCTTCATCAGGGGCATGGCCTCTTTGAAGGAAGGCGCAAAGTTGTTCTGTTGAGAACTCAATTGGCTTTACATTTCCGTTTTCATCATATTCGGGCTCTTCTCCAAGCTTTGCCTTAAAATCGATAGCCTTTTGGCCTTCAAAAGTAAAGCCCTTTGATTCTGGTTCATGTGCAGAATATGCCAAGGCCCCAATGATAAAGTCGTAGTTCTTGCCGATTTCATATTTATCTTTATTGATTGCGAAACCTGTATCAAATAATGTGAGCCATCTTCCATCAACAAGTTCTGCTGTTATCCATCCTTCAAGTCCGTTTTCCCATTCCTGGATTTTAGAGATTTTAAGAGTAATTCGATTTCCTCCCTTTATAACTGGAAATCCTGAAACAAGTGAATTACTTTTTTTATTATTATCTGCTGCAATTACATTTCGAATGACAATTGCAGATTCTCTATCACCCTTATCATATTCAAGTATAGCTACAGGACCGTGAAGTTTCTTCTCTAGAGTATAATCACATGTAGTATGACCATAAAGAGAGCCCTTCTCTATGCTTTCTGAAAGCAGAGGTATAATGTCATTTTCTGGATTATCTAAAATACAATTCCAATGATTTCCGTGATACTGATAATTATCTTCCTCTTCTACAGCTTTAGCATCTTCTTCTATTAATTTCTGAATCCTTTCATTTGTAAAATATTCTTCCGGAATAATTATTGCATTGTTTTCATCTAGAATCTGAGTTTTTAGAAAGTCTCGCTCTAATATAAGTATTGTTCTTGCAAGATCATAATCTTTATAATTACAAAGTGAATTAATTTTTATGATGATATAACCTTCTTTGTTGATTACTTGAACACCTTTTGCTGATTCTCCCTTTATATAAAAACAAGCGGCCTCTCGTTCCCCTTCCGAAGGTTCAAGTTCATAAAATTCAACTGGATACTCGATAGAGTCTGAATCACAATTAAAAATCATCTCAAGCGTTTCTTGCATTCCAATAAAATCAACGCAATATTCAGTTTTAAAATAAAAACATCTGCTCATAGCATTTCCTCCGTGTTAAGATAATTATATCTGAAATATAGAAGAAATCATTAAAGCCATACTTGTAAAAAAAGACCTTCTCCAGTTATTAGCTGAAGAAGGTCACAAGGCACGATTCTTCTATTATCTCACAATAATTGCTGTGTGTGCCTTTTGTTATCAAGATGCAAATTAGCTCTCATAGATTACCAGTCTATTGCTTTTATTGCTGTACGCATCTTTATACAAGGTGCATCAGGGTTACCCCTAAGGTACAATTCCTTTTCAAAATTGCTGCCTGCACCTTTAATTCCTTATGCTACTGTACCCTTCGCAGCATAGCTGCTCGGCAGTTCGCTAAAAACAGTCCACTGGACTGTTTTTTCGCCTTATCAGGCGACGCTCACTGTATCAAACTCGGCATATGGTTCAAGTATCTGAAGCATGAACTCGTATGGAGTTACAACCTTGAGGTCGCCACTCACTACATCTGCAAAGATATTTGCTGATGCACCGCTTACCAGTTTTACGCCCTTCTCGTTCATTGTAACAGGAAGGTGTGTATCGCGGGCTTCTACGTTCCAGAATACGATTTCCGGAAGTTCGTAACCGGCGGCTTCAAACTCCTTTTTGTAGAATTCGAAGGTTGAGACATTGGTCGGGCAGTACGAACGGTCAAGAGACGCTTCGCTTAAACTCTTGACTCGTTCGTTTGCAGCGGTGTCTGAAATTGTCACCGCTGCATCAAATTCCATATCAGAAATAATCAAAACTCGTTCAATCATTTCCTCTTTTGGAACATTACCGCTCTTTGCTACATCAAGGATAAGGCGGTAAACCTTACCGATATCAGTGTTAGAACAGTCATCATACTTAGAAATGAAGTTCAACTTCTTCTGCAAAGTATCTGCGTTCTCTGGAACCTGGACAAGTCTTGGCTCTGAGCTGAAAGTGATAAAGCTGTTCTTATATGCACCATCAAGCTGTTCTGCAAAAAGCAAAGCCAAAGATGTAGCAATATTGATTGCTGCAAAATCTCCAGAACCATACATAGAACCAGAACCGTCGCGAACAACAATGGTCTTAGAATCAAAGCTTCCACGGTCCAAAGCCTTCCAGCTCGCTTCCAAAGGAAGAGCTTTTTCGTCCGGAAGACATCTAGCACCAGACCATCCATCCATAAACGGGCCAACAATCTGATAAGGATAAAGGGTCTTAGTATTAAGCTTTACCCTCTCCTCTTCAGGAATTTCTTCACCACGAGCAAGCTTTTCTGCCTGTTCGACTACCTTGTTCAAGAAGCTCTTATAGCGTTCCTCATCGTTTCGCATAAAGGCCTTCTTGTAACGGAGCATTGCCTGGCTTGGCTGCTTAGAATAATCAAAGGTATAATCCTTGCGACGAAGGTTATCTTCAAGAATCTTGATTTCCTTACGAAGTGCAGAACACAACTTACGATATTCAACAGCCTTCATGCCAAGAGCTGCCATTATGATTTTTGCTCTGGCAACACTTTCCTTAGAAGAAGTGTTGATAGAAGGAAGCCACTTTCCAAGCAAGCTTACTTCTCTTCCCTTCTCCATTGCTTCCTTATCTTTTTCAATCTGACTTTTAATCAGAGCGATTGCATCATCCTTTACCGGTGTATCAAGCAGAACAAGAAGATCATCCCAGCGACCATATTCTGGAACAGCATAAACAATCTGCTTAGCCATCTCAGGATAGAACTTAGCAAGCTCCTTCAAAAGCACGCGGAAGCTGTTGCGTTCACCAAGACCACCGCGGATGTTACGCATATAAAAAAGAATCTTAATTGCAACTACAGGATTCTCTGCATAAGCCTTTGCAAAAAGCTTGTCCAAATCTGTGTAAGGCTGCTGGCAGCCGGTGTTCAATAGCAAACCGTTAAAAAAATTGCGTGAGCAATTTTTAGGTTTACCACATCCATTTCTTCTCATACCACCGCACAAAGAAAAGAAATCCAGACAAGCAGAACCTGTAGACTTATATGCCAAATCACCATTCTCGGTACGAGCCACGTTCAACTGCATTTTCATTGCCTGTAATGCGTTCATTTTATTCCTCTTAAACTTCACGTTAGTGACGTGCCATGGATGGCACGAATCGCAGTTTCAACGAAACTGCTGGAATATAAATTGCATGGAGGCAATTTATATTCCCTATCTCCTTGGAACAACGCCTCTTTTATCATTCAAAAAATTGGCAGCTCTGAGACAGGGCTAATGGATAGCTGTCTGCAGATACAAGATACGCATGCGCCGAAGGCGCAAACGACAATAATTTCCACTCATGTAAGCGGAGCGTTTACGCGACGCATACAAAATCGGCGAGAGTCGAACTCGTGTACCCAGATTACAAATCTAGTGCTTTAACCTCTAAGCTACTGTTAAAGTTGCTGTATGTATCTAACTGCCAAAACAAGGCACTAAGTAACCCTTTCGGGCCATTGCTCTACCAATTGAGCTACTCCCGCATGAAGAGCGGGAGATGGGAATCGAACCCACGACACATGGTACTATTGCTGTACGTGCCTTTTAGCTGCCTGTAGGATTTGAACCCACAACCTGCTGATTACAAATCAGCTGCACTACCGTTGTGCTAAGACAGCAAACAACAAGACGCGAACTGCCTTAGCCTGGCAGTCTTAGGCATGTTGTAATTATTCCAATCTCAAACCTGTTGCTGCACGCGTCTTTTGAATTACAAACCAAGAAAGTCAATTGCCTCCAGTTACACAAATAACTGCTTTTGTGCAAGCTAACTTTTGGTAGATTTGCAATTCATATTTTTAATCATAATAAGCTTTTTCAAATTTGTAATTAAAGTTGTAATTTATAAAGTTCTACTTTAATTCCTATTCTGCTGCCTTGAAGTTAAAAATTGGTTTAATGATATTTACAACTTCTGCAGTTGGTTCAATATTACCAACAATCTCACTCATATTCTTATAAGCCATAGGTGCTTCATCGAGCGTGTCCTTACAAACGGTTGAACTCCAAATACCTTCCATTGATTTTTCAAAATCTTCAAGCTGCAATTTGTAACGAGCTTCCTTACGACCCATTACACGACCAGCTCCATGAGGTGCCGAATAGTTCCAGTCTTCATTCCCTTTTCCAACACAGACGAGACTTCCATCTCTCATATTGATTGGAATTAAAAGCTTTTCCCCCTTTCGAGCGCTAACACTTCCCTTTCTCAAAATCATTGCATCAGTATCAATATAGTTATGAATCGTTGTAAACTGATCAATAACATCATGCTTATCAAGTCGAAGTCCAACAGTAATTGTGTCAATCATTGCTTTTCGATTAAACATTGCAAATCTCTGAAGAATCTTCATATCATTTATATAGTCTTCAAAAAGCTGACCTTCTACATAAGCAAGCGGTTGAGGGATGTTTGTACAAACCGCTGCTTTAATGCCTGGCAGTAGAGACTGGATTTCTTCCTGCCGCCCTTCTGCTTTAAGCTTTGCAACTGCTGCACGAATATCAGCGTCTTCAGTATGATTCAACTGTTTCCATGCCATATCCTGATAGTAATTTGCAACTTCAAGTCCAAGATGGCGGCTTCCTGAATGAACAACAATGTAAAGATTTCCAGCCTCATCACGGTCAGCTTCAATAAAATGATTTCCACCCCCAAGAGTGCCAAGAGAGCGTCTGGCATTTCCAATATTGGCCTTTCGGCATCGAATCTTATCGAAATCAATCTCATCAACAAATTTATGGACATGACCCGCTCTGCGAATCTCGCGTCCCACAGGAATATTTCTACGAATGCACTTATCTAATTTTTCCGGATCAAACTTTTCATTCACAGGAGAATCCGCTTTAATGATAAGGGTTTCCATTCCGCAACCGATATCAACACCAACAAGATTCGGGCAAATTTTATCAGCAATAGTCATTGTTGTACCAATAGTACATCCAGCTCCGGCATGTACATCTGGCATCATACGAATCTTGCTGTCAGCGGCATAAGGCTGATCACAAAGACGTTCAATCTGCTCTCGTCCCTTTTCTTCAAGATTATCTGTAAAAACTTTTGCCGTATTATACTTTCCTTTTACTTCCACCATAGCAGGTCTCCATAAACAAGGTTCGATTTACCAACACCTTTCGGCACGATAAAAGTTATCGTTACTTCTCTAATTAAATTGCTGTATGAACCTTTATGAGTAAACTATAGCAGAGTCAAATTCAAATATCACGGAAAATTTGGTGCGAAAATCTTTAATTATCTTTAAGCTGTTCGAATTCTTTTTTAAGATCTGATACAAATTTTTCAAATTCTAGATTTTCAACAACCATTACAAAGGAAACTCCCGAATAACCCATATAACAATCTGTATCCTTAAATTGATATGCATCAGGACTAATAATTATTGAATAAACCCCTACTTCAACCTCTTCAAGATAAGGAAATGCTCTATCTGGAAAAATCGATACTGACATATCAGGATCAGGATGAGATTCCCAAATCCTTGTTTTTTTATCTTTTATACAAGCGTCAAAATCCTCAAGCAGGAGCAATTTATCTTGTTCGCTCGCAACAACTCCCCCTTCTTTCCCCATAGACCAAAAATTACCGTGTCGTTTCATCACTTTTTCGTTAAGAACAGGAATCCCTTTCCATTTCAAACAAACCTTAAAGCTCCACTCAGGCCAAGTACCCCAGTCAATAAATTTCATTGGAATAAACTCTAATTCTAAATCTTCATATTTCAATATAGCCATGTCTTTTCCTTCTGAATGTGAAGTTTTCTTTTATATTATTTAATTCTTCATCAATTCAATTTGTTTAGAAATCCGTTCCTGTATAAGATTCCTAAAGCTTTCCGGTTCCAGAACCTTTACCATAGGACCAAAGCTTAAAACGCGGACAACAAGTTCTATTTCATCGAAGCTGTCATAATTTAGAGTAAGCCGATATACTTCATCACTGACTTGGACAGCACTTTTTTCGAAGTGAGCAAAGGCAAGCATTACTCTTTCCATTGCTTTTCGCTCGTCATAGATTTCGAGAGTTACGCTTGTTCGTCTGTTATCTGGCAAGTCTTCCTCGGAAATATCATCAACCTTTGAGTTTTCTGTCACTTCACAGGAATTGATTCTTGCGATATTTAATATTGAATGACGATTCCTAACCTTTGAGATAATACGGAATTTATCATCCTTTTCTGAGTATTCAATTTTACAAGGAGCACAGATAAATCTTTTTTGCTGTCCAAAACGACCGGTGTATTCTACGCTTATAGTTTTTTTCTGATGAATAGCTTCTAGTACAGTTCGGAAGTTTTTGATGTATTCGGAATCGTCATAGGGGTCTCCATCAGAGTATTTATCATAAAGATAATAATCGTTTTCTGTAAAAAGCGGTTCAACATCCTGAAGCTGATTTTTAAGCCGCTCAAGAACCTCATCACTTACAAAAAGACGGATTCGCTTATCATTGCAAAGAGCTTTAAGCCATCTCTTCTGCAAAATCGAAAGAGGCATTGTGGGAATGTTCTGAATATTTGTGCTGTAGTCCTTTTTAACCAAAGGCCACTTTCCAGTTTCTAAGGCACTGCCAATTGTCATAAAGCTTTCAGGGAAAGCAGATTCTTTTACAATTTTGAAAAGCAAATCAGAATCCAGTTTTCCCTGCTGGCTGCAGGAGATTATTGAGGCAACGGTATTGTAATAGGCACTATAGATTTCACTGAATAGCATCGTCTGCCTCCTTCGTGAAGTCTACATCTTCCTCAGAATACAAGCGATACATTTTACGAATATCGCCATAGAACCGTCGAGCAATATATTTTTCAGAACAATCAAAGAAAGTAATCCTACAAATAAAGCTTCTTGCCCAAGGAATTATTTCCTGAGGATCAAAAACATCTGCATCAAATTGAGCATTGTTATCATCCAGCAGCGTTACACTACCGCAGCGTTTTTCCCGCAAAAGTCGCTGATAAATGAACTTCTCTTCCTCTTCAAAATGAACGCGGAAGGTTACGTGCACAGTTGTTGTGTCGTTATGTTTCTTGTTCTGCTTTAAGGCCACTCCCCATATATGTTTTCTAAGTTCTTCAAACTCTGCCCTCTTCTGCTCAAAGCCTGCATACTTGCCGCCAGTCGTCATGCCAATTATGTAATCAAATCTGAGAGCAAGAAAATATTTACCTCTCGGGCGGTAAGCCATCAAATACATACGGCCACCCTGAGTACTCTGATAAATCATCAGCGGAATAACTTCATTGGGGAAAGTTCTGTCGTCCTCAGCACGCCGCTGTTCAATTGTAAGATAGCGGTGCTCCCGGATTGCTTCAAAAACCTGTTCTACAAAATCTGATTCAATTGAGGAGGTAATGTAATGATGCTTAAATTGGAATACCTCGCTTTCCTTCTGAACGTCACCAGAAAGTTTATCAAAGAGGAAGCTGCCCGTAACACCACAAGGAGCAATCTCTGAAAAGAAGGACAGTGCATCTTCCAATCCATCCAAATCAGTCATCGGATTACGGAAATATAGCATTGTCTTCCCATCTTTTTCTGACGAGATTAAACCTAATTCTTCATATTCCTTCAGCTTCTTTCTGAGGCTGGATTCTTCGGGCAATATTTCAGACGAGAAATCATTAAGATAGGTATCATTAATTTCGTCCAGCAGTTGATTTAAGGTCTTCTTCGAACCGTCCGCCAGAATATCCATCAGCATAAAATGAAGCGAGATATCCATTGCGGTAAAGGATTTTGCCTTGAAGATTTTGTACAAAGGATTGTGAGTAGTATGACGGCTATCGATTGAAAGAAAAGTTACCTTCCCGTTTTCATCCGGGCGAAAGGTCATATAACCGTCCAGATAATTTTCCAGACGGCGTTTTTCATCATCGTAAGTACGCGGACTCTTACCAAAAAACTGATCCCTCGTTTTAAATCCATAGATATAAAAACTGCGGATATAAGTTCTGAGAGTATCTAGATTTTTAATCAGCTCCGAGTATGCCATACTTAATTATACCACCGATCTCAGTCAAAATCCTCTTTATTCACTACTACCGGATAAGAGTCATACTGGCGGCAACCAGGGGTTGGAATAAGAGCCGAACGTTTTATGATGTTGTTTCCATCCTTGCTTTTGTGGCTGGAATCGTTTGCAACAAACTCATCTACATAGTCTGAAAGTTTTGAATTATCAGCTTCCTCATAAACTTCTTTTAGAAAGTTA
The DNA here is from genome assembly GCA_016293915.1 of Treponema sp. Lineage (GTDB taxonomy): Bacteria > Spirochaetota > Spirochaetia > Treponematales > Treponemataceae > Treponema_D. The sequence continues at coordinate 27,900 of JAEDCY010000023.1, read as the reverse complement.
TTCGGATTGAAAGTAAGACATTCCTTTCTGACCAGAGTATGATAACCACCACTTGTCTGTACGATCGCAAAGTTACCAAGACCAAAAAGCTTTTCTCCTGCCCTATGAAGTGCAGTATAAGCTTCTTCGAAAACTTCGGTAGTTCGACATTCCTTTTTGATATCCATATCAAAATCTAACCAGATACGGCGGCTTGTGTGAGAGGCATGACAGCTTTTCATATGCTCAAAAACCTTAGGCATCTTAACAAGATGATCCTGTATCCCAGGCTTTGAACCGCGAAGAATTGCAGCAGTAAGATTTTTGCGCTCCTTGTTGTAATGCTCAAAGGTATCTTCGATGCAGTCAATTTCGTTAGTCGGATTCACCACAGAATAAACAACCATTGCATGTTCTGGATATGGGACTCTGGCTGGAGATAAAAGAGAACGCTTATCACAGTTGTATGTATAAAAGGCCTGTCTGTAGATATCGAAATTCCATTCCTGTTTAAGACCTCCCTTACAGCGAATCAGCTCTTCACGCATCATTTCACCGCGGGCACCAACCTTTGTATATTCGCGTTCCTCGTCCGTAAGCTTCTTACCACGGCAGGCCAGCATAATCATATAAGTTTCATATTCGAGAGGCTTTTGAATGATATGATCAAAGAACCAATGGAGTTCTTCTTCATCTAAAATCATGTTGTAATATTCAGCCATTGTTTCCTCCTGAAGGGGCGCCTGCCCCTCGCTTCAGCCCGCAAGCGGTCTTACGCTACCCCCTCTAGCGGGCTCAAACGCCGCCCGCAACGCCCGCTTGAACTATTTCTAAAAACAGTTTGTCCAGCTTTTCATAATTCTCCTGTACTTCATCAGTAACCGGAAATACAGTCGCCTCATTAAGTTTTGACTCAATTAACAAATCTATCTGTGGGATTCTAGTCCCCTTCTCCTTTTCTCCAGATTTCATTTTTACAGCAAGCAGTTCATCTGCCAATACTTTTAATTCCTCTGGCAAAACTTCCTCTACAAGTTTCATAAACTCTGTAGGTGGAACAGTATGCTTCTGCATAATCCATACGCAAGCCAGAACCGGACGAAGTACATACAGATATTTCTTTAGAACAACTTCAGTTGTAGAGAAATTGCTTCGAACATTGCTTTTTGCCATTCCTCGATAATGATGAATCATTGCAACCTGGAGAACATACTCCTTCATAATTGCCTTTACACTCTCCCACTCCTGTGTTGTTCTGTAAAAAATCGGTGAGTTTGCCCATTCAAAAAGAACTGGATTTGATTTATAAAGCTGCTTGAAGAACTTCTTCAAATCCCAACCATTGATGTCGTAAACTTCATTCAGTTCTGCATCAATAAAGTCAGGCAGTTCTTTTACTCGAAGATAATCCTCAACTGGACGAACGAAAATGAAACGAACATCATAGTCAGAATACGTCTGGTCAAGGCACGCTACGCTCTTCGGCCTTGACTCAGCCGTTTTGCAGGCTGAATAACAAGTTTCAGCCTTGCAATCAGGGCTTGCAAATCCCCAGGCACGGGAGCCACTTTCACATGCATACAAAATACGGATATTTTCGCGTTGCTCTATTTGAGTAAGTTTTTCTTTTATAGAAAGAGTGATTTCATTTTCGTTCATTTTAGCCTCACCTCAACTATAACTTCTGCCTTTTTAAAAAGCATTAAAGTCATACTTGAATTTATCAATTGAAGGATGAGGAATCACGGAAAATTTGGTGCGAAAAAATGGGGATGAAAACAGAAATCATAAAAACGATAAACGCTTGCATGTCCCCAAAACTATACACTTTTGGAAACAATTTTTTCTTGTAATTTGTCCCCAAAACAGTATAATTATAGGGACAAGTAAAAGTGAGTATGAATAATTCAACTTCAGCTATAAAAGAGTATCTTTCTCAGGCCCAGGAAGGCAGTTTGTTCTCTATTAATGAACTGGTTAATTATGCTTCTTATGGTACGGCAAAAAAAATTTTGCAGCGTATGGAAAAGAATGGAGAAATTGTTAGAGTTATAGACGGCATTTATTCAAAGCCTAAGTTTTCAAAACTTTTAAATAAGAATGTTCCTTCATCAATTCCTGATGTTGCAAATAAAATTGCAGAAAAGTTTGCCTGGAATATTATTCCTTCGGGCGATATTGCACTTAATATGCTGCATCTTTCAACTCAGGTTCCGGCCTGCTATGAATACTTAAGTAATGGTCCATATCGCGAATATGAAATCTACGGAATGAAGTTAAAGTTTAAGCATACGACTAACAGACTGCTTGGTGGTATGTCTTCAAAATCTGCTCTAGTAATTCAGGCTTTTAAGACTCTGGGAGAAGAAAATATTACTTCTAATGTTTTGCAGACCTTAAAGGAAATTCTAACCGATGATGAAAAGAAGGCTTTGCTTGATGAGTGTAAAAGGGTACCGGCCTGGATTTATGAATATATAAAAAAGATTGGAGTATAGGATATGTTGAAGTTTTTAAAGAATTCTCTTGAAGATATTGATGATGTAATTGTTGATGTTGCAACTTCAATGAAACTTCCAGGAGTAATTATAGAAAAAGATTTATATGTAAGTTATATTCTGGATTATTTGTTTTCCCGTTCCGAGTTCAAAAATTATTTTGAGTTCAAAGGTGGAACGAGTCTTTCAAAAGGATATGGTCTTATAAATCGCTTTTCTGAAGATATTGATGTAGTTTTAAAATCAGAAGTCATAGGTGAAAACTTAGAAGAGATTATCCATCTTGAAAGTAAGAGCCAGAAAGAAAAGATGGCTGAAAAGCTTAACGCAAAGGCAATACAGTTTTATAAGAACAAGCTTATTCCATCAATTATGAATGATTTGAAAAAAGAAACAAATATTCCGTTTAAAGAACGTTTGGAAGAAAAAGAGCTTGCAATCTATCTGGAATATCCAACAAATCATTCTGATTCCTATATTCCGAATGCAGTAAAACTTGAAATTGGACCACTTGCAGCATGGACTCCTTGTGAATCAATTATGCTTTCAAGTTTTATTGCCCAAAAATATCCGAATCTTTTTGATAAGCCTGATTTCCCGGTTTTAATTACAAGACCTGTAAGAACATTCTGGGAAAAAGCTGTTATTATGCATCAAGAAGCTCATAGAGTTGATGGCAAAGTTCCACGTCATTATTCAAGGCATTATTATGATCTTTATAAGATGTATTCTAGTTTTGTAAAACAGGAAGCTTTTGATTCCCTTGATTTACTTGAAGAAGTCAGACGTTTTACTATGACTTTCTATAATCGTGGCTGGGCTAAGTTTGAAGACGCAGTCCCTGGAAGTTTTATGCTCTATCCAAATGAGAAGAGTCTTTCTGCTTTGAAAGCCGACTATAATGATATGAATAATATGATGTATGGTGAGATTCCATACTTTGAAGAAGTTCTTTCAACAATAAAGAAACTCGAAGATGAAATCAACGGACTAAAAAAATGAGTATAGAACAAAGTTTTGATAATGAATCTGAATCTCTGATTACACCAGAGAAAGTTTATGGAGAACATAAAAAAATTGCAGATATCTGTATTGCAACTTTTTCTCATGCGGTACATGACAAGGTAATCAAGCATTATAAATGTTCTAAAGTCGCATATGCAGGAACTGCAAATGGCAGAATTACGATTTATCTGCTCGAAGATTTTAACGTTCTTTTTTATATGTCTCCGATAGGTGCGGCTAGTGCCGGATGTATTATTGATGAAGTAAGATGTCTTACTGGCGCTTCTAAGTTTATCTTCTTTGGTTCATGCGGAATTCTTGACGAGAAAAAGTGTAATGGAAAAATTATTGTTCCTACCAGCGCATATAGAGATGAAGGTTTTTCTTATCATTTTGCTCCAACACAGGATTATATCGAAATCAATAAAAGCTCAGAACTTGTATCAATTTTTGACAAATTGAATGTTGATTATGTCACTGGTAAGACCTGGACAACCGATGCAATTTACCGCGAAACAATTAATAATAGAAATGCCAGAAAAGAAGATGGCTGCATTTGTGTAGAGATGGAATGTTCAGGATTGCAGGCTGTATGTGATTTTAGAAAAATTGATTTTTATCCTTTCTTCTTTGGCGGTGATTTATTAAATGATTTAAGCTGGAACAGAGCAACACTTGGAACTGATGAAGAAAAAAAGAATCAGATTTCAAGCTTTGAGCTTGCCTTAAAAGTTGCTGATGAGTTAAAAAAAGCTCTGAAATAAATGTATTTTATAAAACACTAAGAATACATAAGTGTTATGAATCGCTACATTGACGCAGGCAGTTTATAAGACTCTGTACTTACCCCTCAAAACTCTTATTAAACTTTTCAAACTTTTTGTAAGTTTCAATTGCGAGTTTTTCTGCATCAGCAAAGCTTTCGTGTAGAATCGCTTTGCCGTTGCAGTTGCGGACTTTGTATTTATCATCTTTTGTATGTTCAATCATAGGAACATGCTCGTGATCACAAACTGAGTACCACTTGCCGTTTATCTGTTCCTTATGCCATCTGAAATTGTTTTTCATTCCACTACTCCATTCATGCTGTCTTTTCAGCGTTATAAAGCTTGATTTCGATATTTGATGAAACAACTATTTCAGAAATGTTTACATCAAACAGATAAGAGAGGACAAGAAGATTATCGATTGTTGGAGCGTTCTTACCCTGCTCCCAGGCATAGATTGCCTGAGGATAATCAAAACCGAATATCACCTGCAGGTCGTGAACAGAGTATCCACGTAATTTTCTGAGTCGTTTGATTTGGGCACCAGTACCCTTTAAGTCAATAACTGGTCTTAAGAAAGTCTTGAAAGTCTCCATTGGTCTAATCTCCTTATCACAAAAATTCTTTGGACATACATCTCTTTTGTAAATCCATTCTGATCGTCTGCTGTAGCTTTTCCATTTATGTCTGTAATTACAGGAAGTGCATATGTAGACAATGTCGTTCTGGTGGCTTTTGTATAATCGCCGCGAGTCAATGTTGTCATAATTGCAGATGAAACTTTTGCGTTATCAATGTAACTAGCGAACATATGCGTTCTCCTTCATTAAGATAAATGGATGCCAACGGCACCGTTTGAATTTTTGCGTCGGAGGTTCTAAAACCAACAAGACGCGAAATTTGTGTTTTGTATTAAAATACTATCACAGAAATCAATTTAAAGCATTAAAGTTGTAGTTTAAAAAATGTCCCCACCGCGGCGACCACAAACTTTAATTTATCCGATATATTCTAAACATAACTTTTCGGGATAGCAACAGCTGGTAGTTCGCGAGCCTCATAAGCTCGAGGTCGGGGGTTCGAGTCCCCCTCCCGAGATAGACAATTATTATTATCTTTGATACATTCCAGTTATAAGGAGATTTGGTATTCACAAATATTACATTTACTTATCGCAAGAAACTTCTTGAACAATTTCCATCTCTTAAACAAAATCTAAATGAACATCAGGAAACATTCCAAGAACGATTAATGCAATTGATTTGGACAAAAGGCTTTTCTGAAACAGAAATTTACAAATCAGCAAATATCGATCGTCGATTATTTTCCAAAATCAGATCAGATTCATCTTATCATCCACAAAAGCAGACAATTCTTCCACTATTGATTGCTTTACACTTAAACATAACTGAGGCAGAGGATTTGCTATCTAGAGCAGGTTTTGCACTTTCTCCTACAAACACAACTGACGTAATCTATCGTTTCTGTATACAAAATAAAATCTTTAATCAAAATATGATAGACGAGTTGATTTATGAATTAAGTTAGAAGTGATTTTTTAAACTGATACTTTAATTTCAAATCATTTTCTTTGTGCTAGAATAGTTGTTAAGGAGTTTCTCTTTAATGAAGGTTCTAGTTGTTCCAGATGTTCATGGTTCTCATGAATGGGAATCTGTAAAAGACATGCCGACCGACTCTTATGACTTCATTGTTTTCATGGGGGATTATTTTGATTCATGGGAAAATCAGTGGCCAGATCAGGGAAACAACTTTAAGTCAATCTGCTCTTTTATTCGGGATGATAAAACTCACAGAAAGCTCTCCTGGGAAATCATGACTGGAGTTATCTCAGTAAAACAAAAAATGGTTCAGGAGTTTCAGGTCATCAGATAGACAAGATTGAAGAAATCAGAAATCTGCTTACAGAAAATCATGACATACTTGATATAGCATTTGAATGTGATGGTATCGTTTTCTCTCATGCCGGATTTTCACGAACCTGGATTAAATCGGTGTATAAAGTTTTATGGGATGCTGAAAAACTCTGGTCTATTGATTATCTGAATGAAGAATGGCACAAACTTTCTTTCAATCCTCATGATGAAGCTTTTAATTATGCTTTCGAAGAACTTTTGGATTGGTATGGATTTTTCAGTTCCTCTGGCAATGAAATTACTCAAGGTCCACTCTGGATCAGACCGGAAGCTTTGATTAAAGATGCAGCATATCCGGTTCAGGTTGTTGGCCATACAGAATATTGTCTTGGAGATTTTATTGTTCTTTGTGATAAGGATTTATCGTATGACCAGAAAAATACTGTGATTGCAACTGATTCAAAATATCATCAAATCTTTGGAACGATTGATACGAAGCAGCTTCCGGCTGATAAAATGCTTCTTTTGGATTTTAATAAGTTTTACAAGAAAACGATGAAATGCATTAATGACATTAAGAGTCAGCAATTTAGTCACATGGATTATAAAAAAGAATTTGTAATGGAAAAGCTCAGGGCTGCTTATGGTGATAAACTTGCTGAAAGATATTACAAGATGTTTTTTGAAGAGTAATATAGGATTAAACATATTATGAACTATCTGAAACTAAGTAAAAAAATCAGCCATGTACTACGGCATGCACCAGAGGAATTTAGTCTCAAAATGGATTGCCAGGGATTTGTTCAAATAGAACAACTACTTTCTGGTCTTAATGCTCATAATCATTTTGGTGGAACTGTTGGTCTTAGTGATCTGGAATATATTATCGCAAACTCAGAAAAACAACGTTATGAAATTGTGGGAGATAAGATTAGGGCTTTATATGGGCATTCATTTGCAATGAGGATTCAGAAAGAAAAAGCCGAACCACCTGCAGTTTTGTATCATGGAACAGCAAAAAGATTCGTAGAGTCAGTAAAGGAAAAAGGCCTTCTTCCAATGGGACGCCAGTATGTACATCTTTCAACTGATGTAGAAACCGCTATCTCTGTAGGCATGCGTCGGGATGAGGATCCTGTTATTCTCGAGATTGACGCGCAAGCTGCTTTTCGTAGTGGAATAAAATTCTACATTGGAAATGATAAAGTCTGGCTGTGTGATGAACTACCGGTTAGGTATATCAAAAATCTTCCATAATTTGTTTCATAATAAAAAAAAGCCAGCTGAAGCGACTTACTTCTATCAAAGCGGATATTGCAGAGGTCGCTCACAAATCTGGCTTTATGCCTAAAGTTTAATTCAATATTACAAAATGTAAATAGGGAATCATAAATCTTTGGCGTATAACTAATTCGTAAGCGATTTTGTCCGACTTCTCTTATAAACATACCATTTGAAGGGGGTAATAATAAAAGAATTGACTATTTTTCTATTATCGCTTAAATTTATAGATGTCGAGGGGGATGCCTTGTTGTATCCTCTCCGCAGCCGAAGGCTTGTCAGAAATGGCAAGCCCACTTTCTTTTAAAACAGGAATATTTTTTTCTGTAACAAATCCTTATTATAACATATTCTGAGGCTTTTGAACGTAAAGTTATCGTTTAATTCAAGAGTACTACATATTGGCAAAATTGCAATATTTTTGCCAATATGTAGTACTTATATTTTATTTACACATTCACAAAGATATGCGTATGATTCCAAACTGATTTTACGAAGAGGATTCAATGAAGAAAAATCTTTATTCTGGATACGCTCTGTATTGTATTTCTGAATATTCTCTATAAGCTTAAAATCTTTAGAATCATTCAGGACATTTGCTGCCAGATACATAACCTGTGCAGCATCAAATCCTGCCATTGTCATTCCATATTTCTTACTCACAAGATGAGATGTTATGCCATTAATTCCTTTAGAATACACCTTAAAATCTTCTGATTTTATTAAGGAGCCTTGTCCAACGATTACCGCAGCAGATCTTATAGTATCTAGTAGAACTTCTTCAGAACTGATATGCAAATCACGATAAGCTAATTCGATTTTTACAATCTCATTATAGGTTGATTTTACTTCTTCAAAATCAGTTATCTCTCTAAGCAAAGTTGCACAGTCAAACATCTGTTTTATAATTTCAAGCTCTTTCTCAGCATCAATTTTAATACCCGTTGTATGTGGAGCAAAAGCAGTCAGTTTATCACCGAGAATACAATTGATGCCTGGTATTGTTACTTCAACATTGCTACCCTCTGTAAGCAGAAGCTTGTTTCCAAGATTCTTATTTGTAGTAGAAGAATAGTGATTCTCTTCAAATAGGACATCAAGAAGAACGGTTACTGGACTATCAGTTATTGGAGAGATATATAAAAACTTAAAATGTCTTTTTTCTATATTATTTTGTTTATGCCTTAATTGTTCTTCCTGATGAAAGAACGGAAAAATATGACCTGCCTTGTTGATGTAATCATTTATATCAGTTCCTGGCGGAACTATAATATCAATATCTGTTGAAAATCGTTTAGGTTCATTCAATAGAAGCATAAGACAGCTACCGCCCTTAAATATGAACTGAAGGCCTGTCTGACTAATAGCTTCAAGTAAGCCGAAAGCAAACATGGTTCTTTCAATAATAGCCAATTGAGAACCTGTTTCTTTTTCCAACGCTTTAATATGTTCTAATGAAAAATTGTCTTTACAAATCATTTCTTAATTCCCCTGCCCTATCAAAGCTTCCATCTTAGTCCAGGCGTTACGACGCTTTGCATATCTTCTTATTTTTGTAAGGTCACTTTTATATAGTAACTTTGCGTTTTCAAAAATATTGTTAATTTCACTACTTGGAATCAGTTCTTTTATTGCTTTATCTGAAACACAATCAACTAGTAATTTTTCCAATGTTATATAATGCGGATGTTCTTTTTCAAAAGGAGCTTCGCTGATTCTATTTTCAAGTACAATACAATTATCTGATTTATATCTTCCTAAATCTTCAGAAGAAGGATTAAAGAGAATTTTACCTGGAAATAAGTCATTTAAAAAATCAAAAATGAACTGACACAATTCCTTTTCTACCTGCAAGACTACAACATTCTGTGCATACATATGATTTACGAACTCATTCAACAAGAGAGTTTCAAAGACAGTGTATTCTAGTTCAGGGAAGCGCACTTCTAGTTTTGAAAACAGTTCTCTGGAAAAATCGGAATAACGAGGCATATACGTACTACGATTTTCCTTATTTCTGGAATAGGAATCTGCACCTACCTTAAAAAGCATATTTGCCTTCAGACCTTCATCTATGATCCATCCAACAGAATTATAAGACAAATCTTTCTTGCTCTCTTTAAAAAGATTATAAAGAGCTTGCCTTGTAAATACTTGAGATTCCGGAACTGCAGATAAAAGTTTTGTTTCCCACATACACTACTACACATTGGCAATATTTCATGTTTTTGCCAATATGTAGTATAATTGATTTTTTCATTTTAATCAAATTTTTTTCATACACTTTCTTTGCAGGTAAAATCTTTTTAATGTTGTGTTCAACTGACACGCTCCCCAATTTCCGCTATAATACCCTTACCTGTATAGCAGAGATTTCCGTTCAAAACACTGAAATAAATCTAGTTTCATGATAAAATACATCACATAGCAATCATTTTGATAATTTTGAAATATAAACGAGGTCCAAAATGAAACTCTTCGGCCGCAAGAAAGCCAGCGAACCAGCCGTACAATTCGATCCCGAAACTCAGTATGCCGTAATCCGCTCTTCAATCTGCACCGGAGAAAAAGTCGCAGGCTTTAAAAACAAAACAGACGGCCACTTCACCGAAGTAATGCTCATCCGTTCACCTGCTGATGAAAAAGAATTCAAAGAAACCTATGGAGTAGAATCTTTGAAAGTTGAATACTAGCGGGGAATACAAGAATCGAACTTGTATAGGCGGATTAACAGTCCGCTGCACTAACCATTGTGCTAATTCCCCAATGACGGAAGCTACAGGACTCGAACCTGCATGGAGATACAATCTACCGCCAGTTTTCAGGACTGGTGCCTTTCCGCCTTCGCAGCATAGCTGCTCGGAGACTCGCTCAAAATGCTCCACTGGAGCATTTTGTCGGCTTGCAGCCGTCGCTCCCTACCAATTAGGCTAAACTTCCAGAAAAGGTCGGTGAGAGAGTCGAACTCTCATTTGCTGGTTGAAAACCAGCTGTCCTCACCGTTAGACGAACCGACCAAATATCGGAGTAAAAAAGATTCGAACTTTTGATAGCATTACTGCTATAACAGCTTAGCAAGCTGCCGCAATCGACCACTCTGCCATTACTCCTAAAATAGGTGGGCGTACCAGACTCGAACTGGTAAAATCTTGATCCACAATCAAGTGCGTTCACCTTTCCGCCAACGCTCACATAAAAAAGAGAACCTGATGAGATTCGAACTCACGATCACGGTTTTGCAGACCGTTGCCTTATCCAGCTTGGCTACAGATTCTACGAGCCCGGAGAGAATCGAACTCCCGTGAGTAGTTTTGGAGACTACCGTTCTACCACTGAACTACGGACTCTAAATTATTCACGCACTAAGCACTTCCCTTCCCTCTTCTTCAGCAATATCTACTTCAATCATTTTAGTTACGATGATTTCATCCATAGTTACATCAAGAATCTGAGCAAGCACAACAAGGTTATCGAGTGTAGGCATGTTCTTGCCCGCAAACCAGTTGTAAATAGTCTGAATATATGGAAAGTCCATGATAAGCTGCAACCGACGGGGAGTTACTCCCTTCTGTTTCATTATTGTTTTGATTTTTGCACCTGTAGCCTCTAAATCCAGCACAGGTTTAAGATATGTTGTTTTCACGTTGATTACTCCTTCAATCCGGAGTCTCAACGCCTATAAAGGAAGGTTACGCAGAAACTCCGCTTACAAAAATTGACTTACAGTTCGACGAACTGTTTTCATGCCAGCATTCATTCTCATACCACGAATGTTCAGAGAAATGACATTCCGACCAAGAATGGTTACTATGTTCGAGACAATTGAAAATGTAATTACTCATAGTTTTCATCTCTGAAACTCCTTGTATGAATTAGCCGGCACAAGCCAACTTTTGCGTCGTTCCAACGCTTTGTGATTTTAATATAGCACAGTCTAAAATTTAAATCATTAAAGACGTTCTATAATTTTTCTTTCGTCTGGACTCGAACCAAAACTAAAAGCGCCAAAAGCTTCTGTGCTACCGTTACACTACGAAAGATTCTGCCGGGCTGGAGTCGAACCTGCTCACATAGAAAAGCCGTTAAAAAAAATGCACTGCATTTTTTAGGCTTTACTACTAATCCGCTCGCGAGATTAATCGAGCGGCGACCTCATGACCCCAAATACGAATGGTCAAGGCCCGTTCGCTACCGCTCACTTAAAGCCTATGACTCATTCGTTTTGCAGGGGGCTAATTAATTATCCCCCTGCAATCACGCATTCTACCAACTGAACTACCGGCAGGAAAATGGGTAAATGTGGATTCGAACCACAGACCTTCCGGATATGAGCCGGATGCTCTAACCAACTAAGCTATTTATCCGTGATGTACAAGATGGGACTTGAACCCATATTTCCAAAGGAAAGCTGCTTTTGAGGCAACCGCGTATCCCAATTCCGCCACTTGTACGTATTTAGTTCTGAAGAGACTCGAACTCTTAAGCCTTTCGGCACTAGGACCTTAACCTAGCGTGTATTCCAATTTCACCACAGAACCTTGAATGCCCCCGAGAGGACTCGAACCTCCATACCGAATGGCAACTGATCCTAAGTCAGCCGTGTCTACCATTGCACCACGTGGGCATACATTACTCTGAGCAGGACTTGCACCTGCAATCCATTCCGGCAACTGGGCTTAAACCAGTCGTGTATTCTAACTTCCACCATCAGAGCATAAAAGCGCGGAAGGATGGACTCGAACCATCTAAACTGGATTTTCAGTCCAGTGCTTTACCCGTTAGGCTACTTCCACATAAAAGCAGGCACGACTATAGCTAGCGTTTAGTCGTGGGATTCGAACCCGTGATCTTCGGTTTGGAGGACCGACGCGATAAACCAACTACGCTAAACCTGCAAAAAAGTTCTCCCAGTAAGATTCGAACTTACACAACCCAGATTCAGAGTCTGGCGCACTACCAGTTATGCTACAGGAGAATGTTATTGCCCATTTTGGAGTTGAACCAAATACCAGACGCTTATAAGACGCCTGCTCTAACCGGTGAGCTAATGGGCATTCTCAATTCAAGCCGACTTAGCCTCCTCATTTTCATACTCAACTTCAATAACATCACGAACAATGATTTCATCAATAGTGACACCATATACGGAAGCGATGATAATCATGTTATCGATGGAAGGGATGTACTTACCTTTCTCCCATGCGTAAATCGCCTCAGGACTTGAGAAATTGAAAATATTTTGGATTTCACGAACCGAATAGCCTGCACGGATTCGGCATTCTTTGATTTTTACAGCAGTCGCTGCTACGTTGATAACTGGTCTATTAATCTTACACATCCGTTTCTCCTTATTTCCGGGAGTCAACGCATGTGTAAAAAAGTTTTAAGCGCTGTTCTTCCCTTCAAAATCTTCAAAAGTAGCCTGGCCCATAAAGCCAAACCCATTAAACATCCCCTGTATCTGTCCCTGAAGCATAAAGCCCTGCAACGGGAGTCCGAGTGGGAGCTGAGGCATTTGTAATGTTTGCAATTCAAATGTATTAGAAACTGCTTTCATCTCAGTTCCTCCTTCATAAAATACAAGGTGCTCAACGAGCACTACTTCTAAAGTTTTCCGTAAAAGAAACGCTTTTTTCGAAGTGATAATTTGAATATAGCACTTATTTAGAAGTTCGTCATTCAAGTATAACTTGAATGTTTGTAGTCTATCTGAATCAAGTACAATAATCACGGAAAATTTAGTGCGAAAAGAAGCAGGGGGTGGGAGTTGCTCCATCCCCTGCTTTTAAAGGTGCTTAAACAAGCCGCTTGGCACTTCGACCAAGAAGATCAGCCAGTTTTACCTTATAGATAATTCGTTCATTTTTTGCGTTCTTAAGTTCCCTAACTGGACGAATTACTATACCCTCCATCTCAATTTTTGGATTTACCTTTGAAACTGGAGCTGTTTTTACAAGTTCAGCAATTTCAGTCAAAGTTCCATTGATTACAACTGGAGCTCTTTCAAACCCAAATTCTTTAGCATAGTGGTCTACAACTTCCTGTCTCCAGAAAACATTGTCTGTTTTGTTGCAGATATCAAATACAAAGAACTTAAAATCAGATAAATCATAAAGATTGCTCTGAATCTTTGGTCCCAAGAGTTCTCCATGAATCATGGCTTCCTTTTCTCCAAAAACCTGCTCAAAGATGGACTCAAATTCAGGTGTAATAAGTGCATCTAACCATGACTTCTTTTCACCTGTAAAGTCGGAGCGTTCTGTATGCCCGCAGTAAGAAACATGATTTCCATCGTAGTAAAAGTTCAAGTTTTCACCATCGATTTTCTCTGTTCCAATCCACTGAATATCTTTCAATAATTCAATGTACTCATCTGAAAATACTTCTGTATTAACAGTCTTGGACTTCGGGTCAGTCCGCTTCCATGGACTAACAATTTTGTGGTAGTTGTGCATATCGCACCTCCGTAAAATTAATTTAGCCCCACCACTTGCTTTTGAGAAAAGCAAGAAAACGATAATAATGGGAGAAGTCAGCATTACCTGGAAATCCCCCTTTAATTAACATAACATAGATTTTCTAGAAAGACATTCAAGTTGTGCTTTAATCAAGATGATACAATATCAGAGTGCCAAAAAACGGCACCGTAAAAAGGCGATTACATGAACAAATAAACTTTTATAAAGAGAATCAAATAAAATGAAAAATAGATTTGATTTCTTTCACTCGCTGTTTAGAGAATGATTCCCTGGTGATAAAGAGGAACATATTTCGATTCTGAATAATGCTCATAGCCCCAGTCAGTGTGCCAGTGGCCGAAGAACCATTTCTTGTAGGACAGCTTAGAATCGATATCATCATTCAGAACAACAGTCGAATCATTGTGGAGCTCATCGAGATGAATCTGATTTGAGAAGAAATCATCTGTGAGGGCAATGCCTGCAGACGGACCAGTGTGTGAAAGCACATAATCAACCTGAATATCCGGGAGTTTAGAAATCAATGATGTCTTTTCCTCCTCTGTCCACTCCTCATGTGACCACCACGACTCATGCGGAGTACGCCAGGACTTGTCATCACTCATAGCACCTCCGAGAGCAAGAAAGCGTTTGCCTTCAATCAGATATAACTCTCCTCTCTTAAGATAATAAACGTTCTCGCTCAGCTTTAAGGCTTTATTGCCAAACATCTCCATTTCCGGCAATTTTTCAATCATGTCATAATTATCATGATTTCCCTGCACCGCCAGAATAGTAAAAGGCTTTTCTTTGTACCACTTGAGCAGATAGCGGTCTGTATGATCAACAGGATGAATCCCTTTCTCATCAACAGGACACTCATACCAGGGCAACCCAAAATCTCCCAGCACAATAGCCGTCGAAATATCATGAAAATCCACCTTTTGCTCCATGCAACAAAGCTTCATGTTTTTAGAAGAGAGATTAGACATGTCAGTCGTGTTGTGAGTATCACCGGTAATATAAATCATGGTGGCCTCCTGTTAATGTATAATTTTGATTATACTACTAGAGACTATCAAATGGTGATAGAGAAAAGAATGAGCCCTTAAATATTTATTGTTTATTTATTTGTATTCAAATGGTCATAAATAACCATTTTTGAAATAGAGTTATGATTTATCATTTTTCCCTGAACTCTTTCCTGTAAGGGCAGTAATAATTACTGAACCAATAACTCCTCCAACTACTCCCCCAATCCATTTAATAGTTGTTCCAACTTTTCGACGTTTTTGACTTTGACAACGGCTACAATATTTTCCTTCGTATATTGGCGCTCCACATTTCTTGCAATTACTCATTAGTCTTATCCTCCAATGCTATGAGGTCATTTGTTTTTTCTTGTATCTGGTTCAAATAGATAGGAAATTTTTCCACCCAGAAATATTCCAATTGAACATTTTCTTTTTTGTTAGGTCTATATTCCCAAGTGTTAAGCATATAATAACACTTTTCAGTAAATGTAGAAGCTAAAAAGTTAGAATAATCTTTCAGATCTTGAATATCTTTTGTAATGTAAGATTTGACCATAAATAATATTTGTAAATACTGAGTTTCCTCTTGTATATATGATACGTTTTTTGCAGCATCTTCTACATCTTTACGAGTAACAGTTTTTCGAAACCAATTCTTTTTTCGACTTTCAATTTCATTTATTGAATTGATCCTATTTGGAATATCTCTTTTTATCAATGAAATTGCTTCATCTACATTAAATTTTACATCTTTTAATTCTACATTCAATTCAGGATGACATTTATAATCTTCGAATTTAATTAAAGCTGCTTCAGCTTTTGCAATAATAGTATCAACCTGACTCTGAATAATTGAATCTAATTTTCTATTAGCTTGAACTGATAAATCTTCAATTAATCCCTGAATTTCAGCTAATTTCATTTGTGTTGCCATCTGCATGGAAAGATTATTCATTCCAGCAGGATTAGATAAATGTTGAACTTCCTCTAATCTAAGATTTTTTACAATTCCACCACCTTTCGTATTTACTATCTGTGCTAAAAATTCACCATCAGATTTATTAAACTTATAAATTCCTTTTTTCAATCCTTCTAATATTTCTGGAGGAATTATAGCTTGCATAGAAGTTGTTGTATGTAATGATGAAATAAAAGAAGAAACATCTGCTATAGCACTAGCAGCATCCGCGGCCGAAAACAAAGAATTCATTTTTTCACAGAATAAATCTTTTTGTTGTTGAATATCAGTTAACGAATCCTGACGTACAATATCTGAGACTCTTTTTACCAAAGCAGTTTCCATCAAATATCTCCTATGAGTCAATGTTATTTATTTTCTTGTATAACCAACTGTTGAAATCCTTTTAAGAATTTATTTACAAAATCGAGCATTTTAGATTCTTCCGCAGGAAATTTGAAAGTTGTTGAAAAGCCATTCGGCCATTCTTCATGAAAACAAGAATCAAGAGAGAGTTTATTTAAAATTGTTTTTATATAATTTTCTTCAGAATCTTCATCTTGAATTTTAAAAATTATATATGTGCCTTCATTACCAGGATATATTTCAAATTTAATATTATAATCAGTATATTGTTTACAGTTTTCGAAAATTAATCCCTCTCCTTGTTTCCATATACCAATTTTATCAAAGGGGTCTTTATTATTCATAAACATTCTCAAATATTTATATAATCGATAAGTCGTTAAATCTTTCATCATCTGAACAATATCTGTCGCTGCTTGATAATTCTTTTGTTCTTTTAGAAGTTCATAAAAATTTTCCATTACTTCATTATTCACTTCATTTCTCCTCAGATAATTTAACAAATCTATATATTGTCTTATAAATGAAAACTCTTGAACAGAACAGTTATTGGACTCTGATAATTTTAATAAATAGTCTTCACAAAAAGAGCGTTGATTTTTTGAAGATGCAGCTATTTCAACAATCAAATTATCAATTTTATAATCGTCAGGTAGCCAAGAAGATTTGTCAATTGACTTTACTCCATCTAAAGATAGATAAACAATTGCATCAACAATAAAGCCTTCTTTTTGTTTTATTTCAAAATATCTTGGCAGTTGTCTTCTCATATCTCCGGCATCATTAATTTTGTTTTCTATTATTATGCAATGTTTAGAACTTTCATCTGCAATAAGCACATCAATTCTGTGTGTTTCTCGAGATGCATACCCATTTGTATAATTGGAACTATCAATTCTCAATTCTGGATTGAATGAGTTAATAAAATCAATAAAGAATTCAATGAAATATTCTTTCTGGTTGAAGATGGAGCAAATAATGTCACTATGAAAATTCTCTCTATAGTAATAATCAGAACTACTCAGAATAATGTTGAAGGGATATTCTTGGGCTTCATGATTTAGATAGATGTTTTTGTCATCGATATACTTGATAAGTTGATTTATATTCAATAATGTGTCATCCATTTAATAATCCTTCAAAATTTGTAAATGGAATTATTTCTTAAATAGTTTTTCAAAAAAACGATCCAGAAACTCTGCGGCAACACCACCACCTACCGTATATCCTATCTTTGGTAAACCCACTATCCAAATAATTATAATAACTGCGGCAACAGCCACTATAGCAACAAGAATAAGGGTAAAAAATAAGTATGGATGAGAAGTACTGAATTTTTCGCTATTAATAATTGTTGACTCAGTGTCTACATTTGATTCGTCAATTTTAACAGATTGGCTTATCTCTTGCTCTTCAGAAACTCTAGACGACTTCTTATTGCCATGACATCCTATAATCAATAATGATAATAATAGTAATGCTAACAAAAAGAGACTTTTTGATTTGCCATTAACATTGTTAATAAAAAGCATCTATTATTAAAACTCCGAAAAGATATTAAGAATTATAAACGGCAGTAAGATTACTCTTCATCATCGTCTTCATCACAGTCATCATCCTCATCATATTCTTCGTCATCCCATTCTTCATCGTCTTCACTATCATCAAATTCACTGTTGTAATCTGAGTAATATCCATCATGTGATGTAATTTGTCTAACTAGTTCACAGCCCTCTTCATCACCATCTTCGTGTAATTGAACAGCAGCTTCTTTTAAGAAATGAGCAGTTCCTCTTCCACCTTCATATTCTGTTCCTCTGGAGGTTCTTATGCCTGCATCATTTAAAGCATCAGCAACTTCATCATAACTCATTTTTTTACCAGTATATTCTGTTGCTTCACCTAATGATCGAGCGAATTTCTTTTTAAAATCATCCATAAAAGAAACACTCCTTAACAAATCATTACACCCAATAAGTATTATATCACTGATATATAATAATCGCAAAAGCAATTATTATATGCTTTATCCAAATTCTCAGATGATTTTGGTACAATCTTAATTTGCGGCTGATAGTTTTTTCGTTCATTCATTTTTCGATTAATAGATTCGTTTACTGTAAATCCTACCATAAAACCACCCATTGTTAGCATTATCATAAACAAGCACATGAAAATAGTTCTAAACTGCTTTTGTTTCATGTCGTCTCCTAAAATTATAACCCCATAAATTCTTTATATTTCTGAACATCAGAATGAACAAAGGTCATGCAGGCAGCGAGGACAGCTGCATCATCTAGATAACCAATTATAGGAATAAAATCAGGGATAATATCAGCAGGTAAAAGAACATATAACAAGGAACCAACAATTGCCATAATTGTTCCGACAGGAACATCTGTATACTTTTTCCTGAAATAATCTTTAAGCATAGAGAAGAAGATGTTTACATCTTTTATAAATCCGATAAGATGCTTGTTGTTCATTTTTCCAAGGATTGCATCTTCATTTTCAAAGACTTTGTGCATGTCATCTTCTGAATATTCTTCGTTCTTGAATGAATTGAATCTTTCATTTACTTTTTTTGCTTCTTCTTCGTTCAATTCTTCTGCATTAACTTTATTAGAATTAAACATAGGCGACCTCCTTATACTGTAAACATAATAGGAATAGTCTATCATTTCATGATATTCTTTAAACTTTTTTTCCAAAAAAAATCGTGGTATAATTATTTATAGGAGTCCAAAATGTCTAAGAAAGAAGTTGCAGCCATAACAAAATCCCCTAAGCTTAAAGTTCCCGAAATCATCAAATACTGTAAAAACGATCTTGGAATTACCTTCAATCTGATGGATGAGGAAAAGGCCAAGGAATTTCTGGAGAAAAACAACTTCTTCTTTAGACTTAAGCAGTATTGTTCAACATGTCCGGAGCAAACTAAAAGCGGAAAATATATCGGACTTGATTTTGGACATTTAGTTGAGCTTTCTACGATTGATATGTTTCTCCGAAAAATACTCCTTAAAATGACAATTGATCTGGAGCATTATCTAAAAGTTAAGCTTGTGAACGATTGTCAGAATAATCCAGCGGATGATGGTTATGAGGTTGTTGAAAAATTTTTGGAAAGTCACTTAAAGCTCAAGGAAGATATAGCCAAGGTAAATAAGAATACTTCCTATGGTGAGAGTTCTTTTGAGAAATATACAGCGGCTCCCGCTGTATGGAACTTTGTAGAGATGGTTTCTTTTGCAGATTTTATCAGCTTCTATGCTTTTTACTACGATTATATGAGAATGACGTGCGAATATACAAAGCACTTTGAATCTGTACGCCGAATCCGCAATGCCTGTGCTCATAACGTCTGTATGCTTGCTTCTTTTAAGCCAGTCCAGGGATTTAAATCTGATCTAGAAACTAACTTTGAACTTTTAGGAGGAAATATTGGAATTGGGAGTGGAACAATTTCGTATTGTATGAAGGTACCTCTGCTTAATGATTTTGCTGTTATGCTTTCTGTGTATACAAAACTGATTTCTTCTCCAAAAATCAAAGAGATTACCATTCAGGAAATTAAAGACTTCTTCGATGGCCGCATGGTGTATCGAAAGCAATATTTTGAGAATAATACAGATATAAAAAACGCCTATCAGTTTGCGAGAAAGGTTCTGGATTATTACTCGGGAAAATAAAAACTATTTGAACAAGGGCTGTTTTTTCCAATCTTCAGGAAAACCCATTGCAGAAATATTTACAACTTTGTATTTTCGCAAAAGTTTCTTAAACTTTTTAACAAAAGTATTATTAGGTGCAATTGTTTGCAAAATATAGGTTATGATACAAAATGCAGAATAGAAATTGTCTCCTGTAAGACTGGGAGTTTGTTTTACCCATTTGTAAGCAGTTCTTTGCGGCATTTTAGCAGCAATTCTAAGTTTCTTATTCCATAGCCTTGCATGATGAGCACTGACATTTCTTATATATACCAATGAATGAAGCCATGAAATTAAAACAGTTTCGGTTACACCAAAATATGCAGCAATTTTTTTATGTGTTGGCGACTTTGCCAGGATTTCATACAAAACAGACAACTGACCCATTTGCATTACTTCAAATGTAATCCATGCAGGAGGAACAGGATTTGAATATGTAGAAACAAAGTGAGAAATAAATACATCTTTTGAACGGCTAACTAAAGATTTTATACCTCTGTATGTATCAGAATATTTCTTCTGATTTATAAAAAGAGATGAATCATCTAGCCAGAAAGGATTATTTAAATCCATTGAATAGTTATAAACAAGCTGGCCTCTTACAGCAACCTCTATTTTTTCGATAGCTGAAAAAACAAGTATTCGCAGTTCACGATCGAACTTATATAAATCCAAAACGTTATCAATAGTTGTGTTTTTCTTAAATTTGTGAATTGCTGGACTCTCAAAGAAAGGAACCATGTAACCGCGTAAACGATAATATCCAACTGTTTCCAGATATCTTAAGGCACGTTTATCATTCTTTACTACGAGCCCCATTTGTTTTAAATGAGAAAGTTGGTCAATATAAGATATTGCAGGTTTTGTATAAGGAATTGTAGCCATATAAAAAAAGACCTGCAAAGTGTGCATGCTTTCGCAGAGGCCTAGCAGGTATGTTAATTAAACTATAATAGAAAATATGATGAAAGTCAAACAATATCACCGGTTGTGTAAATCGTAACCGGTGATAAAAAAATCATACTCCCCTACTTACAAACAAAATCCCACACGCTTCGCCCCATTCGGGTTCTCGAGCTTTTCACTCTTGCACATATCATGGATGTCATTGATGGCGGGTCTCTCCCCGGTAATCACTTCGTTCATTGCAATCTTGCGGACAATGTTGTCTATCTGGCCGCCGGAGAAGTCGTAGTCCCTGGCAAACTCGGTGGCCGCCTCTTTATCTAGCCAGTTCAGTTTATTCATCCAGATGGAAGTTTTTGCTTCTGTAGAAGGATTTTCGAACTTGATTTTGAAGAGGAAGCGGCGTTCGAAAGCTGAATCCATATTTGAAGCAAGGTTTGTTGTGGCGATGAAGATGCCTTTCAGGTTTTCGAGTTCTTCGAGGATGATGTTCTGAATGGCGTTTTCTGTCTGGGCACAGTTGCCGGAGGTGTCTTCTTTACGCTTTGAGATGAGGGCATCGGCTTCGTTGAAGAGAAGAATCGGCATGAGTTCGCCCTTCTTTTCAGCAACCTCGCAGGCATTTCTGTAGCTTGTGAAAATCTTTTTGATACGCTTTTCGCTTTCACCGAACCATGCAGATTTTGCTTCACTGATATCAACATGGACAATAGAGCGACCGGTTTCCTTTGCAATTTGCATAACAGATTCAGTCTTTCCGGTTCCAGGTGCTCCATAAAGCAGAACAGCTACGCCTACAGGAAGGCCATCGTCCTTGAGTCGCTTCTGAATGTTTTTGAGCTTTTCATCTTGTAGTGCATTTTTGAGGCGGTTGATTTCCTTCTGATTTTCTTCGCTGTAGAAGAGCTTTTTTTCTTTGATGGAATCAGTTTTAATCAGATTTTTCTCATTAATTGATTCTTCAAAAAGGAAGGCTTTTTCTCCTAGAACCAGCTTCTTGCCCTTATCAGATAGAGTTATTGTTGCATCAGATAGATTTCCTTTCTTTGTGAATTCAATAAGTCCCTTTTGAAACAATTCATGCTTTTCTTCCATCATCTCGGTGGCAACAGAATATCTTCTTCCGCCGTCATACAAATCAGCAATGGTGGAATTCAGATTAGATTCACCACCTTCGAGTACATCATGTGTTACATCATAAAGGAAGAATCGATGATTACAATCCTCAAGTGCATCCATTACCCGTTTAATCATGCCGAGATTTTTATGCTTGTTTTCATACTGCCTCAATTCACGCTGTATGGCATATGCAGACATCTCCTCTCCCCTGCGGGCTTCATAGCGTTCTGCGAAGTAATTGAGGAAGTCGATATCATCTACTTCTTTTTTTGATTGAGGAATGAATTCAACATTGTTATAGAGAGATTCACAAAAATCACTTACTGGCTGAAAGTTGTCACGGCCACGCTGCCATTCAAGAAAGCCCTTTTCAATCAATAATTCAATATCTTTTCTCCAGGACATAATAGACATTGCGGTCACTTCGATTATATTACAAATATCTCTCATTGTACTTGAATCACGGTAGGCAATGTACTTATCGCAAACAATACAGATTATCCAGATTTGTGTCTGAGAAAGTTTATAAAGATTTGTCAGCCTTTTCATGGCAGTTGTATATTGTTTTGTTTTCTTGATTCTGCGTTTTGAATCTTTTAGAGCTCCATAGACACAAGCCATAGCATTTGAAATGTTCCATCTGATTTTCTTTTCATTCATCTGTTCGTTCATATAGTCACCTCTCGTTCTACACACATAAAGATACATGCGGAAACTATCATTTTATGATAGAGAGGATAATTTTTTTGAAAAAAATCTGGAAAACTTAATTTCCAGAACCAGAGGTAGTGATGATTATAATTTATAGAAGTTGCAGTATTCATGCATTAAAGTTGTAGTTTAACAGAAAATGTTGATCACACTATCACTAGATGATAGTACTTGTATGTAATATTTATTCAGAGGTGAATCCAATGAATAAAATTATTTCGAAAATAAAAGAACTTCTTCCGCTGATAATGCTAATTTTTGCATTGGTTTTGATTTTTGTACCGCTTCCAATCATGCTGATTCAGGTGCTGCTTGTTCTGGATACTGCTTTTTCTTTATGTCTGTTCTTGTCAAAGTTCTTTAACAGCACGGCTATTGCTTATCATTTTCCACGCCTGGTCATCTATAATTCGATTTACACCTGTGGAATCGCAATCGCAACTACAAGAACATTTCTTTCAATAGAGAATCTTAATGATCATATCCCTCTGGTCCTGAATATTGGCCGCTGGATTTGCCGAGACAACTATGTCTGTGGCTTTTTCACTACCCTCTTATTCTCCTCTGCAATCTTAATGTACTGCCATCTGCATGTCCAAAAATGTCAGGAACTGGCTGCAAGATTTTGTTTAGATATGATGAATCAGAAACTGTTTGATATCGACAGACAGGTTGAGCAAAAACAAATTACAATTGAAGAGGGCGAAATTGAGAAGAGAAAAGTTCAGCTCGATATTGATTATCACAGCTCCATGGATGGATCTTCCAAATTCCTGGAAGGAGCAGTAGCAGCGCTGGCTGTTCTATTTGTTATAGCGACAGGCGGTGGTGTAGCAGTTGGAATCCTTGATATGAACCTGTTCTGGAAGGACTCCCTGAATCAATATATCATGCTTTCCAGTGGCTATCTTGTTTTATTTGTTGTGCCATTGTTTTTAACTTCACTTAGTTTTAAGATTAACAAACTAGAGTAGATGTAATGAAAAAGCTTTTATGGCTAGATGATTTTAGAAATCCGGCAGACTACGTTACCGGTGAATATGATATCTCATGGGCAAAGAACTACGCAGAGTTCTGTGCTTTCATAAACGAACATGGACTCCCCGACATCATCTGCTTTGATCACGACCTTGGCGAAGAAAAGTCCGGTCTTGATTGTGCGAAATTTGTCGTTAATTACTGCCAGACCAACAACCTGGATATCCCCGAGTACGATATCCAGAGCTCTAACGTCGTAGGCAAAGACAATATCCGCAGTCTGATGAATAACTGGCACCGGGTGTTTACGGCTGGAAAATAAGGAGTCTGAATTGCAGAACTGCACAAAGCCATCAGTGGGAATCTGGTGGTTTTATTATGATGACATACTCTTTGCCGATCCTGTAGAAGTTGAGAAAGGCCAGCCTTACGGCGACTGTATTACAGGTCTTTCTGATCATGCAGATTTCTGGGATAAACTTGAAGCGAAAGGAGAATTATCTAAGATTCCCCCACACCTTCGTTCAGAATATTTTTACATACCTCGTGGCCGCACTGTTTTCCATAAAGATACAGGCAGATTTACAATTCTACACGGCGGTCTTAAGAAAAACGAACTAAACAAAATTCGCAAGTTCTTCTGCCTCCCAAAAGAACTCACGGATTTTGATACAGACTTCCATTATTCTCTAACCTTTATCATAAAATAATAATCACCTCCTAGAATTTTTTATGTCTAGGGAATCATTTATTAATTATCCCCATCTTCAATAGTACCACCAAATTCATCAATCAATTTTTGCACAACAACAGGCAAGTTCTTCTTTCGCTTTTTGATTAGACGAAGGACTTTAGGATAAGTTCTCTTAATTATGCGTTTATAGCATTTGAACTCCTTCAGCATTGCTTTATCAGATTTGATGAAATTCCAGAATTCTGTGATATCTAAGAGAAAGAGCAGTAGTTCCAGTCCATCTTTAAGCTTTAGTAAAACCTCATAACTGTAGTTTTTTATTGCGACACTTGTTAGCTCTTCAGGAGGAATGGTCCTGCTCTTTATTAAATCAATAATTTCATAAACATCTAAGTCGTCAGTTTGCGTAATCATAGTTCTACCCTCCCTTACTGGAACCAGCAGTCTTTGACGTAAATCAAGTTCTTAATTCGCTGGCACAGTTCTTTAGTTGGTTCAACCAGCAGCATGCTGTTTGCCTCAACAACATAGTTTCCTTCCGGAAGATTTATATGCAGGAATACTTTGCAATTTCCGGTTGAGTCATAGAGCATTTCACGAAGCTCAGTCAGCTGATATTCATTCTTGATTATCGGATATAATTCGATATGTACTTCATGAAAATGGCTCTGCTGCAGTTTTTCCAGAGATTCAAAATCTTCTACAACAAGGCTTGCTTCCTTATCACGTAAATTAACTTTCCCTTTTAGTGCATAAACCTTTCCTGGTACTATCTGTTCTGCAAATCTTGGCCAGCTGTCGAAAAATGCGATTGGAATTTCACCGTCATAATCCAGAAGCTTTCCGAATGCCATATCTTTTCCGGTCTTTTTGGAAGTGATTTTTTTGAGTTCAGAAAGGAAACCTACTGTAGTAAACATTGTTCCGGCATTCTTTCTTTCATGCCAGTTTTTTATCTGATCTCTTTTAGCCTGTTCCATGAGAGCAATTGAGTTCAGATTTTTTGATTTGAGGCTGCACATTTCCCAAGCCTGCTTATAATCATCAAGCGGATTTCCAGAGACATAGATTCCGATACACTGCTTTTCCATTTCGAGCTTTTCAAGATTCGAAATATCAGGGAGAGGCTTGAGAGTAAAAGCCGGTGGCAGTTCATCGGCAAAGTCATCAAAGAGGCTCTTCTGCCCACCCAAGGCTTCTTCTGCTTTATCTGTAGCATACTGATAAGCCTCCTGCAGATTTTCCAGAAGAGTTGGTCTGTTCACGCCAAAGCAGTCAAAGCCTCCTGTTTTTATAAGTACCTCAATTGCTTTTTTGTTCACCAGCTGCTTCTTTAATCCATTGATTTCTTCTTTGCACATTACAACGCGCTCAAGAAAATCCATAAAGCTTTTATATGGTCCGTTTTTTTCGCGTTCCTTTACAATAGCATTTGCCGCACTTTCTCCCATTCCTTTGATTCCTTCAAAACCAAAGACAATATGACCGTCAACAACATCAAACTTTGCATCAGAGCGATTTACATCCGGTGCATCAACAGGAATCCCAAGACGTCGTGCTTCTTCTATGTAAACCGGAAGCTTATCTGTAGAGGTGATCTCATTTGTAAGGTTTGCTGCCATATATTCGGCCGGATAATTAGCTTTAAGCCATCCTGTCCTATATGCAAGAACTGAATATGCAGCAGCGTGTGATTTATTAAATCCATAGCCGGCAAAAGGCTCCATAATCCTGAAAATCTCATCAGCGTGCTCTTTTTTAAAGCCTTGTTTTACAGCACCTTCCTCAAAAGTTATGAGCTGCTTTGCCATTTCCTCTTTAATCTTTTTTCCCATGGCACGGCGAAGTAAATCTGCTCCACCAAGTGAGTAACCGGCAATTCTCTGGGCTACCTGCATAACCTGTTCCTGATAAACCATTACTCCGTTTGTCTCTTTTAAGATTCCTTCAAGACAAGGATCTGGATACTTAACTGTACTTGGGTCCCATTTTCCTTTTACATATTGATCAATGAACTGCATTGGTCCCGGACGATATAGGGCATTTAAGGCTACAAGCTCTTCAATTCTCTGCGGTTTTGCATTACGCAGTATTTTCTGCATTCCTGGAGACTCGAACTGGAAAATTGCAACAGTATCACCACGAGTGAATAAATCAAAGGTCTTTTCATCAGTTTCGCTAACCTGACTTGTAATAAATTCAGGTGCATCAGGAGCTTTGTGCTTGTTGATGATTTCTTCTGTGTAACGGATTAATGATAGTGTTTTCAGGCCAAGGTAATCGAACTTTACAAGTCCACAAGGTTCTATGATATCCATGGTATACTGAACGGCAAGCTTACCGGTTTCATTATCCTTATACACTGGGGCCCAGTTTGGAAGCTCGGTAAGACCAATTACCATTCCGGATGCGTGAAGAGAAACTCCTCTGATTACATTTTCAAGCTTTCTGGCAATGCGGAATAATCGCTCGTATTGAGGATATTTTTGAACATCTGTGTAGGGAATCAGTTTCCCGTTATCTGGAGTTTCTTTTGTTGGAGGTGTAAGTGCCATATCCAGAGTAAACTTCGGATCATCTCCTGGTATGCAGTCTGTAAGTACCTTTACTTCTGGAAGCGGAATATCAAGAACACGGGCTACATCTTTTATTACCTGCTTAGCCTTTAAGGTAGCGAAAGTAACAATATGGCCAACGTTATCATTTCCATACAAATCGCGGGTATGCTGAATAATCTCCTGTCGATAGTCGAAGTCCATATCAACGTCAAAGTCAGGCATAGAAACTCGTTCTGGATTAAGGAAGCGTTCAAAGATGAGCTTGTAGCGAATTGGGTCGATATCGGTAATAGTCATAGCATAGGCTATAATTGAACCAGCACCAGAACCTCGACCTGGACCAATCGGGATATAGTGCTTTGGACAGTTATTTACATTATCCCAAGTTGATTTAGCCCAATTGATAAATTCCCAAACAATTAAGAAATAACCGGAAAAGCCCATTTGAAAAATGATACCAAGCTCGTATTCTGTTCTGTCCCGGATTTCCTGGGTAATAACGTCGTAGCGTTTTTTAAGGCCTTCCTCGACCAGATATCGAACATAATCATCCTGATCAAGCTTATAATCATCGCCATGTGTACAGAACTGGTCCGGAAGCTTAAAGCGTGGAAGACAATCCTTCAACTGCTGTGTCTTATACTGAGGGATTGTTACATCGCACATATTAGCAATTTTTGTTGTATTCGAGATTAACTCAGGCATATCCGGGAATAGCATCCGCATTTCACTCTCGGATTTTAAGTACCACTCTGGTCTTCCATCACCCATTTTTCTACGGTTAGGATCATCCAAAAGCTGCTGAAAGCCGATACAGCAAAGAGCATCCTGTGCCTCTGCATCTTCCTTATAGCAGTAGTGAACATCATTTGTAACTACCATAGGAATATCAAGCTCGCGGGCAAGCTTAATCATTTTTTCGTTTGTATACTTCTGATCGGCTAATCGTATCCGTCAATTCTAGCCTCGTAAACAAATTTTTCTAAGTTGAGTACACT
>JAEDCY010000064.1 GCA_016293915.1 Treponema sp. | reverse complement strand
GCTTCTGACCATTATCAATCATTCCAACAAGAACAGAAGGATTATAAACAGCCTGTATCAACTTCTGAACCTGATCAAAAATCTCTGTTGTTGCATTTGCATTCTGAAATAATTCTTCAGGCAATGTCTGATGCAGTGTTGCAGGAAGATTTTGGATAGATTGTTCTTCAACAGCAGTCTTATAAATTTCTGTAGGTCTGTCTTCATCATCAATGTAATCATTTTTCAAAAGATACTGATAAATGATTTTGGCCTGTTTTGTATCAAGTTCAATTTCCTGTCCACAAACAGTAATTGTTTTACCTTCAAAATAATTCATGCTTGCAATCTTAGGTCTAGAATCGCTAAGTTCAGCAGTAATATCTTTCTGAAGTCCATCAACAAAATCACTGTAGCTTTCACTTGCAATTACAGTCAGTGTGTTTACATCATGAATAGCATCTGCCAGTACCTCTTTATCCTGGCGGGCACCATCTTCATTTACACAAAGACGCATACCTCGTCCAACTTCCTGACGGCGGCTGATGTTATTGTCAGAATGTTTCAAAGTACAAATCTGGAATACATTCGGATTGTCCCAACCTTCCCGCAAAGCAGAGTGAGAGAAGATAAAACGAATAGGCATGGCAAAATCCAAAAGCAAATCTTTCCGCTTTAAAATTAAATCGTATGTTGAAATATCCTCATCGCTGTCACCAGATGAATCAGTCAGCTTTCCTTTTTTATCACGGCTAAAATAACCTTCATGACATGTATTGATTTTGGCAGAAGCTGGAAGCAGAACTTTTTGATAATAACTGTTAGGATTAATATCCACAAAGTCATTTAAAACAGTTTTGTATTCCTGTTCAAACATTTCGCCATATTCACCAAGGACTTCATTTCCGTCATCATCGTAAGCGCGGTATTTTGCAACTTCATCAATAAAGAACAAAGACAAAACTTTTATTCTAAGACCTGCATCATAAAACTCTTTTTCTTTCTTAAAATGGCTGCGGATAGTTTCACGGATCTGAACACGGCGAATATCTTTTTCTGCAACGTTTCCAGTCATTTCTCCAACTTTAAGAACTGTAGAATCAGAGTTATCACTAACAGCTTTATTAAAGCGAATCAGGTTTTCCTGTGGCAAAATTTCAGCAATGTAAAGTCCTTTATATTCAGGAAGTCCTTTACTTGCTTCATCCAGCTTGTCACCCTGATTAAGTTTTACATATTGTCGTTTAATTCCATTTCCTTGTTTAACTTCAATCTCAAGCTTCACCATAGGAGCAGCATTTTTTGAAAGAATAATAGAATCTGCGTAGATATAAGTATTTGTTCCGGCAATATTTTCAAGTTTAAAGCCTTTTACTTCAATCTTCTTTACAAGTTTCTGATTATAAGCATCCAAAGCATCCAGCCGGTAAACAAGATTATGCTGAATCTTATGAGTAGCAGAATAGTTAATTACAAATAAAGGCTTAAACTGAGTTAAAGCTTTCTGTGTAGCTGATTTTTCATCTCCCATTCTCTGAGGTTCATCAAGAATCAAAATAGGTCTGTTGGCTGCAATAACATCAATTGGGCGGCGGCTTGCAAACTCATCACGCTTTGTGTAAATAATGCGGGCAGCCTCGTTTCCTTTACGGCCTTCAACATTCTTTTCTTTGTTCAGCGAAGTATTAAAAGCTTGTGTATTGATAATCATTACATTTATATCGCTACTAGCAGAAAACTGGTCAATCATATTCAATCGCTTTGAATTGTATATGAAGAACCTGATTTTCTTTCCATACTGCTGCATAAAATGGTCTTGAGTATATTCAAGACTCTTGTAAATTCCTTCACGGATTGCAACAGAAGGAACAACAATCATAAACTTACTCCAGCCATAAGCCTTGTTTAATTCATACATTGTTTTTGTATAAACATAAGTTTTACCGGTTCCAGTTTCCATTTCAATATCAAAACTTGGGACTCCTGCAGTACGTTTTACTTCATTTGTGCGGATAATGAAATTTGCGTCCTGAATCTTATGAATGTTTTCCAGAAGTTCCTTTTCGCCAAGAATCAAATCAGCATTGCGGTAGCCGTTGTCTGCCTGTTCAAGTTCTTCATCAAAATTGTCACACGGATTCGAGGCAAGTAACGCCGCCTCATCAAACAAAGCGTTCTGTGCTATCTCAATTTTCTGAACCTGCGGCATAATTCCTTTGTCGCGTAAATACTGAACTTTATCTGCAAACTGCTGGCCTTCAAAACATTTTACAAGAGCATCTACAGCTTCAGTTTGGTATTTTTGTATCTTAAAAGTAAACTTCATGAATTACCTCTTTTACAGCATTTACAGTTTCTTGATATGTTATGTCTTTTGCATACGGAAATTTCTTCTGGTACTTTGCCCATTGCGATTGCAATTCCGAACTGTTTTCTATAACAGCAAGGCGATTGTTTGTTTCTGCTTCCATGATTGCTTTTGTTCCGCGATGTTCCGCTGTTGCAAAAATAGCTTTACGCAAAGTTTCTGCATTGTATCCTTGAGTTTTTGTCAGAATATATACATCGTAAAAATCACGAGGTCGAGTATTCAAAATGCCGCGTGTGATTATTGTTTCAATTTTTTCTGCAAGCACTGTTTCTAGCGGATAAGAACGTAAGGGAATGACGTTCTCGCTATTAAAAAGCCTTTTATAGCCGTAGTTCATCGGTTCAGGTGTTATTACATCTCCCGTTGAAATATCTATCGAAAGCGGAGTTTCTATACTCTCGTATTTTGCATCAAGCCTAAGGCAGAAACCGCCGTAAACATCATCTTTTCTAATAGGTTCAACAGAAACGAAATTAAAAACGACTCCATCATCGGCAGGAACGGCGATAATGACATTCATGGCTTCCTTTATCTTTTCTTCGGTAAGGGAAAGATGAACAAGAGTTGTGTCCATATCCATGGTAGAGCGCACATCAAGTCCTACAAGCGAGCTGACAAGGATTCCGCCCTTGATTACAAAATTATCCACATACTTTGAGCGTGAGATTCTATCCAAAAGGCACTCAAACATATAATTCTGCAAAACGACCTGTGCAAGGATTCCATGCTCTTTTGCGTAATTGTTTATCTTTGCACGAAGGCTCATTGCCTTTGCCGTTGTTTGTTTCATACAAGCACCTCCATGTATTTTCTGACCTGCTCAGAAACCTTGAACTTCTGCGCATATTCATAAAGGCGAAAAAAATCTTTGTCTTTTGACAGCACATAGTTTTTTACAGCGGAAACAACAGTCTCTTCGTCCATGCGGGAACGGCTCCGCAAAATGTCACAGACTGTTCTTTCTGCATTATAGCAGCGGACAGAATTTCCGAATGTCGTCTTTCGTTCTTCAAGTCCAAGTTCATATAAATCCGGCTGAATGTAAAAACAAGTACATTCACTTTTTATATCAGCAGAAACAGCCGCATTGGAAGGGATAGTTACCGTTGCAGAAAAAGGTGTTCTGTCCGAGATGCCATTAAGAAAAAGCGCACTTTCATGGGAAAATACAATTTTCTGACTTCTGAGGTTCAAAACGTACATATCATCTATTACACTATCAGGCAAAGCGTAAATTCCATGACACACACGGATTAAAGAGCCAGAGTCCACATATTTTGACAGCATGGTATTAGACAGTCCGATGGTACGAACTTGTGCCGTGGTTATGAGATTTCCATTCTGTTTTGCTGTCTCCAATATTTTCTCGTCCATGTCGCTACCTTCCGAAGTTTAGTTTCATATCGATATTATCTCATACTTCGATATAAAAATAAACCTGTTTACAGTATTTTACGTATTGTTTCAGGACTGTAAGTTGTAAATATCTGTTCAAAGTTAGTGATAAGGCTGTCACCATCTTTTGAGTTTGCTGGGTCACGCATTACAAAATAATATGGCTTTTCTTTTGCAATTTTTGTGATTGTTTCTTCTGTTACATCTTCATCAAAACATGCTACAAGATACTTACCTTCAACATAGTAAACGGTTTTGCCGTCAATCTGCTTTGTCTGGATTTTGCTTGAAAGCATTATTCCTAAATCAAGCATAACCTGGAAAAGCAAATCTTCTGGTGTTCGGTCTGATTTAATATTACTCTTGAACAAATCATTTTTGTCAAAGTGGTCAGGAGTGTAGTAAACATCTTCCATATTTGATGTGTCGCATTTGAGGACGCGGAAGCCTATGTCGAGTTTGTAGTTGCCAGCAGGGGGAAGTCTCCCCCTCGCTCCAACCGCTTGCGCGTTTTCCGCTACCCCCTCTGCGGGGGACACCCCCGCAACGCCCCCGATATTGTCACACGGATTGGAAACGCCTAACGGCGTTTTTGCTGAAGTTGTCAGACTATTTTCAAACAGCGAGTTTTCCATACCCCCCCCGTTTGTATAGTTGTTTTTAACAGTTGTTTTCCTGCACGGCGAATGCGTTCTTTTCCGATTTCGCAGATGTTCTTATAACCTGCTTTGTAAGCTTCGGATTTTTCGTCTGTCACTTCTGGGAGCTGAACCATGATGAACTTGCGTTTGCCACCGTCCTCGGCGTTTAGTTGCATGACAGCGTGGGCTGTTGTGGCACTGCCTGAGAAGAAATCGAGGATGATAGGTGATTCTTCACTAGATATCAAAGAAGTATCATCATCCATATCTACATTATTCGAACTTCCAATACTTAACATATCTTTTATCAGGGTAAGAGGTTTTGGATTATCAAACAGTCTGCCATTGAATAATTCTTTTATTAATGAAGTACCATTACCGCTACTGTATTCAGGCTTATAAAACAAAGTTTTTGCTTTTTTCCCCCTTCGAATATCATCTTCAAGCCTTTGTTTTTTATTAAAAGAAATACCATTATTTGTTTTTGTTATAATAAATTCGTCTTTAGTTTTTAATAAAAACTCAGGACTTCTTCTCCAAGACATTTCTTTGCCATCAACAGTTTTTGGATATACTTCATAATCATCAGAAGCTTGTCTTGTTATATTTAATGATTTCAAATCTTTTGAAACATAAATCGGATAATATCCTTTTGGACGCTTTTCTCTTGCTCCAGCTTCTCCTGTACGCATCAAAGTTGCACCTTTTTTGAACTTTCCTTTTTCATCAGATAATGTATATTCCGTTTTATCCTCTTCAGTTAAAGGAACTCCATTTAAATCGAATACAGAATCTTTATACTTCATGTAAACCAAAGAGTATTCATGAGTTCCTGCAAAACCAAACTCATCATTGTTTCCTTTTAGATTCATTACTGTTGTTAATTGGGCTACAAAATTACATTCACCAAATATCTCATCACAAACTTTCTTCAAATTTTCAACTTCATTATCATCAATCGAAATAAAAATCACCCCGTCATCGCTCAGCAAATCCCTTGCAAGCTTCAATCTTGGGTAAATCATATTTAACCAATCAGTATGAAATCTTCCATTACTTTCGGTGTTGCGGGTGTAGTTGTCTACAAGCTGTTTTCCTTCTTCATCAAAGTTTCCGCTTTTCTCTCTAAACTCTAAGTTCTTAGTTCTAAAATCATCATTGTACACAAAATCATTTCCCGTATTATACGGCGGGTCAATGTAAATCATCTTGATTTTGCCAAGATATGTTTCCTGCAAAAGTTTAAGGACTTCAAGATTGTCGCCTTCAATGTAAAGGTTTTCCGTTTCGTCAAAGTTCACACTTTCTTCACGGCAAGGACGGAGTGTTTTATTTATAGGAGCATTTGCAGTAAGAATCGCCTGTTTTTTGTCAGGCCAGGTAAACTGATAGCGTTCTTCACGACCTTCGACAAGAGTGTTTGAAAGTTCCTGCTTGAGCATGTCAAAGTCAATTTTGTGGGTAATCTCGCCGTTTTCACCTTTAGCTTCGGTTACGCAGTTAGGGAAAAGCTGGGCGATTTTAGCGATGTTTTCGTCTATTTTGTTCATTGAGTGCATTTTTAAGTGGTTCATTTATTTATCCTCCGCAATATCTTTGCTTTCTGCATTATCAAGTAAAGCTGTGATTCTTTTCTGCAATAATTTTTTGTCGGGCAAATGAAGCTTGTATTCGGCTATCATTGCAGGAGAAAGACTTCTGCTTAATGCGTATTCTACCACATCGTCATCTTTATCACGGCACAAAAGAATACCTATACTTGGATTTTCTTTTTCTTTTTTAACATCTCTGTCCAATGCTTCAAGATAAAAATTAAGCTGCCCCAAATGTTCTGGCTCAAATTTTCCGGTTTTAAGCTCAAAGGCTACAAGACACTGTAATTCCCTATGGTAAAAAAGCAAGTCTATAAAAAAATCAGAATTTCCAACTTGTACGCGATATTCTTCATCAATGAATATAAAATCCTTTCCCAGCTCAAGAATAAACTGCTTCATGTGGCTTACCAGAGCTTTTCTCAAATCTTTTTCATCATGCTTTGCAGGAAGTCCTAAAAATTCAAGCGTATAGTTGTCCCTAAAAATATCACTTGCATTTGGGGCAACTGCTTTTACCGCTGTAGAAACAATCAGATTATTTTGTTTTGATGATTCATAAAGCCCTGAATCTATTTGCCTGTTGAGTTCGCGAACACTGTAATGCTCTTTCAATGTCTTTTTGATATAAAATACTCGTTCTTCAATTGATTTACATCGAGAAAATATCTGAAGATTCTGTGACCATGACAATTCTCTCAACACCGTTGAGAGTTTTTCATCATCCTTGTAGGATTCATAAAATTGTTTCATTCGCCATAGATTTTTGTCTGAAAAACCTTTTAAGTCAGGATTTGTCTTTTCTATATAATCAGCAAGTTCTTTTACAATGCCTTTTCCCCATTTCGAATGTTCAACTTTTTGACTGATGTATTTTCCAAGATTATAATATAAATCTATAAGCTCATGATTTACAGAAGAATACGCCTTTATCTGAGACTGCTTTATCATCAATACAATGTTCTCAAAATCTGAGTTATGAACAATATTGTCGTACTCACCAATTTTATTCATCGAGTGCATTTTTAAGTGGTCTGTCATTTTATGGTCTCCTATAGGTTTCTTAATTCTTTGAAACAATCTCTAATATTTTCGTATTGCTCCCACGGAACTGATTTTAGAATATCTTGTCGCTGCCTGAATTGATTAACACTCGGTTCAATACGGATTGCAAAATAAGCATACAATCTTGCTTTTATTACAAATCCTCTATGAGAAAGATATTTTTTTTCAGGATCTGCATTATCAACAAATTCTTTTGCTTTCTTAATAATCTCAGCATCATAAGTATTTTCTTTAGAAATTGATTCTAATAAAAAACTTTCCAATGCTCCATTTTCATCAAAAGGAATTATTAAGAGTAATAATTCAGAATCAAATTGATTCTGAGTCGTATCTGTAAAAGTTAAATCCGTCCAAGTATTGTTCTTTATTTGAGTAGAATTTCCTGATGCAGCATTTAAATCAGAAACAATTTTTGCTTCTATTCCTGTATCATCATTGTCCGTAAGAATAACAATTTTTGAGTATCTTTCTTCATCAAAAATTTCATTCTGATTCTTTCTAATAACTTCTTCAAACACAGTCTTTATATTTCCGCAACCACCACACGAAATGATGGTGAGCATATCTGCATTCTTTATAAAATCGCGACTGCGAGAATTATCCACACTTGATATAAAAGATGGATTTGGTTTCTGCTTTGAGTCATTCCAACCATTTACTTTTTCCATAAAATGCTGAAGAAATACAAAATCAGTTTCGCCTTCACAAATAATAATTGACTTCATTATCTAAGCTCCTGATTAAAATTTTCATCAGCTTCTATTGCTCGTTCTGCACTAAGCCTTCTTGCAATATTTTTTCCATCTCTTCTATATAAAGTAAACAGAGTAATTTCGTCTTTTAATTCTGGATCAGAATCCAATGAAATAACTTTCTGCAAGGCTTCTTTGCTATGAGTTGTCATAAAAAGCTGAACATTGAGTTTTTTACTGGTTTTAAGAATCCAGGCAAATATTTTATCCATTGCAGATGTATGAATTGCAGTTTCAAATTCATCGATAAGAAGAACGCCATTTTTTGAAGCAACAACAGCTGTAACAAGCCATAAAGCTTTTTTTATGCCATCCCCATAAACACTTAGAGGAACCGCTTTCCCATATTTCTCAGAAAGAATCTGAAAACTGTTTTTCATCGGGAAAGGAATATCATATTCACGAACTGTCGGAGTTATTGTAACAATATCTTCATCAAAAATTCTTAATATTTCTACTAAATCTTTAAATACGGTTGTGTTATCAAAGACTTCCTTAATCATAGGACACTCAGCCTGATAAACTGTTGGAGAAAGATATAAAGCCTCATATTTTTTATAAGGTTTTTCTATGTTTTCAGGGAAAATATCAAACCGTGTAACATTAAAAACTTCAAAATCATCTTCTACAAGTTTTCCATTATAGTAAATGTCTGATTTCAGTTTTATCATTTCAGCTTCGGAATACTCCTGCCCTTTTTCACATTCAACATGAGCTTCCTTACAGTATTCAAGTCTTGATGTTTTTATTTTTTCAATAGTTCCTTTAAGTTCAACTTCTGAACATCCATTCAGCTCATCTGTTATGGAATATGCAATTCTCAATTCTTGTGAAGTAAAATCATATAAATCTTTGATCTTTTCAAAAACAGTTCTTGTAGGATTAGGATATTTCTCTGTTCTTCCAAGACTGCTCCAAACAATAGGAGATGCAGGATTTCCTGAAGCTTGCAATAATTCCAAAACACTCGTTTTTCCGCAGTTGTTATCTCCAGTTAGAATATTTATTCCTGTAAATCCATCAAGTTTGAGATTCTTAATTCCTCTGTATGTTTCAATATTCAATGAATTAATGTGAATGTTTCCCATAATTTTCCTCAATTTATTATAACCGATTTAATTCTTCTTCAAACTGTAATGCAAAAATAAAATTCTGTGGAATCAGTTTTGCAATTCGTTCAAATTTTTTGTAAATCTGGGCTTTGGGCAATGCTTTTTTCTAGTTCTCCGGTTTTACTTCATTAACAACACAAATGTCGCCAATATCACAATTAAGAGCCTTACAAATTTTTTGCATACTATCCATTGAAATGAATTCGCCTTTTCCCAGCTTTGCTAAAATATTGGTTGAAATGCCTGCCATGGCAATAAGTTCTGTTTTGTTCTTAATTTCCTTATCAATAAGCAGCTTCCAAAGTTTTCTGTAATCTACATCCATATTAAACCTTTCTATCCATTATAGCATAACATACAGGATTTAAGGTAAAAAATATCATGTTTTTACAAGATTTTTTTGAAAACTGTACGGAAAACCGCCATAAGAACATGTATCATATCCGTTCTAAAGATACTAAGCCGGAAA
>JAEDCY010000063.1 GCA_016293915.1 Treponema sp. | reverse complement strand
AAGATAATATTCTGTAATAATCTATAATAAGCTATAATGTGCGGAGATAAAAAAAAGGGATGACCAATAAGTTTACATCCTAGTGTCATTCCGAAACATAGGGAGCGGCACTGCGTAGCAGGGCAAAAATAGTCCAGTGGACTATTTTTAGCGAGTCTCCGAGCAGCTGTGCTGCAAAGGTTCAGCATGACAATACTTATTGGTCACCCCCTAAAAATTTGATTGACCAGACGGAAGTTTGACGGGTTAAACCTCCACCTGGAGAAATTTTGTTGTAGATTAACCAAGTGTTATTTCTACATTTACTTCTTTCTTTCCTTCAACATAAGGAACAACACAGCCTTCTACTGAAGCACCGTCAACTATCATACTCTTTACACCCTTGCAAACGTGGCCCGGGTTTTTGATTGTGATGTTGTATTTTGCACCGCGGAAGATTCGGGTAGCTGTAAAGCCGTCCCAGCTTGATGGAATTGAAGGATCAACCTTGAGTCCGTCAAAGTCTGGCTGAATACCGAGGATGTACTGGCTGATTGCAACCATGTTCCATGCAGCGGTACCTGTAAGCCAGGAGTTCTTTCCCTGACCAAAGTTTTTACCGGTCTGTCCAATGTCCGAACCTGCATCTTTTCCACCAATCATCTGGCCATATACATATGGTTCAGTCTTGTGGATGTCAGAAGTTTCTTCTGTGTATGCAGGTGCAATTTCTGAGTAATATTTGAAAGCCTGGTTACCTTCTCCTGCATAAGCGGCAGCACAGATAATCCATGCATTGTTATGAGTGAAGATACCAGCGTTCTCTTTGTATCCTCCCGGATATGTTGAGATTTCACCGTATTCAACATAGTATTTGCTGAAGGCAGGATTGTTCAAAACAAGACCGTGCTTTGTGTTCAATCTTTCATCGATTGCTGCCAGAGTCTTCTTTGTTGCATCCTTGTCGATATCAGACATAATTGCAAAGCCCTGTGGCTCAATGAAGATCTGTCCTTCTGCGCATTCATGAGAACCCATTTTCTTGCCGTATGCATCGTAAGCACGCATAAACCAGTTTCCGTCCCATGCAGAATCCATCATAACTTTCTTCATCTTGTCGATTTCTGCCTGAGCCTTAGCAGCTTCATCTTTCTTTCCCAAGTGATTCAGGATGCCAACGAAGTTTGGTCCAACATAAGTAAAGAGTGCTGCAACGAATACAGATTCTGCAACCTTTGAGTAGCCGCCTTCTGCCTTGAACTTAGGGTTTGTGTAAGTCTGGAAGCTTTCACCTGGTGTATCAGAGAAGCATGAAAGGTTGATACAGTCGTTCCAGTCTGCGCGCATTGCAAGTGGAAGGCCGTGTGGACCGAGATTATTTACAATGTGGTAGAAGCTTACTGTAAGGTGGTCGAGCATTGATTTTGCCTTTGACTCATCGTTATCGTAAGGAACCTTTGCGTCGAGAATTGACCAGTCGCCTGTTTCCTTAATGTAAGCTGATACAGAAAGAATCATCCAGAGCGGGTCATCAGAGAAGTCACCACCGATATCTGCATTACCCTTCTTTGTAAGAGGCTGATACTGATGGTAGCAGCCGCCGTCAGGAAGCTGAGTAGAAGCAATGTCGATAAGGCGTTCGCGGGCGCGGTCTGGAATCTGATGTACGAAACCAAGAATATCCTGGTTAGAATCGCGGAAGCCCATACCACGACCAATTCCGCTCTCGAAGTAGCTGGCAGAACGTGAAAGATTAAAGGTAACCATACACTGATACTGATTCCAGATGTTTACCATGCGGTTTACTTTGTCTTCCGGTGTGTTTACGTTGAGAATGCCAAGAAGCTTATCCCAGTAAGCGCGGAGCTCAGCCATACCTGCAGCAAACTTTTCCGGAGTGTTATATTTTTCCATCATTGCAAGAGCTTTTTCTTTATTGATTGTCTTGCCGTCTGCCTCGAACTTTTTGTCTACAGGCATTTCTACATAACCAAGAATGAATACGAGAGTTTTTGACTCACCAGCCTTGAGTGTAATTTCCTTGTAGTGAGAGGCGATTGGAGACCATCCGTCTGCGAGAGAGTTTCCGCAGGTTCCGGCTTTTACCTGCTGGGGGTCACCAAAGCCGTTGTAAAGACCAATGAAGGTATCGCGGTCTGTATCGTAGCCGTCGATTGTGTCATTTACTGTATAGAAGGCAAAGTGATTGCGGCGGTCGCGGTATTCTGTTTTATGGTAGATTGTAGAGCCTTTGATTTCTACACGACCGGTAGAAAAGTTTCTCTGGAAGTTTGTGCAGTCGTCCTGTGCATCCCAGAGACACCATTCTGCAAATGACCAGAACTTGAAGGTCTTGTCAGAACCGCTTTCGTTAGTCAAAACAACCTGCTGAACTTCTCCATCATAATCCTGTGGAACGAAGAAAGTAACTTCTGCTTTGAGATCATTCTTTTTACCAGTGATTACAGTGTAGCCCATACCGTGGCGGCATTCATAAGAATCAAGTTCAGTTTTTACAGGAGACCAGCCAGGGTTCCAGATAGTACCGTTGTCGTTGATGTAGAAATAACGTCCGCCCATGTCAATAGGTACGTTGTTGTAGCGGTAACGAGTAATACGGCGGAGACGTGCATCTTTATAGAAGCTGTATCCACCAGCTGTGTTAGAAATTAACGAGAAAAATCCCTGAGTTCCAAGATAGTTAATCCAGGGATAAGGTGTACGCGGAGTATCAATTACATACTCGCGTTTTGCATCATCAAAGTGTCCGAACTTCATGTCGACTCCTGTGTAAGGCCGCTGGCGGCCGGTGTTCTATTGAAAACCGTTAAAAAAAACGCGAAAGCGTTTTTTAGGTTATCCCTATTGAATTTTCGATGAATTGAAAAAACAAATCAGCGAAAACGTTGTAGTAAAATAAAGTATAACGTAAGTATCTGATTTATGCAAATGAATTCCGTCGAAAAGTCATTCCGAACTACAAAAGGTCATTCCGAACTTGTTTCGGAATCTTTTACTTGAGATGCTGAAACAAGTTCAGCATGATACTGTTTATAATTTGACGACGGTGCCGCCTTTTATGAGCCGGCCTGTTATCATTTCTTTTTTAGGCACAAAGTTTTCCGGATTTTCAATTTTATTGATTAGAGCTTCTGCCATGACGCGGCCAATAGTTTCGCCGTTCTGTTCATAGGTTGTGAGGGGTGGAATCATCATAGAGGTGAGGGCAATGCCGTCATATCCAACAATGCTGATGTCTTTGCCTGGTGTGAGCCCGCGGCTGGTAAGCTCTCTGATTCCTCCAAGCGCCGCATAATCATCCGGGTAAAAAATACAGGTCGGTGGCTCTGGCAGCGAAAGAAAAACTTCTGTTGCGGCAGAACTTGTGACAGGATCATGGTAGAGACCTTCTGCAAAGTATTCAGCGGGTACATCAATTCCGTGAGCTTTACAAACCTTATTAAAAGCTTGTATACGTTCATCAGTAACCCATGTTTTTTCACCATGAATCATTGCGATTTTTTTATGGCCCATAGAAATTACATATTCAAGAAGTTCATTAATTCCTGCAGTATAATCACTCATAACAGCTGCATGATCAAGATCATAAAAATAATCCAGCGAAACTGTTGGAATTTCACTTTTTACAAGTCCGGTAATTCCCGATGAAGTAAAATCACATGAAAGTATAGCAAGCCCATCATAATTACGGGCAAGTGCATGTGAGTAATAATCATAATTTTTTGTTGAATCGCCGCCCACGAAAGTCATTTCATAACCTTTCTGGAAAGCTACCTTCTGAATACCACTTATAATAGTAGCAAAATACTGATGTTGAAAACCTGCGCCAGTTTTGTCTTCAAAAATAACGCCGATGTCATAAGTACGATTTGTACGCAGACTTCGTGCCGCAATGTTCGGGTGATACCCCATCTCCTGTGCTTTTTTCTTAATAAACTCCGTAGTTTCAATACTGATTTCCGGACTTCCCTTTAAGGCCTTACTTACAGTTGAAAAAGAGACCTTACATTCCCGAGCAATGTCTTTAAGTGTTACCATATTCCTTATATTTTACACCCAATCGACAGTTTTTCGCAAACGTTTTCGTAACAAATTTTGTTTAAAATACGTCGAGTCAAGGCACGCTAACGCTTAAAGCCTTGACTTCGCCGTTTTGAGGGTTTGTAATAAACCCTCAATAAAAAACGGTGGTTTCGATACGCCCTTTCAGGGCTACTCAACCACCGTCCTTGTAATTATCGGTGGTTGAGTGATGCGAAAGCATCGTATCGAAACCACCGATAAATATGTTGCCCTACAATAAAGGCTTCATTGCAGTCATAGTCGGTGGCTGACGCCACCTTAGCGAGTTTTGCTTCGCAAAACTCGTATTATTCACTTAGATCAAAGGTTTCATCGCTGTCATATACTCGCGGAGTTTTCTACCTACAACCTCGATTGGGTGGTTGCGGATTTCTGCGTTTACTGCTACGAGCTCTGCATTGTTTACTTCGTTGTCCTTTACATCAAGGCCCTTACCAATAACGTCTGTGTGGAGCTTTGGCATAAGGTCTTTTGCCATCATTGGAGCTGCAACGCGGCTGAAGAGGTAACATCCGTACTCAGCAGTATCAGAAATTACGCGGTTCATTTCGTAAAGGCGCTTGCGGTCAATGAGGTTTGCAATAAGAGGAACTTCGTGCAAGCTCTCATAGTAAGCGCTTTCAGGTTTAATTCCTGCATCAACCATAGTTTCGAATGCGAGTTCACAGCCGGCCTTAACCATAGCAACAAGAAGAATACCCTTATCAAAGTATTCCTGCTCGCTGATTTCTTCGCTTGATTCAGCATTCTTTTCGAATGGAAGCTTACCTGTATCTTCACGCCATGCAAGAAGATCCTTGTCACCGGCAGCCCAGTCTTTCATCATTGTAGAAGAGAACTTACCGCTGATAATATCATCCATGTGCTTCTGATAAAGTGGAGCAAGAAGCTTTTTGATTTCTTTAGAAATTGCGTTTGCCTTGATTTTTGCAGGGTTAGAAAGGCGGTCCATCATATTTGTGATTCCACCCCATTTGAGGGCTTCACTTACAACGTTCCAGCCGTGCATAAGGAATTTAGTTGCATATTCAGGGCTGATTCCTTCTTCAATCATCTTGTCGTAGCAAACGATTGTACCAGCCTGGAGCATACCGCAGAGAATTGTCTGCTCGCCCATAAGGTCAGATTTAACCTCGGCAACAAAGCTAGACTCAAGAACGCCGGCTTTGCTTCCGCCCATACCTACAGCGAGAGCCTTAGCATAAGCCCAGCCCTTTCCTTCAGGGTCGTTTACAGGGTGAACAGCAATAAGGTCTGGTACACCGAATCCGCGCTGGAACTCGTGCCATACTTCTGTACCTGGTCCCTTAGGAGCGCACATTACAACAGTGATATCAGGGCGAATCTGCATTCCCTCTTCAATCATATTGAATCCGTGGCTGTACCAGAGAGCAGAACCCTTCTTCATTTTTCCCATTATGTCGTTGATTACTTTTGAGTGCTGCTTATCCGGGGTAAGGTTTCCTACGAGGTCTGCAGTTGGAATCATTTCGTCGTAGTTGCCCACTTTAAATCCGTTTTCTGTAGCGTTTTTCCAAGACTGACGTTTTTCTGCAATTGCAGCATCGCGAAGTGCGTAGCTGACGTCCAATCCTGAATCGCGAAGGCACAAGCCCTGGTTCAATCCCTGAGCACCACAGCCGACGATTACAATTTTCTTTCCTTTAAGTGCGTTTACTCCGTCAGCAAATTCTTCCTTTGCCATAGAGCGGCAGTGACCGAGCTGAAGACGTGCCTCTCTCCATGGAATTGAGTTAAAATAGTTGTTTCCCATAATAAACAAACCTCTTTTATCTATAATTAATTTCTATAGTATAGTTAAATAAGCCGATTGCGTAAAGTACGACAAAGCAATCTAATGCATCTATTGAGAAAATCTTCAATTAACAATATATTTATAGAATATGAAGTCAAAAACTGTATCGATTTTATTTGTGCTTGCTGCATTGCTTCTCGCAGCCGCCTTTTTCCTTACACGCAGATTTGTTTCAAATAATGATAAGTCGCTTTCACGTGCAAAAATCGTTACACCAAGAGCTGCTTCTTCCAGCAGTTCGGAAAACGATTCAAAAACTTCTTCTTTTGAATCTGAAAAATATGAAACCTTTGTACCTCTTTATTCAGGCGAAACTTTAATCAGTACTTTGACAATAGATATTAATAATGATGGTTATGATGATGAAGTTATCATCGTAAGAAAAGCCGGCTCTCAGAATCTCTGGATGGTCGCGGCCCTTATTGATCCTGATTCTGGCCTTTATGAAAGACTGGCACCTATTGAAACTGAATTTACAAGAACGCGAACTTTTTCTTACATAGGAATGGACGTTATTGGTGAACATAAAAATGCCCTGATTTACCAGGGACTTGCCGATGACGGAAATTATGTAATGAAAATATATCTCTGTGTATCAAGCCATGGACAGAATAAAATGGTAAATATCGGAGATTTTTCCTGCGATGGAACTGTATTTATTCAACAGACTGAGCGTTCAGAATCTTATGCGCTTGCTCTTTCTAAGGGAGAAAGCTTTTCTGTCTGGGTATATAAATCAGATAAATCAGAGGCTGCCGATGGTGGAGCTTCAGCCGATACTAAAAAGACTTCAGTTGGTCAGAATCAGATTCAGCAGGAATATAAATGGAATGCAGAATCTCAAAAGTATGAGCTTGCCCGCGAAATAAATGTTACAGCTGGTCGTCTTGCTGCTGCGGAGCTTTCCAGAATTCAGGATGGAACAGTTGGTTCTTTTTCGAACTTTCTTGACGGTTTGTGGTACAAAACCTTGAATAATGACGGAAGCATCCGTTACATGTATTTTAATTCTGCAGAAAACGAAATTATCCAGCTTTATAATGATGTTCAGGAAGTTTATGAATGGGAAGACAGCAAGCTTCGTCATAATGGAATTTATATTACAGCCATAAATGCTGATATCATGAACCTTCACCGACGTTTTGATATCACTCTTGTA
Organism: Treponema sp.; assembly: GCA_016293915.1. Taxonomy (GTDB): domain Bacteria; phylum Spirochaetota; class Spirochaetia; order Treponematales; family Treponemataceae; genus Treponema_D. The sequence continues at coordinate 2,934 of JAEDCY010000063.1, read as the reverse complement.
AATCTTGATGAAATCAAAATTACTTTGCGTGATGATATCAATCTTGTAATTAAAGAAAATACCCGCTGGGATGGAAATTACAAGAAAATGAGCCTGCAGACTTCTCTTGAAGAAATGTATGACAACAATGTGGAAAGTGAGTTTGCTGTAGAATTAAAGAAGGGCGACAAATGGTCTACTCCAGATGCTCTTGTTTCCATTACTTTTACAGATTATAACTACACAGCATTAACAGAAACTCTGGAAGAGCAGGGTATTTATACATTAAGTAAGGTAGGTTCTTACAATATAATAAGCTTCCGTTCAGATTTTGCGAATTCTCTTTTTTCAGAGGCTTATTCTATATCTTTTGGAACAAAAACTATAACAGAAACTGTAAAACGTAAGACTGTAGAAAAGGTTGTTACGGATTACGATACAATAATGCTTACCCCTGTAAAGTTTACTTCTACAGATTGCTTTGCGGCAGAGGGTAAATCATATACTTTCTTGAGGGAATCAAAATGAAAAAAATAACCGCATGTATTGCAGCGCTTTTGCTCGCTGTATTCTCTTTGTCTGCTCAGGCTAGTGCAGACCCGACAGACGCTTTTTATGAACTTGTAGAACGCTGGGAAATGATGGGTATAATCAATACCCAGCCACCATTAAGACCATATCCATTGAAGTTAATAGAAGAAATCCTCACAAATGTAATTCAAAGTGAAAATGAAAATGAGGCAGCCCTTGCAAAAGACTGTTATGCCCGCATTTATAAAAGACCTTACAGAGTAAGAGTTGATGGTGAAGGAAATGTTCGTTTTGCTAAGGATGATACGGATAAGATTAATTATCAGATAATTCCGGGTTTACATATTTTTGGTGATTTTGCTTTTCCTAAATTCCTTACTGCCGGTTATAAACTTGGTGTTGTAGCAACAAATGATACTTCTTTAGATTCTGTACCCGGGGGTGTCGTTCAGCCTTATTTTTTCAAGGATGCAATCAGTTTAAAAGGTTTTGAAGCTTTCTGGGATGTAGATGCATCATTTGCCTTTAATTATGAAAACTTTTATGTTCAGGCAGGTGTAAATCACAGTTCTTTTGGTCCATTCTATAATGATAGTGCAATAATTTCTCCAAATGCAAAACATACTGCAAACTTTTCACTTTTATTTAATGGAAAGAAAGTTTCGTATACACAGGCTATGTTTGGATTAAGTGCTGCATCACCGGTTCCTTATGTGAGCCCTCTTGATCAGGTGATGTTAGCAAGTAGCGGAGCACAGCCTCAAACAACTTTATTTTCAAAAAAGTTCCTTTCGATCCATTCTTTGAACGCTCAGATTTTTAAGTGGCTTTCAGCTTCATTTTATGAGACGGTAATTTATGGAGATCGTTTTGAACCCGCTTATATGATTCCGGTTCCTTATATGATTACCCAGGGACTTTTGGGCTTTGATGATAATATTTTTATGGGAATCAATTTTTCTGTTCGTCCTATAAAAAATCTTGAATGGTCAAATGATTTTTATATTGATGATATTGAACTTTCTCAGCTTTTGAAGCTTAATTTTGATACAAAACTGCGCGGAACATTCCAGTCTTCTATTAAGTATGTTTTTTCAGATATTTCATGGCTTGATATGCTGAGAATTAATTACACAATGGTAACACCATATATGTATGCTCACTGTCAGAAAATTACGAATCCGGTTACTGGTGCTTTAACAGTAGCTCCTTTAACTGCAATTAATTATCAGGAATACACAACAGCAGGAGAGCCTCTTGGACTTGGCCTTTCTCCAAATACAGAGCAGGTTTCATTATCACTTTCTGTTACACCTGTAAAATGGGTAAAGGTTACAGGAAGGGGATCATATTCAAGACACGGTAATGTAAATGAATCATTGTCTCCAATAGAAATGATAGAGTATTTAAATGCGCCGGAAGGCTATTTTACAACAGATGGTACAATACATAATCATCAGAATTATTTTAGATTGGGTAATCCATTATATGATTCATATGTTCCATCTGCATGGGAAAAATTTGGATTTGTATCGCAGGATACTCTTATGCATACATTTAAAGCTGGTGCAGATGTTGATTTTGTTACACCTGATACAAAATTTGGTCGTCTTTCGCTTTCTGTAGGTTATACATTTGAGTATATAATTAATTATGGTGTTGATAAGCCGATTTTTAATGGTAACGGAGGAAAATATAATTTTTCTACAGATTTAAGTGAAGAGCAGTTGCTCAAAGAAGTTGAAAAGGCAATGCTTGACGTTCAGCAGGCTCTTGCTGACTGGAGAGCAAATCTTACAAATCGAACTAATCATTACATAACTGTTACCCTTAAATACGAGTGGTGACATATCTTGTAATTTATTATATAATGGTTCGCTATGAACGCTAATGAACTTCGCTCAAAATATATTGAGTTCTTTAAAAGTAAAAATCATGTTGAAATTTCAGGACAGTCTTTGATTCCTGAAAATGACCCTTCTGTTTTGTTTACAATGGCGGGTATGCACCCTCTCGTTCCTTATCTTCTTGGTGAAAAGCACCCTTCAGGAACCCGTCTTACTGACTATCAGAAGTGTATTCGTACTGGCGATATTGAAGAAGTTGGAGATCCATCTCACCTTACTTGTTTTGAAATGCTTGGAAACTGGTCTCTTGGAGATTACTTCAAAAAAGAATCTATCGCATATTCTTACGAATTCCTTACAAGCAAAGACTGGCTTGCCCTCGATCCTAGAAAGATTTCTGTAACAGTATTTGCAGGTGACGAAAATGCACCTCGCGACGAAGAAGCAGCAGATTATTGGAAAGAAAACGGTATGCCAGAGGATAAAATTGCTTACCTTCCTGCATCAGATAACTGGTGGGCAGCAGGTCCAACAGGTCCTTGTGGTCCTGATACAGAAATTTTCTACTGGGTTGGCG
>JAEDCY010000062.1 GCA_016293915.1 Treponema sp. | reverse complement strand
TACCGAATGTGTACTCATCGAGATTTGTGTTAAGGCGAAGTTCATTGTTTTCTATGTGTAATAAATTCATAAATATGTCTCGTGCGCAAGGTGGTTTCGATACGCCCTTTGGGCTACTCAACCACCGGTGTACTGTAATGCGGTGGTTGAGTGATGCGAAGCATCGTATCGAAACCACCGTTGTATGGGGTAGTTTCGACAGGCTCAACCACCCCAAATAGGCTTTATCTCTTACCATCAGCTCCGTAAAGATAATTAAAGTAATCCATCTTAGTGCTGTAGGTAGCAGGGTAGTTCTTAAGGTTCTGCTTGTAAGATTCCATGCTCTTCCAGAAGGTATAGAATTCGATATCCTTGTTGTAAGCAGCGGCGTAAATTGCGGCAGCTTCGGCATCGGCAGCACCTTTTATTTCCTCAGATTTACGGTATGCTTCTGAAGTAATTTTTCGCTTGTCGTTTTCGAGGCGACCAAGCCATTCTGCTTTTTTACCTTCACCAAGTGAACGGTAAGCTTGAGCAACCTGGTTACGATCCTTAATCATTGAGTTGTAAACAGATTCATTGAGTTCTGCCGAGTATTTTACCTGACGTGGAACGATATCCAGAAGCTCAATACCCCAGCCCTGAACCTCCTGCTGAGCCTTTGCTGTCATCTGGCGGCAAAGCTCGCTTCGGCCTTTTGTTACAACTTCATTTACAGTGTCTGCATTTACAAGCTTGTCAATTTCTTTTGTTTCTTCATCTTTTTCTGTTTCAGTATTCTTGCGTTCATTGATGATGTTTGAAGAACGTACGATTTCACTCATTCTGTTCTGAGTGATGATTGTACGGCATGAAGAATCTACGATATCAGAAATCTTGTTGTAAGCATTATTAAGAGTCTGGAAGTTCTGATAGAAGGCAACCGGGTCTGTAATGCGCCATCTTGATGTAGTATCTATTATTATATACTGATTTTCTTTGGTAGTGATGCTCTGTGGGTCACCATCCAGAGAAAGAATCAGTTTTGGATATTCAATTACCTGATCGAGGAAAGGAATCTTGATGTAAAGACCTGCTGTCTGGTGAGAATCAACAATCTTACTGAAGCGGGTAATTACAACCTGTTTACCTTCGTTTACAATATAGAAAGGTCCTGTCATTACAAAGAGGATAAAGATAATCACAAGGGCTATAAGCCAGCCGATAAATTTTTTCATTGCTCTAGTCATTTTTCTGTCTCCCTCTAGTCTTTTATATCTTTAAGATTTTTTACAGGAACAAGATTTTCAAGCTCGCTGTCTATCAGCTCCGGCTTTGTTTCGCTGCCGAAAATCTCTGCCATAGTCTCGAGGTAAATTCGTTCTTTTGTTGCCTTTGGTGAACGCTTGTATTCTTCGTAAACGGCATTGAAGCGGGCAACATCACCCTTTGCCATGTTTACACGCTCTGCAGCATAACCTTCTGCAACCTGAATCTGGCGGTCTGCTTCACCCTGAGCCTTAGGGATTTCTTTGTTATACTCTTCCTTACCTTCGTTGATAAGGCGTTTCATATCCTGACTGGCCTTGTTTACATCTTCAAAAGCGGCCTGAACTTCAACCGGAGGAACTACATTCTGGAACTGAACTGTTGTTACGTTGATTCCAAGTCCAAGGGCTTTAAAGTTTTCGTTCATCTGCTCCTGGGCAAGGTTCTGGATTGTAGAACGGTCAGAAGAAATTACATCAAAAATTGCACGGTCGCCAACCAGGGTGTTGATTACTGAGCGTGAAATATCACGGATAGTCTGTTCTTTTTCGTAAACATTGAAGAGCCACTGTTTTGGATCTGTTATCTTGTACTGAATAACCCATTCAACATCTACGATGTTAAGGTCGCCGGTGAGCATTTCTGATTCTTCAGAAATATTATTTTTATACTCATTGTTGCGGCCAGATTTAACGGTTTTAAAACCAAACTGCTCGGCGCGGAGAGTTTTAATATCAACGTTGTAGTTTTTGTCGATTCCGAACGGAAGTTTTACGTGAAGGCCAGAGCCTACGGTTTGCTTATATTTTCCGAATCTGGTGATTACCGCATTTTCTGTTTCATCAACTACATAAACACTTGAAAATCCTGCAGCTACTGCAAGTGCAAGAACAATCAACCAGAAAAGCATTGCTGGACCTATGCTTTTACGCACGCGTTTTGCTTTTTTTACTTCTTCGTCAGCCATTTTTCGAAGCCTCCTTTCGTCATTCCGAACATGATTCGGAATCTATTTAAAAGATATAGACTTATGGAAAAAAAAACAACAAAAAAAACGGATATAGGTTATAATATTTTATATGAAAGAAAAGAAATCTAAAAAGGCAAAAAAAAGCGGTGGTTCCCGGCTTGTTACAAAAGTCATTCTGCGCGTTGTTACCATTGTGGTAATTGCTATAATTCTTGCGGTTACAGCCTGGATCGGCTTAAAAAAGTTTACGACTGTTAAATATGAAAGTAAACTTGCACTTGTAGATAAACAGCTTTCGTATTGTCAGGAGCTGGTAACTGCAAAATACCGTTACAGCGATATTATTACCCTAAAGAAGTCTGCCGGCTGGGCTAAGAGCTACAGTATTATAAAATATAAGGGAGTGGTACGGGCTGGCATAACAGATGTATCTGATGTTTCTTACAGCATATCGCTCGACGGAAAAACTATAACGCTTGAAGTACCTCCTGCAGAGGTTCTGGGGAACGAGATTGTGAGCCAGAGCGTTTTTGATGAAAAGCAGAGTATTTTTGTTCCGATTTCTACTCAGGATATTTTTGATGAGATTGACAAGGCAAAGGTCGAAGCCCTGGAAGATATGATTGCAGAGGGTGTTTTGGACGAGGCGAGAGAATATGCAGCAAGAATAATAACTCAATTTATGCTGGCTTTGGGCTTTGAAGAAGTAATAATCCGATAGTGTACTGGCACCCTGAACTTGTTTCAGGGTCTTACTTAATAGATGCTGAAACATAGGAAGCGGCACTGCGTAGCATTTTTAGCGAGTCTCCGAGCAGCTGTGCTGCAAAGGTTCAGCACGACAAATTAAGAATTTTTTTACTTGAATTTACACTGGATATTTTGTTAAACTTAACTTTATGTCTACTATCAGAAAAATCACAAAGGGGCTTAGTAAAAAGTATATTGTGAATACTATTCTCTCGCCGCTGGTTATGATTGGCGAAGTTGTGATGGAAGTAATTATTCCTTTTATTATGGCCAAAATTATTGATGTGGGAATTGTGGGTAAAGACCTGCCTTTTGTTGCCCGCTATGGCGGACTTATGATTGGTCTTGCCCTTGTTTCTTTAACCTGCGGAGTTCTTGGAACCCGCTTTTCTACGGTTGCGGCACAGGGCTTTGCCTATACTCTGCGTAACCGCCTGTATCAGAAGATTCAAAGCTTTTCTTTTGCAAACATCGACCACTTTAGCACAGCGTCGCTTGTAACCCGTCTTACTGCAGATGTTAATATGGCCCAGAACGTTTACCGCATGCTCATTCACATGTGTGTACGTTCGCCTTTCATGCTGATTGCCGGAACTATTATGGCCTTTAGAATGGACTCTCAGCTGACAATTCTCTTTTTGATTGCCGTACCGGTAATTGTAATTTCAATCCTGATTATCTCGAACCTGGCTCATCCTCGATTTGTAAAGATGATGAAGACTGTGGACGGTATGAACGCCGCAATTCAGGAAAATCTTATTGGAATCCGTATTGTTAAGGCATATGTCCGTGGCGAATTTGAGGAAAAGAAATTCCGCCAGGCTGCCGACGATGTTCGCCGTGCCCAGGTGCATGCCGAAAAGCTCATCATCTTTATGATGCCGATTATGCAGCTGGTTATGTATGTTACTATGATTGCCGTTACGTGGTTTGGCGGCCGCCTTGTTGTGGGTGGTCACATGCTCAGCGGCGAGCTTATCAGCTTCTTTACTTATGTAACTCAGGTGCTATCTTCTATTATGTACCTGGGAATGGTATTTGTTTCGCTTGTTATGGTGCAGGCTTCAAATCAGCGTATTGTCGAGGTTCTGGATGAAGTGCCGGATATTGAAAATCCTCAGTCGCCTGTTATGGAAGTTCGCGACGGTTCTGTTGAATTTGATAACGTTGATTTCAGCTATCATAAAAAGGCCGATAACTGCATTCTCAAGGATATCAATTTAAAGATTAAGAGCGGTCAGGTTGTGGGCGTAATCGGTTCTACCGGTTCTTCTAAAACTTCTCTGGTTGCACTTTTACCTCGTCTTTATGATGTTCTTAAGGGGGCGGTAAAGATTGGCGGAGTTGATGTTCGCGATTACGACATAACTGTTTTGCGCGACAGCGTTGCCATGGTGCTTCAGAAAAATGTTTTGTTCAGCGGAACGATTCGCGACAATCTTCGCTGGGGTAACGAGAATGCCACAGATGAGCAGATTATTGCGGCCTGTAAAGCGGCCGATGCCGACAGCTTTATTTCTTCCTTCCCGGAAGGCTACGACACTATGCTGGGGCAGGGTGGTGTAAACGTTTCCGGTGGTCAGAAGCAGCGCCTTTGTATTGCCCGTGCCCTTTTGAAGAATCCTAAGATTTTGATTCTGGATGATTCTACATCTGCTGTTGATACTGCTACCGAAGGCCGCATTCGTGGGGCTTTGAAAGAGCTGGCTCCTGAAACAACAAAAATTATTATTGCCCAGCGCATTTCTTCTGTAAAAGAAGCGGATATGATTGTTGTTATGGACGAGGGCAGTGTAAGTGCGGTCGGAACTCACGATGAGCTTCTGGAAAGCAGTAAGATTTACCGTGAGGTTTACGAGTCGCAGCAGCAGGGTAGCGGTGATGCTGACCTTGCAGGCGACGGAAGTGAAGGAGGTGAAGACTAATGCCACCTATGAAACAGAAGGGCTTTGGAAAGCCTAAAGATGTTAAAAAGACAATTGGCCGCATTTTTCAATATATGGGAAAATTCAAGGCTTTGTGGCTTGTTGTATTTCTGTGTGTAATCATAAGCTCGGGTGCTTCTGTAATCGGAACTTATCTGATTAAGCCTGCGCTGAACAATTATATCATTCCAATGATTGGTCACGAGAATCCGGATTTTAGCGGCTTTGCACGGCTGCTGCTTGGCGTTCTTGCCTTGTGTGGAATGGGTGTTCTTGCTTCCTGGTGTAACTCCCGCCTCATGATTTATATTTCAACGAACCTGCTTTACAACGTTCGCTGCGACCTCTTTAGCCGGCTGGAAAAGCTTCCTGTCAAATATTATGATGCTCATACTCACGGCGAACTTATGTCCCGCTTTACCAACGATACGGATGCCCTTCGTGAAATGATGAGTCAGACTATCCCTCAGCTCTTTTCTTCCATAATCACTGTAACTTCGGTTTTCGTGATGATGATTTCGCTGAGCCCGCTTTTGACTCTTGTAATGATTGTTACCATGTTCCTGATTACTCTTTCGATGGCGGCTATAGGAAAGCGTTCCGCTAAGGCCTTCCGCGAAAATCAGAAATGTGTTGGTGAATTGAACGGCTTTATTGAAGAGATGATTGAAGGTCAGAAGGTAATCAAAGTATTTAATCACGAGCCTAATGCAATTGCTGATTTCGACAGACTCAACGAGAACCTTCGCGAGGCCGGAACTGCCGCTATGACTTATGGTGGTATTATGGGCCCTATGATGAATAACTTCAGCCATATGCAGTATGCGGTTGTTGCAATTCTTGCGGCTGCCCTTATGATTATGGGTGAAAGCGGTCTTATGACCTTTAACTTCTTTACCGGCGTTATGAACCTTGGAACCATTGCGGCTTTCCTTCAGTATACCCGTTCCTTCAGTCAGCCTATTTCTACGATGTCTATGCAGGCAAACTCTGTTCTTAATGCGCTTGCCGGCGCTGAACGTATTTTTGCCGTAATTGACGAAGAAGAAGAAATAGATCAAGGTGGCTTTACTCTGGTTAATGCTTATGAAGCTAAGGTTGAAGGTGATGACAAAGCAGAAAACCGCCGCCTTGTTCAGTCTTATGCTTCAACAGGTGAGTGGGCATGGAAAAATCCGGCAGATAATTCACTACGTAAGCTTGAGGGAGAAGTCGTTTTTGATCACGTAACCTTTGGTTATAAACCTGAAAAAACAGTTCTTCATGATATTTGTATTCACGCAAAACCTGGTCAGAAGATTGCCCTTGTTGGTTCTACTGGCAGCGGAAAGACAACTACAATCAATCTGCTTTCACGTTTTTATGATGTTCCGGATGGCTGCGGTATGATTACTTACGACGGAATTCCTCTGAATGAAATTTCTAAGGGCTCGCTTCGTAAGTCGCTTGGCATGGTCCAGCAGACAACTCATTTGTTTACAGGCTCTATTAAAGATAATATTCGCTACGGAAATCTTGAGGCTTCGGATGCACAGATTTATGAGGCGGCAAAGCTTGCCAATGCCGACCACTTTATTCGCCATCTTGAAAACGGTTATGACACTGTAATTACAGGTGATGGTGCAAGCCTGAGTCAGGGACAGCGTCAGCTCTTAGCCATTGCGCGTGCAGCAGTTGCTGACCCACCGGTACTGGTTCTTGATGAAGCAACTTCTTCTATTGATACCCGTACTGAAAAGCTTATAGAAGAGGGAATGGATTCACTTATGAAGGGGCGTACAACTTTTGTAATTGCACACCGTCTTTCTACAGTACGTAATGCCGATGAAATTATTGTTCTGGAGCATGGAAACATAATAGAGCGTGGAACCCACGACGAGCTTATTGCCGCTAAGGGGCGCTACTACTTCCTGTATACCGGAAATAAAATTACTCTTGATGAGTAAAAAAATGAAAAAGGTTCTGAACTCGAGTCAGAACCTTTTTTTTTAAACTTCTACATGAACCATTGTGGCAACGTTCTGTGTCTGTACGTTTGCATAAACGCTTCTGTTTGCCTTATATGGATTTTTGAAGCCTGCAATCTGTGCACGAAGCTGTTCAATATGAACTTTAAGCAAATCGCGGTTGATTGCATTTTGTTTAAGAACTTTATCCTGCAAGTCAGAAAGTTCATTCTGAATCTTTTGAATAGAAGCATCGTTTCCAGCATTTGCCTTATACATTTTAGACATAGGAACAATTACTTTCTGAAGGTTTGCAATATTTTTTACAACCTGCTGTTCAAGTTCTGTATGGGCAAGGAGGCTTTCCGGATTTTCAGAAGTAATAGAATCCTGCTGTTTTTCGAGAACAGTAAGATATTCTCGGAATTTTCCCCTCTGTTCTTCAAGTAGGCTCTTAAAACGTCGCAAAATTGCAACTCTTTCGTTTAATTCTTCCTGTGTTATTTCTGCCATATCCTGTTCCTCCCTGTTTCAGATATCAGCCAACAATGTTAAGCGTGTTTGCAACTTTTGCAGCTGGCGCATTTGCTGTACTGTTAGCGATTATTCTCCAGGATTCTGTAAGTTCATCGGTCATTTTAAGAACGAATTCAATTTTCTGTTTATTATGGCTGATTGTTGCGTCCATCAATTCTTCATTGAAAAATACATATAAAGACATAAGATTGCGTGCAATGTCTCCGCCTTTTTCCATATCAAGCGATACCTGAAGTTCGGTTATAATAGCCTGAGCCTTCTGCAGATGAATTCCAAACTGCTCGATGTCTCCGGCCTTTAATTTATCATTTTCATCAAATAAACTGAGAGCTGATTTAAGATGTTTTACAGCTCCTTCGTAAAGTAAAACGACAAGACGTCCCTGACTTGCAGTATTTACATTTGTTTTCTGATATGCAGCGTAAGCGTTCTGGTAACCCATGGGCTTTCCTCCTTGAATTTTATAGGCTAAGTTGTCATTTCTAACAATAAACTGTCATCCCGAACTTGTTTCGGAATCAATTCGTATAGATGCTGAAACAGTTCAGCATGACAGACTATATTAGCAGATGAGTATAGTCCTATTCTTCTCTGATTTTCGGATTTTAGAAATTTTACTTTAGTTTTTTTTTCGAAAATATTCTTTTTTTCGTTTTCTATTATAAGTACGATTATACTAGAAAAAAAACTATATCTTTACTATATTATAAAAAGGGAGCATGAAAATATTATATTCTAGTTGCCCTTATTGAACAACTCAGGAAAAACATATGGCAGAAGATCAGAACGAAGAGAAAAAAACACAGGATGATGAGAACGATCCATATAAGTTCTTTAAGATTGCAGGTCCTGGAAACGACGATAATAAAGATAAAAAAAATAAGAACAATGGAAAAAAGAAAATACCTTTCTGGCCGGTTCTTTTAATTACGCTTTTTGCAGTTGCAATGGCAGAATTTTTCCTTTTCCCTAAATCAGATGATTTAATCGATTATTCTGATTTTAAGACAAAAATCGAAACTGGTGAAATAAAATCTGTTGTAATCAGTGAAAGTTACTTCATCGGTTATGGGGCTGTTATAGAAACTGATATCGGCGGTGGAAAGGGACTCAAGCTTTTTAATGTTCCTTCTGCAAAATCAGTTGCACAGTATAAAACTTCTGCAGTTCTTACACAAAGCTTCCTTGATTTCCTTGAAGAAAATAATTGCCATTATAAATTTGCTGCAAAACAGAATAATTGGTTTCTTCAGTTGATTTTGAATCTGATTGTTCCTTTTGGTTTGATTTTCCTTATGTATTTCTTCCTCTTTAGAAAGATGGGGGGAGGAAACGGTGGTGGAATCGGCAGTATTTTCAGTGTGGGAAATTCTCGTGCTAAAGTGGTAGAAGAGGGTAAAATAAAAACTCGTTTTACAGATGTTGCCGGTGTAGATGAAGCAAAGGAAGAGCTTGTAGAAGTTGTTGATTTCTTGAAAACACCAAAAAAATATACAGATATTGGTGGAAAGATTCCAAAAGGAGTCCTTCTTGTAGGAGATCCTGGAACCGGTAAGACTCTGCTTGCCCGTGCCGTTGCCGGAGAAGCAGGAGTTCCATTCTTCAGTATTTCTGGTTCTGACTTTGTTGAAATGTTTGTTGGTGTAGGTGCTTCGCGCGTTCGCGACCTTTTTAAGCAGGCTCGCGAAAAAGCCCCTTGTATCATTTTTATTGATGAAATTGATGCGCTTGCAAAGAGCCGTGCTAACGGTTTTTCAAGCAACGACGAGCGCGAGCAGACTTTGAATCAGCTGCTTGTTGAGATGGATGGTTTTGATAACGAAAAAGGACTTATTGTACTTGCGGCAACTAACCGTGTTGATGTTCTTGACCCTGCAATTTTGCGTCCTGGTCGTTTTGACCGTCAGGTTCCGGTAGAAAAACCGGATGTAAAAGGACGAGAAGAAATTCTTCGTATACACGCAAAGAACGTTAAGCTTGATAAAGATGTTGATTTTGAATCAATTGCTCACGGAACTACAGGTTTTGCCGGTGCCGACCTCGCAAACGTAGTAAATGAAGCTGCTCTTCTTGCTGTCCGCAATGGCCGCAAGAAAGTAACAATGGAAGATTTCAACGATGCTATTGATAAGGTAAGTATTGGTCTTAAAAAGAAGAGCCGAAAGGATAATAAAAAGCAGATGCGCCTTGTTTCTGTTCATGAAACAGGACATGCTCTTGTTGCGGCTTTTAATCCGGATCATGAGCCTGTAAATAAAATTACAGTAGTACCTCGCAGTCATGGTGTTGGCGGCTTTACTCAGTACCGCGAAGAAGGTGAAGAAAAGTTTATTCAAACCCGTAAAGATATGATAGACGAAGTAGACAGTCTTCTTGGAGGCCGGGCTGCAGAAGAGGTAATTCTCGGTGACATATCTACAGGTGCTTCGAATGATATTGCCCGTGCAACCGATATTGTTAAGCGCATGATTACAGACTTTGGTATGTCTGATAAGTTTAAGAATATGACGCTGGGTAAAGGTGTACTCGGCTCTCGTGGTGGAGACGCAAATCTTATCCGAGAATTCAGTGAAGAATCTCAGAACTATATTGATGAAGAGATCGCCCGCATTTTGGATGAACGCTATAAATACGTAGTAAAGCTTTTGAGCCAGCATAAAGAGCTTCTCGATTACATTGCAAACCGCCTTGTAGAAATAGAAACTATGGATGGAAAAGAGTTCTATGAAATTGTAAAAGGTGAAGAGCACTGTAAAGAAATCACAGAAAGGGCAGAAAAATCAGAAAAATCTGAAAAAAAAACTCGTAAAACTCGTGCGAAAAAAACTGAAAAATAAAAACAATCTGAAGTGCGGGAGCACTTAAGATTGTTTTTATGAGTCGGATTTTTATATAAATAGACACTA
>JAEDCY010000102.1 GCA_016293915.1 Treponema sp. | reverse complement strand
ATTTTTTCAAACACACTTTATCAGATTTGCGCAAAGGGAATCCCTGAGCAGATGAACACCTATGCCAGCATGACAATCACTTATGCTGTGGCAACTCTGTTTTCGGCTCTAGCCTTCTTTGTCACCACAAAAGGCGGAAACATCATCAAAGAGTTTTCCCACACCAACTGGGCCACAATCGTTCTTGGGATTGTGATTACAGGACTTGAAGTGGGCTTTATTTTTGCTTACAAAGCTGGCTGGAAAGTCAGTACTCTGGCAACAGTTTCAAACGCGCTTCTTGCAGTCATCCTAATTTTTGTGGGACTTATCGGCTATCACGAACAAATCAGCTGGAGCAAGGTTTTGGGTGTTGCCATCTGCCTTGTAGGATTGTATTTTATAAATAAGAAATAGAGGTGATTTTATGTTCCGACCAATGAGAAGATTCAAGCAGCAGATTACAGACGCTGAATGCAAAGAGATTTTGAAAAATGAAAAACGCGGACTTTTATCACTACTCGGTGATGACGGATACCCTTACGGACTTCCCCTTTCTCATTTTTACTGCGAAGAAGACAACAAGATTTATTTTCACTGTGCAAAAGAAGGACACAAAATCGATGCCATCAAAAATTACGATAAGGCAAGCTTCTGCGTTTACGATTCGGGCTACCGCAAAGAAGGCGAATGGGCACTGAACATCAACAGTGTAATCGTCTTTGGAAAAATCCGCCTTGTGACTGACCCGGAGCTTACCCGAAAAATCTGCACAAAGCTGGTTCAAAAGTTTACAGACGACCAGGAATATCTTGAAAAGGAACTGGCAAACGCCCTTCCCCGCGTTCAGTGCCTTGAGCTTGAAATTGAACACATGACCGGTAAGCTGGTGAATGAGTCGTAATCTCCGTAGGTAAATGTTTTCAAAATGATGTATTTTTCTACAACTTATTTTCGTTTTCCTGCAATATCATATACTTCACTATCTGATCTTGCTGAGATTACCAGAATATACATTTCATGAGTTTTTTCATCTTCTACAAGTTTATAAACAACTCTTATTCCTATATCTCTAAATTTAATTTTTAAAAGTCCTGTCAGGTTATTATTGTTTTTATTTCCTAATGGTTTTCCGTAACCACCTTCATTTTGAGGTCTAGGATTCGCTGATACTTTTAATATTCCTTTTAATACAATCTTACGAACAGAGCCGTCTAGTTTTGCCAATTCTTCTTTTGCAATAGGATGATATTTTATTGTCCATGACATTAGCCTACTCCAGATTTACTTCAACATCATCTAAATCAGAAGCAGTCAAACCAAACTCCTTCATTACATCATCTTGCCTTATGTACTTTGTTTTTTTAGAAAGACGTTTTACAGCTTCAGCCGCAAGGATTGCGTCTTCATATTCTTCCATCATTTGCTGATAATTCTGAGGACTCATCAAAATACATTCTGGTACATTGTTTTTTACTACAATTTTGGTTCCCACTTTCTTTACATCTGAGAATATTTTGCTAGCCTGTCCCTTATTGAACTGACTTATTGGAATTATTGAATCAAGAACATTTACTGTATTTAATGCATTCATTTTGAACCTCCTGTTGCTTACAATATATATAACAATTTATTTATTGTCAAATTTATTGTTATAATACGTTGGAAGTATTCATAACTTCCCTCTTTCGCATACCGCTGCCAAAACAACTGCCAAACTTAATGGCCTCTTCTTCTGTAATTCCCACTCTTTGGCAAAAGCCGCTAGAACCGCTTGAGAACAATGCAATTTCTGAGAAAAATAATTCACTGCTTTTTCTTTGTGAGTCATCACCCTTACCTCGTCTATTTACTATTTACCCTTGAATCCCTTCATCACATTTCTCAGTCTTTATTCGCTGACTTGTTTTCTCTACCTTTAAATCATATGCACGAACTATAACAAAAGGGTAAGCGTCAAGTTTTAACCACCTACGTGTTATTTTTTTACGTACCTAAGTATCTTTTCTGCCATAGACGGAGCTTCTTTAAAACCTGCCTGCGACAATTCCTCTGCAGAATCTAAAATAGCTTTTTTAATACCATTGTGCAAT
>JAEDCY010000101.1 GCA_016293915.1 Treponema sp. | reverse complement strand
AGCGGGTGGTTGCTTGTGCGCCTGCAAGCAAGCGCACCGGCTCACGAGCCGTAATCTAAAAAGCCGGACAAAATATCCGCCTTTGGTTCATCAATCAGATTATTCAAGACCTAAATAATCTGATTAATTAATTGAAATCTAAATTCTTCGGGAAAACGCTCCATATTACGCTTAACTGCCTGGATAATGACTTTCGTTTCAACCCCATAAAATTCCGCAAGGTCACGGTCAATCATAACCTGCTTTTCCTGAATCGATAGTCTCATCATAAAATCTGCCCTGAAAAATTACTATGGATTAGCATATTAATCCCTATAATTCAACTGTAACTTCGCAAAGAAATCTTCAAGCAGGTAACGTGAATCAATGTCTGTATAAATGCGGATTTTTGGATTTTCTTTTCCAAAGCTGCAGGAAGTATCTTCATTTACAAAAGGCGCTTCGTGCTCGATGTAGTGACCGCAATCAGGATTTAGTGCAACGCCAACCGCAGGCGAATCACCAAGAGACCAGCTTTCGCCTTTTGTCCAACCGGCTGCAGGAGAATTATTATAGGTGACCATATTTTCAAAAAGATGTCGGCCAATTTTTCCGCATGGCAAAACTTTTTGTTGAAGTTCGGCAAGGCCCACGGTGATTGTTACATAAACATTTGAAGGAATGAGCCAGAGATTTTTTGCATGACCCAAAACGTAATTTGCCGCAGCAACATCGTTCCCGGAATTAAACTCACGCCATGGTACCTGGGCAAGACCATGAGTTCCAATCCAGACAATTGTCATACGGTTCAAGATCTCAGGACACTTTTTAATTGCAACCGCAACGTTAGTTATCGCTCCCTGACACAAAACAAAAAGCGGGGCTACATCTTCGCGCAATGCTTCCTTAATCAAAAACTCAGCAGCTGGAGAAACTGATTCCTCGCTTACCGAGTTCTCGAAATATCCCGCCGCCATCGCACCAGGCTCACCCATAAAAACCGGCACCTCTTTCATATCCATTGCATCAAGAATTGTGCAAACTTCATCATAACTGCGTTGCACCGAGCCCTCAGCAGCAAAGTGCTCTGCAAGAATTCCCTTCACCATCAGCTTGGGACTCATCAAAGCCTGGGCAATCGCAAAAGGATCATCAGCCTCACAGGCAGCATCGGTATCAATAATCACACGCAGCTTCTTATACTGCGGAACGTCGAACAGCAATTTTGATTTCATAGTTTTTACTCCTAAATCATTTTACCCCCTACCTGTAAACTTAGCAATTACAGAAAGCACCTTTTCATGCTATACTTTTCTCATGAAATCCATCCTAACAAACACAGTAAAAATCACTGTGGCTGCAGTGCTTGCCATTCTCTGTGCTCAGGTGCTCAAGCTGGACTTTGCAGTTTCGGCTGGAATTGTTGCAATTCTTTCGGTCCAGCCGACAAAAAAAGAAACCCTGCGCACAGCCCTTGCCCGCCTTCTTGCCTTTGCAGTGGCGCTTATAATCTCTATCACTCTCTTTAATCTTCTGGGCTTTACGGTACCGGTCTTTTTTCTTTATCTTTTGATTTTTATTCTTGTCTGTCAGTGGCGTAAATGGATTTCTGCCATGGCCATGGATTCTGTTTTGATTTCACATTTTCTTTCCTTTGGAAAAACCGGCCCTGCCGAAATCAAAAATGAGGTTCTGCTTTTTGTTCTTGGAGTTGCTTTTGGAATCCTTGTAAATCTATTACTTCATAAAAAAACTGATTATATAGAAGAACTGAAAAAGCAGACTGATAATCAGATAAAGCAAGCCCTTCACAGAATGGCATTGCGAATCCAGAATCCCGCTCTTGCAGATTACAACGGTTCCTGTTTTGTCTCCCTCAATGAAAGCATCTTTACCGCCAAGAAACAGGCAGAAGAAAATTACAACAATCAGTTTTCAAAAAAAGATACCTTCGACTCCCGTTACCTGGATATGAGGGAAAAGCAGACAAAGATTCTTTATGAGATGTTCAAGACCGCCCAAGCACTTCACACTACTCCAGCCACCGCTGCCCTCCTTTCAGATTTTCTCGAAAAAGTTTCAAATGAATATCACAAGGATAATGATGTAAAAGCCCTGC
>JAEDCY010000022.1 GCA_016293915.1 Treponema sp. | reverse complement strand
AGTCTCCGAGCAGCTATGCTGCGAAGGTTCAGCATGACGATACTTTTTGGACAGCTCCTTTTTTATTTAACTACACAGTTCTTATATATGCGGCAATTTTTACTCCGGCCTTTTTCTTTGTCCTGCAGCACAGTTTTATTCCAACTTTGTTAGATGTAAAATTTATAATATACAGGTTCTTATCTTTTTTTCCACTTACAATCATTCTATGCTGGCAATATTATAAAAAAGAAATCCATTACCAATTATGATTAAACACGCACTTCTCGATTTTGCGACTGTATCAATGATACTCGCTACTTAGTTACTTGCAGGCTTGTATGAAACAATGTGCAGTCTCTGATTGGGATTAAATAAATTCGGCGGCAGCTTCTATGTCGCCGCCTTTTTTTATTCGGTCTTCAAGGACATTTGTTATTCGAAGGGAAATCATTTTATTTGCTTCTAGAATTCTTTCAGAAATTATTTCACAGTGAATAAAATTATCAGTAACGGCATGATAAATTACTCTTTTATTGCTGCTTTTTACAGCCAGTGACAGAGGTCTTTTTACAGTTTCTAAGACAGCCTTATGTTCACTTCCAGAAAAGCTTTTTACATATTTGATTTTTTGATTTATAGCCCATTCAGTAAGCCTTTTTGCACGTTCACCGGAAACTGACTGAGCTACTTTATTTTTCATACTGGCAGCTGTTGTGCCTGGACGTTCTGAAAATGGAAAGGCATGCACCCAGGCAAAATCACATTCTGAACAAAGCTGAATTGTTTTTTCAAAATCTTCATCGCTTTCACCAGGAAAGCCTGTAATAATATCACATGCAATAAAAGGTCTGTCTTTTACTTCTCTAAGTTTCTGGCAAGCCTTGATTACAGACTCTCTGCTATAAGGCCTGTTCATTGCTTTCAGTATTTCTGTACTTCCGCTTTGTACGGAAATATGAAAATGAGGCTGAACACGCGGATCAGAAATTACACGGCAAAAATCGTCATCAACAATATCCGGATATAAACTGGAAATTCTAAAATGTATTTTTTTTGTATTTTCTAAGAGAAGAGACAGCAATTCTGTAAAATTACAAAAAACATCTTTATAAACACCTTTATACTGACTGATATTTACCGTAGTCAAAACAACTTCATCATGTCCTTTCTCTTCCAGCTCTCGAACACGATTAATTGCAGTCTGAACATCAAGAGAAACACTGTGGCCACGCGCAATATGAATTGCACAGAAGGCACAGTTATTATTACAACCATCCTGAATCTTTAAGCTTGCACGACTGTGTGACAGGAAAGAGGTTGCAGAAAGCTTAAATGAATCTTCCGGTATACCAGCTTGTAATTGAGGCAGAGAGGCAATTTCTTTTTCAATTAGTTTTGAAAAATCTTCAGCCTGCCATTTTTCGGTCAGAGATTTTGTAAGAAGATCAGGAACTTTTGAAAGCCTGCTTTTCATCTGTCCGCCGATTACGCAAATTCTGGAATCTATAGCTTTAATTTCTTCTGGGGAAAGCTGGGCATAGCAGCCTGTTACAAGTATTGCAGCTGAAGGAAACTTTTTTAGCATAAGACGGATTATGCGACGGGCTTTTTGTTCAGATTTTTGAGTTACTGTACAGGTATTTATTATTCCAAGACAGGTTTTGTTATCTGATTCTGAGGATGAAGTCAATCCTTCCATAGATACTGAAAAATTTGCATCTGTAAAAAAACGGGCTGTAGCCTCACTTTCAATCTGATTAAGGCGGCAGCCCAATGTTTCAATATGTATCTGACTCACGGTTATTACAATCTGATTACTGAAGTTTAGCGTTAACTCTTTCCCGGCCTCTTGATGCATCTACAGAAGAGGAATTAAGACGTAGTGCTTCATCATAAGCAGAAACTGCTTCATAATAGTTTCCTGCCATTTCACGAGCATATCCGAGTCTTACCCACCAGGTATCAAGAAGCGGTTCTTTTTTTACGGCAGAAGAAAGAGCAATATCTGCATGCTGATAGCGTGCCTGACGAATGAAAATCTCACCCATAAAATAATAAGCAATTCCTACTCTTGAACCGCTTTCAGGTGCACTTGCTACATACTTTCTAAACTGTTCCATTGCACCTGAATTTTTTCCAAGATAGTATTTTGCTTCACCAAGAACTTCTATAAGGCGTAAATCATAAGGACTTATAACAAGACCTTCAGATGCCCGTTCTTCAGCTTCTGCATACTGCTTATTTTTTACTAAAGCCCAGCACATTACTACATAAGATTCAACACGATTTGGATTGTCTTTTAATTCTTCCTCACATACCTGAACAGCTTCTCGGTATTTTCCATTGTGATAAAGAACAAGAGCGTCCTGCTTTGCAGCAGACTGCGCAAAAAGAGGAACAGACATTATCAACAAAGTAATAATAATCGCAATCTTACTTTTCATTTTCATTTCTCACCATTGAACATTTACCGGTAAAAATACATCCAGGTTCAAGAACAACTTTACCAGTTGTGATATCACCATCTAAAGAACCTGATGCTGTAATAAAAATCAATTTATTTCCTATTACATTACCTTTAACTTTGCCACGAATAAGTACACGTTCTGCAGTTATATCAGCATTTACAACTGCATCTGAATCTATTACAAGGTCACTTGTAGAGTCAATTTTGCCATTAACCTTTCCGCGTATCATAAATGTTTTTTTGATTTTAATTGATCCTGTAAATGAAATATCGTCTTCAATAATTGTATCAAAGGCTTCTTCTTCCATATCAAAAAAATCTGTATCTTTTACATCAAACATTTATGCACCTATCCACTTGCCATTTATATCAAAATATATATTTAAAGCATCAAAAGCTGGATGCTTTCCATCTTTTTCAGAAAGAAGAGGATTTACATCCGGAGCAATTGATTTCCAGTCAATTCCAATTGCAGGGTCATTCCACATAAGCCCCCCCTCGCCTTTTGGATCATAAAAGTCTGTACACTTATAAGTAAAAATGGCTTCATCAGAAAGAACGTAAAAACCATGTGCAAAACCTTCTGGAATATAAAACATATTCTGTTTCTCAGAATCCAGGATTACACCATAGTATTTACCAAATGTTGTAGAACCATTTCTGATATCAACAGCAACATCATAAACACGTCCCTGAAGAGCACGAACAAGTTTTCCCTGTGGATGCTGAGTCTGGAAATGAAGTCCGCGAAGTACACCTTTACTTGATTTAGACTGATTATCCTGAACAAACTTCATTGTAAGGCCTGCAGCAAAAAAATCACGTTCACTATATGTTTCCAAAAAGTATCCGCGGGCATCACCAAAAATCTTTGGCTGGATTTCATAAAGTCCTTTTATTTCTGTACCATCAGAAAGTTTACAAGTATTGAATTCAAATGCCATTTTCGTATCCTAGTTTTCTGCTATATATTCAAGGTAACGGCCATAATCTGTCTTATAACCCTTTGCAAGCTCAAGAAGCTGCTCTTTTGTAAGCCAGCCGTTGCGGTAAGAAATCTCTTCGATACAACTTACATACATTCCCTGACGCTTCTGTATTGTAGCAATGAAATTACTTGCCTCAAGAAGTCCGTCATAAGTTCCTGTATCAAGCCAGGCCATACCACGTCCAAGGAGCTCTACAGAAAGTTCTCCCCGGTTAAGATATTCATTATTGATAGAAGTAATTTCGATTTCGCCGCGTGCGCTTGGTTTTACATTTGCCGCAATTTCACAAACTGCATTGCTGTAGAAGTAAAGACCAGGTACGGCGTAATTTGATTTTGGATTAGCAGGTTTTTCTTCAATTCCCAATACCTTTCCATCTTTATCAAACTCTACTACACCATAAGCTGTAGGATCTTTTACAAAGTATCCGAAAATTACACTTCCCTCGCCATTTTCTACCTTTTCGCGGGCACGTTTCAAAGTCTGAGTAAAGCTCTGACCATAGAAAATATTATCACCAAGTACAAGGGCTGCAGAATCGTTTCCGATAAATTCTTTACCGATGATAAAGGCATCTGCAAGTCCGCGAGGCTTATCCTGTACTGCATATTCAAAATGCATTCCAAGCCATGCTCCGTCTCCAAAGAGTTCCTTAAAACAGCTGATATCGCGTGGAGTTGAAATAATCAATACATCGCGTATTCCAGCCAGCATAAGGCATGAAAGCGGATAATAAATCATTGGTTTGTCATAAAGTGGCAGAATCTGCTTTGAAACTGCTTTTGTAATTGGATATAAACGGGTGCCAGATCCTCCGGCAAGAATAATTCCTTTCAATTTTAGTCTCCTTGAAATGTGGTTTCGATACGGCTTCGCCTACTCAACCACCGGTCGTATTATAGCCCACGGTGGTTGAGTAGCCCAACGGGCATATCGAAACCACCAGGTTATCTTCCCTGTTCTGTATAGTTCTTAGAAATCTAGTTCTTGTAATCACTACGTTCGCTTCGCTCACTACCAAGTTTGCTGCGCAAACTTGCACTATCTATTTTCATAGTTCTTTGCAACCCACTGTTTATAAGAACCGTTCAGGATATTGTTAATCCAGTCTGAGTTCTTGAGGTACCACTTTACAGTTTCCTGGAGTCCCTCTTCGAAAGTCATCTTGCGCTCCCAGCCAAGCTTTGTCTTGATTTTTGTACAGTCAATTGCATAGCGCTTGTCATGGCCAGGGCGGTCTTTTACGTAAGTAATTGTCTTTTCTACGTCTTCAACATTCTTACCTGTTTCTTTTGCAGTAAGTTCAATTACCTTGTGAAGCAGCTTGATGTTCTGCCATTCATTTTCACCACCGATGTTGTATTTTTCACCGGTAACGCCTTTGTTTACAATCAGCCAGACAGCGCGGTTGTGGTCTTCTACATAAATCCAGTCGCGGATATTGTCGCCTTTTCCGTAAACAGGAAGGTTCTTTCCATCGCGGATATTTGAAATCATCAATGGAAGAAGTTTCTCCGGGAACTGGTATGGACCATAGTTGTTTGTACAGTTGCTCAAAGTAATTGGCAGACCGTATGTATGGAAATAAGCCATTACAACGTGGTCAGACGAAGCCTTTGAAGAAGAATAAGGGCTTCTTGGATCATAAGGAGTATCCTCGCGGAAGTATCCTGTTTCACCGAGAGATCCGTAAACTTCGTCTGTTGAAATGTGATGGAAAAGAACATCATCACGAATGCTTCCGTCTTCTTTTTTCCAGTAATTTCTTGCAACATCAAGTAATGTAAATGTTCCCATTACGTTTGTTTTCATGAAAGCTTCAGGACCGAGAATTGAACGGTCTACGTGGCTTTCTGCTGCAAAGTGAATTACTGTATCAATATCATACTGCTTGAAAATGCGTTCAATATTTGCACGGTCGCAGATATCTACCTTTTCAAAGAAATAGCGTTTTCCACCAAACTTTTCTTCGATATCCTTAAGAGATTCAAGATTTCCTGCGTATGTAAGGCAGTCAACATTTACAACTGTTCCGTCAAAGTTTGCGTCATTAAAAAGATTGCCTTCTGCAGAAGACATACCAAAAAGATAATGAATGAAATTTGAACCGATAAATCCGGCTCCACCTGTAATAAGAATGTTATGTAATTTTCTCATATCTACTATTATATCATTATGTGTGGTATTTGGAAAGCCTTTGCATTAAATTGTAGAAAATGGTATTTCTATTTCAAAAACCATTTCTTTTCCTTCAAGAGGAATGGTAAGTTTTACCGCAGCAAGCTGAAGACGTTTAATTTTACAGATTTTTTTCAGCAGCTTATTAACCTTGAAGTTTCCGTGCTGATCATCACCGGCAATCGGACAGTTATTCTTTGCAAGATGAATTCGGATCTGATGCATGCGGCCGGTTTCCAGCTGAAGCCTTATTAAACATAAAGGAATCTCACCGGCTCCGTTTTCATTTTCATAAGGCACCGTCCATTCTTTTTCAACCCGATAATGAGTAACAGCAGCCTTACTTTCCCCATGCTGAATGACATCTTCTTTAATTACCCCACTTTTTGCAGGCATTCGACCTGCACACAAAGCGACATATTCCTTACGTGCAATTTTAGAGCCAATTATTTTAGTCCATTTTCCAGCTGCAGGAGGATTTTTTGCCACAATCATAAGACCGGAAGTATCTTTATCAAGTCTGTGAACAAGGAAAACCTTCTGCCCCGTCTGTTCCGCAAAATCCCGGTCAACAGAATGTACTATGCCCTGCCCCCCCTGAACAGCAAGCCCTGCAGGTTTATCTATAATAAAAATTTCGTCATTCTCATATACAAGAGGAATCATATTCATCCGATAATCATAACGGAGGCATCTTAAAATGACAAGATTTTGCAAAAAGCTTTTTTATTTCCTTTTAATTATTTTTGCAATAACAAGCTATAGCTTTAGTGAACAGATTACAGACAGAGACTTTGGTTTTTCACTTGATATACCAGAAGGTTTTGAGATTGCTGATTATACTGAAGATGGAATGTCTTATGTTTTTTCACATCCGAATATTCCTGTTACTTTGGTTATGAAGCTTACTGAAGAAAAAAATGCAAAATCAGCAGCAGAAGTTCTTAATATAAATCTTAAAAAGCTAAATGCTTCGGGAGAAACAGATTCTTTTAAATGGAATGGAACTGTCTGTGGCATCAGTAATTTTTTTATGTCGCTTGATGATAATTATTCTGGCTGGGCAGTATCAGCACCTGTAAAAATTCAGGATTATTATGTCATTCTGCTTTGTTATGCCCCAGAATCAAAAAAAGGCTGCGACCAGTTTATAATTTCAACAATCAATTCTCTCAGTATCAATAATGAATATCTGAATACACCTGGCATAATCACAAGCTACGCATTTCCGTCGGAAGGAAGTGAATCTGTTTTGTTAAAAATCGGAGGCAAAGAGATAAAAACTTCCCTCGATAAAAGTGATGAAGAAGCTGCTAAGTTTGTGATAGATCTTGAATATTCTGTTTTAAATCTTTATGCAAATCATAAAATGTGGAAAGAAGCCTGGCAGCGCTATTACAGAATGATTTATCGTGATAACGCAGGTCGCCTCCAGCAGACTGCTAAAAATATTTATGATTCTATTTATCCGGAATTAAAAAAATCAAAACCACAGGACGCAGACATAAAATATGCCCAGGCACTTTTAAGCTGGGTTCAGACTTTTGGCTATGAACGTGCACAATCAAAAATTGAATCTGATTTTACAAGTCTTCCTGCTTCAATCAAAGGAAAAGGAAGCGATTGCGACAGTCGCAGTATGCTTGTAAGTGTTTTATTAAATTATACAGGAATAGATACTGCTATGTTGATTTCACGGGAATATTCACATGCTGTAGTAGTAACAGATATTCCGGCTCCAGGCCAGACTTTTACAATGGAAAATGGACGAGAATACCTTTTTGGTGAAACGACTGCCCGCGTCACCTGGGGTATGCTAGCCCAGGATCAGGCAGACAGAACTAAATGGATTCCCGTGACTTTTGATTAAGCCTTCATCAAAAGATCGTAAACTTCTTTTTCGTTCAATGAACTAAGCATTGCATCACGGAGATCTTTATCCTTAAACTTTGCACTAAAATGTGAAATAGTCTTTAGATAATATGAATGCTGATTATAAGCAGCTGCAATCATAAAAAGAAGATTTACAGGCTGGTCATCGATAGTCTGGAAGTCTGCAATCGGCTTTCTACATACACCAACTGCCATTACAAGGTCTGTAACCGAAGAAAGACGAACGTGAGGAATAGCAATTCCACGGCCGATAGCAGTAGACATAAGCTCTTCACGCTTAAGAATTTCCTGAGTAAGCTCTGCGCCATCTTTTACCTGTGGTGCAGTAGCAAGAACATCAGCAAGCTCAACAAGAGCATCATGCTTTGAAGTCTGGCTGATAAAAATAATTCTGTCTGGAGAAAGAATATTTCTAACCTGAATTGTCTTCTCAGACTGTTTTGAAGAATCAGATGAAAGACGTGCATTTACCCAGTTTTCAACTTCTGTTTTCTTAAAACGCCATACAGTACCGATTTTTCCGGCAGGAATTTCACCTTTCTGAGCCCAATCATAAACAGTTCTGTCTGATACACGAAGATATTTTGCAACTTCTTCAATTGTCAGGATATCGTCTTCCATTTTTTGCCTCGCTATTACAATTTTTAATAATTTTGTTTGAAATCTATGTAATATTTTGCATACTTTACGGTATTTTGTCAAGATTATCCATAAAATAAAGCATACATACGTTCGTGTTCTCCCGTAAAAAAATACCTTCGCCAACGGGTATGATGTTGTCGAAGATATTTTTTTACTCCGAACGTGAACGTAACAACACAGTTTCGGGATAATTGATAAAATACCTTTTATCGAGTATTATGGAAGAATGAAACCTAAAAAACACTTTGGACTTGCAATATTTCTTATCATTTTTATTTCAATCATATATATTTTTCTTGCTGTAAGACCATTAAATAAAGAATATTGTTTTACCCCTGTATGGAAAATCAGTACAGCTAATCCAGTAATTAATACAGCTTCTTCTGGAAAAAAGACACATTTTCATCTTGGCCAAACTTTGGGTTACTTTGATGATGATGGAAATATCTCTTTGTATCAGACATTTCCCTATAAAGTCTCAATTTCAGATGATTTTTTTGCAACCTACAGTTCCGAAACCGATAATATTGAATTTTTTAAGAGTAATGGTGAAAAAGCAGGTGTAATCGAAGCAAAGGGGTTTCCTTATTTTGTTGATAATCTTGTTTATGTTTTTCTTCCAGGCGGCTGTTCATTTTCTAAATGTTCTGAAACAGGAAAGGTTTTATGGACATTTGAAGGAACCTTCCCTATTACAGCCTTTGCAGCTAAAGAAAAATATACTGCAGTAGGCCTTGCAAATGGAAAAATCATAGTTTTGAACAATGAAAACGGTACAACTGAAATAGATTTTTCACCAGGTGGCAGTGATTATCCTGTAATTCTTGGACTTGATATTTCTGATGACGGACAGTACATAGCCTCTGTTTCCGGCCATAACCACCAGCGCTTTGTTCTTTCTCATAGAGAAGAAAAGCAGCAGAAAATTATTTATCACAGATTCTTCGAACATGATTCTCCATATAGAACTGTTGTTCATTTCAGCCGTGATGGAAACCGTATTTTCTATAATTTCGCAAATGGACTTGGAATCTATAATCTTGAAAAGAAAAACGAACGTACAATTAAACTTAAAAATAAACTTCTTACTATAAAGGAAACAGATGATCTTACTGTTCTGTTGGGAAAAGAAAAAAATACTTACACAGTTTCGATAATTGATAATACAGACACAATAGAAGGAGACTTTTCTTTCACTGCAGATTCTGCCTTCGTTCATGCCGAAGGAAAAAATATATATCTTGGAAAAGATAATTCTATTTCGAAAATCGCAGTTACAAGAGAATAAAACAGAATGGAGAAAATGATGAAGAAGTTACTGATTATTGCCTTTACAATGTTTACAGCAATCAACGCTTTCTGTTTTGACTGGCCTCAGGCGGAAGTTTCTAAAGATTCATTTAATTCATATTTTGGACAGAACAGAGGTGGTACACTAAGCACATCTGTTATTTTTTCTGAGCCGGAAGAAGTAAAGGCCGCAGAAGACGGATATATTACAGTCATATTAACTGAAAACTCAGATGATTCAGACTTTTTTCCTTCAACACTTGGTACTGCAGTAATTCTGTCGCATGCAGATGATTTAATTTCTGTTTATGGAAATCTTGATGCAGAAACTCTAACTCTTAAAAATGAAAATGAACACACTATTGATGGTGGTGCGATAATTGCTTCAAGCGGTAATTCCGGCTTTCAGGAAAATCACGGCAATCTTGAATTCAAAATCATTGATACAAAGAATAAATCAGCTATAAATCCTAAAGTACTTATGCCGCGTGCTGAAGAAGAACTTCCACTTTCCCTAAGCGGCATTATGATTGGAAGCAAGAATAATGATTTTTATGATATAAATGTCTATAAAACCTTTAATTCAGGACTTTATAAGGTTTATTTTAAAAGAAATCCTATTGCAGCTCCATATAAAACATCTGTTTCCATAAACGGTGTAATTGTAGATCAGCTTTCTTATGATATGATTACGCAGGAAAACAATAAGCTTTGTATTATCGGAAAAAAGAAATATACCGCTGCTGATGTATTTCCTAACGAGAATCTTCAGCTGCTTGGTGAAGTGATGTTTACACCTGGACGTGCAACTTTAGGTCTTTCTATTTCAGATATTCTTGGAAACATAAAGCATCTGAACTATAATATTCTCATAAAATAATAAAATAACAAAAAAAACTTCTCATTGTTCAAGAAAATTTGTTAAATACAGTTTTCTGTGTTAGAATTATATAATTAAGTTTAATGGGAGTATAAACTTGGAACATAACATGATTTTGTCAGCATCCGGCTGGCGTAAGGTTTTTGCAGCATCCGGAGACGAACAGGATAGAAGTCCTGAAATTACAGAAACTGACAGAAGCATTGCCGTTATAGCGGCAGATGTTTTTTTTGATTATATCAGTAAAGCAAGCGGACAAGTTGCCCCTGTACTTGCACTTGGAATCGATGCACGCCCTACAGGACCAGCTCTCGCTGATGCAATGATTCATGCCCTTATCAAAAAAGGAGCAATAATCCAGTACAGCGCAGTAACCTCTGCACCAGAAATTATGGCTTATGCAAAAAAGCTTGATGGCTTTATTTATATTTCTGCAAGTCATAATCCTGTTGGTCATAATGGAATAAAATTCGGAACAAATGACGGTGGTGTTCTATGCGGCGCTGAAAACGCAAAACTTGTAAAAGATTTTATTGCCCGACTTTCTGATGATAATGGAGTCGCAGAGGCTGTAAAAAAAGCATATTCCTGCACTACTTCAGAATTAAAGGCTGTTTATGATGTAAAAGACAGTTCAAAACATAATGCTCTTTCTGCTTACAGAAATTTCGCAAACGAAACTATTACCGGAACTGATAATAAAGAACATCAGACAGACTTCTTTGGTATGCTTGATACTTTCATTACCCAGAAACCATTGGGAGTTGTATGCGATTTTAACGGAAGTTCACGCTATCAGAGCATTGACCGGGAGTTTTTTAAGGAAAGAAAAATCAATTTCTATTCAATCAATGATTTTGAAATTGCACACGAAATTATCCCGGAAGCAGAAAACCTCGTTCATGTTGCCGCTGAAATGGAAAGGCTTCATAAAGAAGGACACGACGAAGTAGTTCTTGGTTATATGCCTGACTGTGATGGAGACCGCGGAAATATTGTTTACTGGGACGAAAAACAGAAAAAGGCTGTAATTCTTAAGGCTCAGGAAGTATTCAGTCTTTCTGTTCTTGCAGAACTTACCTATTCAATCTGGCAGCATAGTGATGAAAAAGATTTTAAGCCTGCTGTTGTTGCAAACTGCCCTACATCTATGAGAATTAATGAAATTGCATCTGCCCTTGGAGCCCAGGTTTTCCGTGCTGAAGTTGGAGAAGCAAATGTTGTAAACCTTGCCCGCGAAAAACGTGAACAGGGATACACTGTACGTATTCTTGGTGAAGGCTCAAACGGCGGAACTATTACTTATCCAGCTGCAGTTCGAGATCCTTTAAATACAATTTTTGCACTTCTTAAACTGCTTATGATGAGAGAATGCGGTTTATATGAAATGTGGTGTACAAAATCAGGCCAGAAATATAATCCAGATTTTACTTTGTCTGATGTAATTGCATCTTTGCCAGTTTACACAACAACCGGAGTTTCTGAGCCACGTGCTGTTCTTAAAGTAAAAACTACAGATCACACAAAACTTAAAGCTGCATTCCAGAAAGCTTTCGAAGCAGACTGGAAGATAAAATCTGGAGAGCTTAAAAAGAAATATGGAATTATAGATTGGGAAGCAGTTATCACTAAGGGAACAGTTGAAACTTGTGGAGTAAAAGATTTTTCAACCTCTGAAAAAGGCGGCTTAAAAATCATTTTTAAGGATAAGGATTCAAAACCTATAGCCTTTATCTGGATGCGTGGAAGTGGAACCGAACCTGTATTCCGCATCATGTGTGACGTAAAAGGTAATAAGGCAGATATGGAAAAAGCACTGCTTGAATGGGAGACTGAACTCATTAAAAAGGCTGATAAATAAATAGTGGTTTCGATACGCCCTCCGGGCTACTCAACCACCGGACATTAGGAAGATTTCGGGTGGTTGAGTAGTAAGGTGTTAAAGCACCTTACGTATCGAAACCACTATGACAAAAAATAAATAAATTTGTATAATAATTCAATACAGGAGCTATAAATGGAAAAAGAAGAAATCTTAAAGCGTGCAAAAGCATACATTGCAGCAGAAAAAGATGAAAGATTCAGCAAGGAAGTTGAAGAACTTATTGCTAAAGAAGATTATAAGGAACTTGAAGACCGCTTCTACCAGACCCTCGAATTCGGAACTGGTGGACTCCGCGGAATTATGGGTGGCGGAACAAACCGCATGAACACCCTCGAAATCAATATGGCAACTCAGGGACTTGCAAACTATGTTCTCAAAGCATTCCCAGACAAAGCAAAAGACGGAACTTTGAGCGCCGTTGTTGCTTACGACAGCCGCCTGAACTCAGATGTTTTTGCAGAAGCTACAGCTCTTATTTTTGCCGCAAACGGAATTAAGGCTTACCTTTTCTCAGGCCTTCGCCCTACACCGGAATTGTCTTTTGCAATCCGTACTCTTAAGGCTCAGACTGGTGTTGTTGTAACTGCTTCTCATAACCCAAGAATGTATAACGGTTACAAGGCTTACTGGGATGATGGTGCTCAGGTAATCGAGCCTCATGATGTTGGTATTATTGAAGAAGTAAACAAGGTTACAGAAGTAAAGTCTATGTCTCGCGATGAGGCTATCAAAGCTGGTAAACTTGTAATTATCGACAAAGAAATTGATGAACCATTCTGGGCAATGTGTAAAGCTCAGCTCTTCCGCCCAGACCTCATTAAGGAAAAGGCAAAAGATGTTCGCATTGTATATACACCACTCCACGGAACTGGTGCCATGCACGTTGAAAAGGTTCTTGGAGATCTCGGACTCAACATCATTACTGTTCCAGAACAGAGAAAGCCGGACGGAAACTTCCCTACTGTTGAAAAGCCAAATCCAGAGGAAAAACCAGCCCTCACTCTTGCAGTTGAACTTGCAAAGAAAGAAAATGCAGACGGTGTAATGGCTACAGACCCTGATGCAGACCGCTTTGGTACAGCCTTCCCGGACAAGGATGGAAACTTTGTACTCCTCAGTGGAAACCAGATGGGTGCTCTCCTTATGGATTATGTTCTCCGCTCACGCAAAGAGCTTGGTAAAATGCCGGCAAATCCTGGCTGTATCCGCTCAATCGTTACATCACCTTTCGGAGACTACATCTGTAAGAAATATGGCGTAACAATGTTTGACTGTCTTACAGGCTTTAAGTGGATTGCTGCCAAAGAAGCAGAATTCGAAAAGGCAGGAACACACGAATATGTATTTGGTCTTGAGGAAAGCTACGGCTACAAGATTGAACGCGAAGTAATGGATAAAGACGGAGTTTCTGCTGCAGCTATGTGTGCAGAAATGATTCTTTACTGGAGAAGTCAGGGTAAGAGTCTTCTCGAGCACCTTGATGATATGTATAAAGAGTTCGGTTACTTTGAAGACCGCGCAATTTCTCAGAACTTCCCTGGCGCTTCTGGTGGAGAAACAATGAAGGCTATGATGGCTAACATGAGAAAGACACCTCCTGCAACTCTTGGCGGAGAAAAGGTTATTAAGGTTCGCGACCTTATGTGTGACCCGGATCTTCCAAAGAGCAATGTACTTCAGTTCTATCTTGAAAGTGGTACTATTGTAAGTGCACGACCTTCTGGAACAGAGCCAAAGATTAAGTTCTATATTAACTCTATGGTTCCTGCAGGAGACGGCTCAGACGCATGGTTCGCTGATGCAAAGAAAAAAGCCGGCCTACTTTGTGACGGAATTTCAGCTGATATCAAGAAGATTATTGATGCAGCATCCAAATAAAAAAATTACTGATTTACGAAGACTGCGCAAGCTTTACGAAGAAGGCGCAGTCTTCACTGCCTTTGATACGGAAACTACAGGTATTACACCCACAAACAGCCGTATCATTGAAATAGGTGCCGTCCGTTTTTCACAGGACGGCATTCTTGCTAAATGGCAGCATCTCTTTTATCCTGATCAAATTCTCTCACCATTTATAATAAATCTCACTCACATTACACAGGAAATGGTAGATGCAGCAGATCCTATTTCGAAACATATTCGTGGTTTTCTTTCTTTTCTTGGCAGTTCTATAATTGTAGCTCATAACGCACAGTTTGACTTAAACTTTCTTAATGCTGAATGTGAAAACTGCGGTCTTCCTCTTACTCATAATTATGCAGTTGATACCTTACAGCTTTCCAGAGTTATTTATCCAGAAGCAGAACATCACAAACTTGATTTTCTTGCAGATTACCTTGGCATAGATAAAGGAGCCTCACACAGGGCTTTAGACGATGCCATTACCTGCATGGGGCTCTTCAACTGCTGCTTACACAGCGAAAGAATTCATTCCTTAAAGAAGCTTTAATTTCGAGGTGCTTTAGCCGGGTCAATCGGCTGGCCATTCTGGAATACCATAAAGGTAATCTGATATTTCTGACTGATTGAATCCAGACCCGCAGTTCCTAGTTCTGCTCCAGAAACTGCATATTCTCCCTTACGTACCTTTACTGATCCAAGACCTGTATATGCATAAATCAAACCAGTTTTAGACTGTACAAATACTACCTGTCCAAAGCCGCGATAAACTCCAACATACATTACAGTTCCTTCATGAATACAAAGAACAGCTTCATTTGTTTTTGCAGAAAGCTGAACTCCTGAGATTTTCCCTTTCACTTGTGTAATTTTTGGTGAAGAAACCGGCCATTTTGTATTTGCATCTGCAGTTATTGTTGTGCCATAAGTACGTGTATCAGGTGCTTTTTCATTTACCTTTATAACTGTTTCACCAGGTTTTGCAGGTTCAGATTTTTTAGAAGTTGCAGCAGAAGAACTTGAAGAAGTACTGCCAGCACTTACCTTAAGCTTTTGTCCAACTTTAATGACAGCAGATGAATCAAGATTATTAATAGCCATTAAATCTGCAACAGTCATTCCATTTTTACGGGCAATGCCATAAAGTGTATCACCTTTAGCAACTACATATTCAACAGTTTTTGCTGTAGATGCTGAAGCAGAACTGCCGGCTGTTTTTGTAGATGATAGGGCAGCTGCAGTACCGATATCAGCATCCGGAATAATGAGCTTTTGACCAACTTTTATTACATCATTTTCTGAAAGATTATTAGCAGTTCTTAATTCAGCAACAGTAATCTGATATTTTCTGCTGATTGAATAAAGTGTATCGCCTTTTTCTACCTTATATGTAATATCTGCAAAAATACTTGTTGTGAAAAAAAGAAATATTGAAATTATAAAAAAGAGTTTACCAAAATGAGTTTTCATACTTATATTATCGGCAGATTTTTTTTATTCCGATACAATATTCTGAAAGAACTCGTTCACGTTAATTCCGCTGATTATTTCACCATTTGAATAACGGCTTAAAATACCTTCCCGGCCACCGGTAAGATGTTCCGATGTAATTCCATGTTTTATCGAAATATCAGCTTCCATAAGGGCTGAAAAATGATCACAGATACGCACAAGCCTTCCATCTATAGGATCAAACTCAGTTGAATTATATTTTGTATTAAGATCTTCCCAGGAAACATGTTTTATCTTGCCACTTTTATCAAGAATCCTATCTGAAAATTCATCGCTTGTATAATAAATCACTTCTTTTTCAAAAAAAGGTTCCATTAGTGGAACAAGTTCTTTATTTACAATTTCGTCTTCAATCTTTTTTACAATATTTGGAAGATCATCAGTAGCAGTTTTTACAGGTGAAATTATATCTCGGGTAACAGATTCCGGAAGATCATGAAAAAGTGCACTGAAATAATTGTTTATCACACGGCGGTCACACATATCAGGATTGTATTCACGACCTAAAAGCAAAGTCATAATTGCAACAAAGAAACAGTGACCAAGAACGGATGTAGCCGGAACTCGTGGAGTTTGATTCCATCTTGTCTGAAAACGAAGCTGTTCTATTTTCAAAATAAAATCAAAAGCTTTCTGATGTGTCATAAGTTTTTGCAGCCCTTCCAATTCAAGGTAAGGCTGTATTTCTAATTCGAGTTCGTTTCGTATATTCTTAAGACGTTCTTTTTCATTTACAACAGCAAGCATTTCAAGCTCGCGAATTGTAGAATATTTGTGGGCAGCACGATAAATATTTACAGTTGTTCTAAGCTCAGTGGGAATTGGAATATTTCCAGATTGCTGACCAACATAAATTGTGAATTCAGAAAAAAGTTTTTCATCTGAAATCATGGCTTTATAACCGTTCAGAACCCATTCATTAAGACGCATATATTCATCTGGAAACTCACGGCGAAGCATCTGTTGAACAGGAGCTTTGATATCGCACAGAGAAATCTTTCTTAAAAGATCAAAAAGAGAAGCATATATAAGCCACTTCCAGTCAACATACTTTTTGCGGTGCTCTTCATATTTTCCGATTATATATGTAAGCACCATCTTTTCTGCAGCCTTGTCCATTTCTACAAGGTCAAAGGGGCGTATTAAATCATTCCATCTTTGAATGGAAAATCCTTCAAAGATTCTAAATGCCAGTTGTTTATTCATATTATACTTCTCATGATTTACGACTGGTCAAGACCCGCTTAGCTTAAAGCCTTGAGGCAGTCGGTATTAGGTTTGAATAATAATTTCAACTCTAATTGCTTAATCCGGCCTTGTGATCAGCATCCATCTTATCTTTCCAGACCACAGCCTTTTTCTTTACTTCTTCTGCCTGATTTGAATCTCCGATAGCAATGTAAAGCTTACGAAGAGCAAGAAGATATTTTATAGCATTACGCATATCATCAATACGGCGTGTTGAAAGCTCGTATTTATCGCGGTATGCAGTTGCCGAGTCATTCAGCTGCTTTAGAATCATTCTGATATAAAGTACTGTTGTTTCATAATCAGCACTATTTGGATCAAAATAATCTTTGTAAGCAGCTTTCATATCAATCAGATTCTTTGAGACTGTGGCAAAGCGACCTTCCAGTTCAACGAAAGACCACTTCCATTTACTGTTATCTCCAAAGGCATTTTTAAGCATTGTAATTGCAAGCCCAAGTTTTCGGATAATAGTATATCTGCGGATAATCGGAACATTCTGAATACTTTCCTGGAGCGGACTTAGATCTGCATAAGGCACATCAATTGTATCAGAAACTATTTCTTCAAGATAAATAATGGCTTTATAGAGAATTTTTCGTGCATCATTCAAAGCATCATTATTTTTCACTTCCATAAGGCGAAGAGAAAGACTATTCTGAGCCATATACAAGGAAGCTGTATAAATCATATCTTCGCATAAAATCAGTTTCTTGTTTTCATAGTCAATATCACCTTTATGCATACCGTTAAGCATAGTCTTTTCTTTTTCAAGAGTGGCAGTGATTTTTCCTTTGTAGGGCTGAATTGCCTCATTAAAATGGAGCCTTGTTTCTTCCGAAATCTTTGACATCAGTTACCTCCGCTGAATTTCTGGAGAAGAGAACGAGCATGTTCCAGAGACTGCGCTGTGTCTGAATCACCGGAAAGCATACGTGCAATTTCAGCTACGCGGGCTTCGCCTTCCACAGGATAAACATTTGATGAAGTAATTTCTCCGGAGACACTTTTCTCTATCTTAATCTGATTATCGGCATAAACTGCGATGCTCGCTAGATGTGTAATGCAGAAAATCTGCCGATTTTTAGCAAGATTCTTAATATGTGCACCTACTGCAACGGCAACTTCACCGCCAATTCCAGTATCAATTTCGTCAAAAATAAGGGTTTCTACTCCGTCTGTACGGGCAAAAATGGTTTTAAGTGCAAGCATAACACGTGAAAGTTCTCCACCAGAAGCAATCTTTGCAAGAGGAAGCGGAGGATTTCCCGGATTTGCACTTATCATAAATTCAATATCATCTTTTCCATAAGGCCCGCAAAGCTGTTCAACCTCTGTTCCAGCTTTCTGATTAATCTGAACGGCAAAGGTTGTACCTTTCATTCCAAGTTTTGCAAGAATAGAGTCTACTTCAGAATTGAGAGTCTGAGCTGTCGCTTTTCGAGCCTGTGAAAGCTTTTCTGCCTGAGTAAGAACTTCTTTTTCCAGAGCCTTAATTTCGGCAGTAAGAATTTCCTTACGATTATTACCTTCACCATTTTCTTCGATATAGCGCTGAGCCTCTTCAAAATATGAAAATACTTCAGAAAGCGGGGCGTTTACAGAAGATGCATATTTTTTCTTAAGATTATAAATGAGTGATAATCTGTCTTCTACAGTCTGAAGGCGGTTTGGATCATAAACAAGTTTTCCTTTATATGATGAAAACTCATCTGCAATATCGGAAAGCTCATAAAATGCAGACTCTACACGCTCATCAAGTTTTGAAAGCGATTTATCCAGCTCTGTAACATGAGAACTGTCTCTTCTGATTTTTTTAAGAAGCCCTATTACACCGTTATCATCACTTGATAACATCTGATCTATAGAATCTATGTCAGAATAAATCTTTTCATACGATGCAAGTCTTGCCTGCTCCTCTTCAAGTTCTGTATCTTCATTCTGCTTAAGTTTAGCTTCAGAAATTTCTTTTACAGCAAAGCTCATCATATCAAGCTTTCGCATTCGCTCGCCATCAGAAAGATTATACTGAGCAAGAAGCTTTCGTTTTTGAACAAGTTCTGCATATTTTTTTGTAAAAGCATCTACATCTGTAGTAATTCCTGCCCTGGCATCAAGATATTTTCTGTGTTCACTTACCTTCATCAAAGACTGATGTTCATGCTGACCATGAATATCAACTAAAAAGGAAGAAAACTGTGCAAGATCTGCACGCGTAACAGGCGTATCATCAATCCAGGCAGCTGTTTTGCCAGTATCTCGGATAATTCTACGAAGAAGCACACGGCTATTTTCCGGCTCAATGCCATGAATATTCAGCCACTCTAGTGCATTACGAGGATCATCATCTTCCGGAATTTCACTTCTAACAGGAAGCTGCATATTCAGTAAAAAGGTTCCGCTTACACTAGCCTCTTTTTTGCCAGCTCTTATCTGTGAAACTTCCGCTTTTCCTCCAAGCAAAAAAGAAAGAGCTCCTATAAGAATAGACTTACCCGCGCCGGTTTCTCCCGAAAGCACAGTAAAGCCTTTTGTAAATTCAAGATAATCCGAATCTATTAAAGCAAAATCTTTAATGGTTAAATCTTCAAGCATGAGGTACCCCCGACCAGTTTAATTTTGATCTGAGCGCGTTATAAAACTTTTCTTCTGAGCCTGCCACAAGCTTTGCTTTCTTTTTATTAAGTACAACAGATATAATGTCACCGAATTGAATTCCAAACGGCTCCTGTCCATCAACTGTAAGGCAGATTCCTTTTATTCGACTTTTTTCTACAGTGATTTCAAGATTACTGTCAGGACTTAAAACTATAGGACGGCTTGAAAGGGAAAAAGGATTTAACGGAGTAAGGACAAAGGCTTCAACTTCCGGTGAAACTATTGGACCTCCAGCTGCGGCGGAATATGCGGTTGAGCCGGTTGGTGTTGCGAGGATAAGTCCATCAGCTTTGAGACGGCACAAAGGAAGCGAATTCCGCTTTACAGAAAGCATTATTGTAGATACACCACGTTCTGCAGAAATAACAGCATCATTAAGGCTTAGTGAACTATAAACTCTTTTTCCATTACGTATAACTTTGACTTTAAGCATGGAACGTTTTTCAAAAACAGCCTTTCCATCCATAAAAAGCTTCAGTTCTTTCTGCCAGTCTTCCGGCTGGACAGAAGCGATAAAACCAAATTCCCCAAGATTTACAGGAAAAACAGGAAGTCCATATTTTGAAGAATTTCGTGCCGCATACAAAACAGTTCCATCTCCACCAAGCGAAATAACAAAATCATAGCCCTTAAAATCAGTATTATCAACAAAACCGTCAAAGCTGAGAAAATCATACGCTACATCTTTCTTTTTAAGATAAGATGCAATTTCCTTTGCCAGAGTCATAGATTCATCTTTGCTAACATTTATAATTATAAGTGCTTTTTTCATTTTATCCTTTAATGGCTAATTATGGCAGAGAACTCAAAACCTTAACAATTTTGGCACTCTCTGCATGAGTCAGACGCGGATAAAGCGGAATATGTACGCAGCGAAGATAAAGTGATTTTGCATGAATGCATTTTTCCGAAAGCTCATCCTTAAGTGCAATTACAGAATTATCGTAAGCCAGCTGAACTTCAATATCCTTTCTGGAAGCGTACTGCTTTACGTCCTTAAAGGAACTTGCAAGAATCAATGGGAAACAACTCATTGTTGAACCATCTTCCATCTCCCGGGCATACATTTTATGTCGTCCAATTAAGCATGCCTGATGGAACATTGCAAAAATTTCTTTACGTGTCTTTTCGTTACGAGGATATTCTTTTACCTGCACCCAGGCAAGGGCGCAGTTGATATCAGGCAAAAGATCAGTTAATGGAGCTTCATCAGAATACTTTTTAAGAACAATCCACTCACGGCGGCCAGGAGCCATAAGAACAGCTCCACCACCAGCAGTAAGAACATCACGTTCTTCAAGTCCCATGATAGTATAAATACCAAAAGACCCCGCAAGCTTTCTCTGTTCTGTAGGAACTCCTTCCGAAGTAAGAACAGGAACAGAAGCACCAGCACTCTGTGAAATATCTTCAATTACAGGAATACCAAGAGCCATGATTCCTTCAAAATCAGGAAGAATACCTTCTGTTTCATGAAGAATCAAAAGCTTTCCGCCTTCCTGCATACCTTTTGAAACAATTTCGGCTGTTACAAGTCCTGTAGCTTCTTCTACATCAAGAACAAGAGGCTCATACCCCAGACTTTCTACCGTATGATACTGCCATGCCGGGGCCAGGGCAGAAATCATAATCTTTCCGCCTTTTTCTAAATCCAAAGCCTGCAGCGCATATTTTAAAGCAATTGCAGGGCTGCGAAGAGCTACTGCACCGTCACACTTAGTAAATTCCTTTACCGTCTGGATTAATCTTGCGTTCAACTCGCCGGGACCAATTTTTTCGTCAACCATGCAGGTCAAAACCGCATCCATTTCTTTTCTACGAATAGTTGTACTGTATGTCTGTATCATTTATTTTACTGAATATCGATAATTTTCTGCAATTCTTTTGCATTGAAGAGTTTGCGAGTATTTAACATGATAAGATAACCTGTTTCTTCACGCACAACACCTTCGATATACTCTGTTCCGATACCGCTAAGCATCTGAGGCGGATCTTTTACATCTTCACCTTTTACGGTAACAACGCGCTCTACTTTATCAATAATAATACCGATTTTACTTCCATCGATATTAAGGATGATAAATCCACCTTCCATTTCAATATCTTCAGATTTATTTGTCGACTGAATCTTGAAGCGCTTATGCAAATCTATAATAGGAATTATTTCACCACGAAGATTTATAATACCCTCTACATAGTACGGAGCATTAGGGATAACACGTACATTCTGAAGTCTTACAATCTCTTTAACATCCATGATGTTGACACCATATAATTCTTCCCCCAGATGAAACGTTACCATTTGATATGTAATATCGTTAGCCATAGATACCCTCCAAGATATATAAAACTATCCTTATAATAATACCCCGAAACCTCAAAATTTGCAATGCAAACTTCATTAACCTCCTTAAAAATGACTAATCTACGGTAAATAGAGTAACCGCACTTACCTTTTTTATTCCGGCATTCTTTAATATTTCTGCACAACTTTCTAATGTGGCACCAGTAGTACATACATCATCGATAAGACATACAGAATCAGGCATTTTTCCAGAAAAAGACTTTAAGGATTTCTCAAGAATCTTTTGAGCACAAAGCGTATATGCAGTTTTTATTGATTCCAGACGCTGAAGTCGTGTAAGCTTTTTTTGCTGCACAGTAGTTTTGCGTTCCAGAATCCTGAGAACCTTAAAGCCATAACGTTTTGCGAGAAATAAACAAAGTTCATCAATCTGATCCCAGCCATTTTCCCGGATTTTACCTTTTCTTGGAGGGACAGGCACGATTACACTTTCTCCCATTCTTCGAATCACATCACACAAAAGTTTTGCAAAAAGCGGAGATAAAATCCTTTCCCCCTGCATTTTCCACCGGAACATAAGTTCACGATTCCACAACCTGTACGGGAATAGCGGTATAACTCTGTCGGTATTAAAAAGAACCGGATTCTCACGACATTTCATACACTTTCCTTTTGTAGACAAAAGTTCTTTTCCACAACATTCACACCTGTTTTTGTCCGTAATATTTTTTACAGAAAAATGCTTACGTAAACATGATCCACAAACCGGACGTAAAAACACGATTGAACCACATACTGCACACTCACTGCCGCCACTTATAAAGACATACATAAGTCTGAACATAGAGATAAGAAACTGTCCTGCTTCGAAAAATAATTTTCTCACACCTATATAATGGTTCAAAAGTGGAGAAAAAAGGAAATGATTTCAGAAAAAATCAAAAAATATTGATTATTGACCAGAATTATTGCCCTGAAAGAGCTTTTTTCCATCGCACAATAATCTGAAGTGCATTAAGAGGAGTAAGATTATCTGTATCAACAGAAAGGATTTCAGAAATTATGATTTCCTCATCACTAAAAAGCCCTGGATTTACAGGCGCTGCCGCAAGTGTTTTTTCTGATTCAGAGGATTTTGCAGGTACATCATCAAGAATTACAGGATTGTCATTTGCAAGAGCCTGAATATGCGAAAGAATTACATTTGCCCTGTCAATTACAGCCTGTGGAATTCCTGCAAGTTTTGCAACATGAATACCATAAGAATTCCCGGTAACACCTTCCTTTACTTTTCTCAAAAATACAACAGAACCATTTTTCTCAAGAAC
The DNA here is from genome assembly GCA_016293915.1 of Treponema sp. GTDB lineage: Bacteria > Spirochaetota > Spirochaetia > Treponematales > Treponemataceae > Treponema_D. The sequence continues at coordinate 19,739 of JAEDCY010000022.1, read as the reverse complement.
ATCCATACAAAGCATTTTTAAAGAAGGATGTTCCATTCTCGAAAGCTCATGATAGTGAGTTGCAAAGAAAGTTTTACAGCCAATAGTATCTAGAAGATATTCAGAAACTGCACGTGCAATTGCAAGTCCATCTTCAGTAGAGGTTCCCCGTCCTACTTCATCCATAATAACAAGAGACTTCTTAGTTGCAGCATGAAGAATATTTGCAGTCTCAGTCATCTCAACAAGGAAGGTCGATTCTCCTTTTGCAAGATTATCAGATGCACCTACACGACAAAAAATTCTATCCACAATTCCAAGACGGGCTCTGGAAGCCGGAACAAAGGAACCAGTTTGTGCAAGAAGTGCAATCAGGGCATTCTGACGAAGATAGGTACTTTTACCAGCCATATTTGGACCGGTAATCAGTGCAAAAGAAGGAATACTTTCATCTTCTGCAGAAAGCAAGGCATCATTTGGAACAAATTCTCCAGTCGGGAGATGATTTTCTACAACAGGATGCCGGCCATCTTTTATTTCAAAATGTGTTGATTCTTCAATTTCTGGCCGTACCCAGTTATGTTCTATGGCAGCCTGTGCAAAAGAAGCCGCAGCATCTGTATTTGCAATTTCATCCGCTACCTGTAGAAGATACGGAATATATTTTGCAAGCGAAGAACGTATTTCTACAAAAAGATCACGTTCAAGTTCAAGTATTTTTGTAGAAGATTCATTAAGTTCTGCTTCCAGCTGCTGTAAACGTTCTGTAGTATAGCGGTCTCCATTAACAAGAGCACGTCTCATAATAAAGTGCGCAGGTACAGCCCCAAGTTTTCCCTTGCTGACTTCTATAAAATAGCCGGCCGCGTTTGTGTATTTTACACGCAAAGTTGAAATGCCTGTTTTTTCACGTTCTTCAGCTTCGTATTCACTTAAAATCTGATTAAAGTTATCATGCAGACCGCGCCAGTGATCCAGTTCTTCAGACCAGCCGGCTTTTATAATTCCACCTTCAGTCAGTGAAGTTGCAGGATCCTCAAGAATAGCCTTTTCTATCAGAGTACAGATAGTTACTGAATTTTCATCCGAAATAAAAGAAAAATCATATTGCCCAAGATATTCCTTAATTCGGCTCCAGCTTCCAAGACTTGCACGCAGAGCCTGAAGATCTTTTGCATGAGCACGTTCCATTGCAATACGACCTGCAAGACGTTCCACATCAAGAATAGAACCAAGGTCTGTCTTTAATTTTTCAAGAAGATTTCTATTTTCAACAAAGCTTGCTACTTTAGTCTGTCTGTCTTCTATCTGACGCAGGTTTGTAAGCGGAAATAAAAGCCAGTTACGCAAAAGTCGGCCGCCCATGGCAGTTTTTGTAAAATCAACACACTCAAGAAGGGTAAACTGAGTTCCTCCTTCGCGCATATTAGAAATAACTTCCAGATTTCGTCGCGAAGAATCGTCCATTATAAGATATTCACTGTCGCTGTAAACACGAATTGAACTAATATGAGGTAAAACAGTATTTGTAGTTTTTTCAAGGTAATCAAGGAGGAAGCCGGCTGGTACAATTTCAGGGCTATCTTCTTCGAGGCCATAAGCTTTTAAGTTTGCGGTTTTAAACTGTGCGGTAAGTTTTTTGTAAGACAGTTCTGCTGAAAAATCCCAGTCGGGATAATATGAGACGGAAATTGAGCCATAAGCAGAAATCACACTTTTGATTGCTTCATTATTTTTTAGGGAAGCCGGTAAAAGAAGCTCTCGTGGTGCAGCACGGTTTAATTCTTTACCAAAATTTTCTGACATTTTTGAAGCAGGCCAGGAAGTTGCCCTAAAGGAAGATGTAGTAACATCAATGAAAGCAAAACCTGCTTTAGATTTTGTAATTGAAAGAGCGGCAAGATAGTTTGCTCTGTTACCTTCAAGATATTCAGCTTCCACAGCTGTACCCGGTGTAATAATTTCAACTACTTTACGCTCTGTAATGCCCTTCCCGCCCTTAGGAATTTCACCAACCTGTTCACAAATTACAATTTTCTTTCCAAGACGTAAAAGTCGGGCTATATAGATTTTTGCTGCATGATAGGGAATGCCGCACATAGGACGGCTTGCTCTGTGTGTTAATGTTAAATTCAAAAGACGCGATACTTCTACCGCATCTTCATCGAACATTTCATAAAAATCTCCAAGGCGGAAAAATACCACCTCGTTCTTATACTTTTCTTTAATTCCCCGATATTGAATCATCATCGGGGTAAGATTTTCTTCTTCAGCCATTCCCCAGAAACCTAAGCCTTAAAGTCCAAGCTCTGAAATCACCTGATTTGTGATATCTACAGAAGATGAATACCACAGAATCGCATTAGATTCCTGCAGGCTCAAAATCATACTGTAGCTTCCACTCTCTGCAATTTTCGCAAGAGTGTTATAAAGCTTTTTGTAAAAATCATCAGAATTCTGCAGGGTTTTCTGCATAGATTCAAGCTCAACATTTTTTGCATTTGTATATTCAGTAAGATAGTCGGTTTTCTTAGTGATTTCAGCTTCTGTTTTCATTGCAGCAGCAGAGTTTCCAGAATTCTCATAATCAAGTTTTTTCTGCTGAAGCTTTTTAATCTGCTCAACCTGTTTGTTGATTTCTTCCTGAAACTCAGCCTTTTTCTTTTCATAATTTCTTACAGGAGCTGAGTTTCTGAAATATGCCTGATAAACTTTTGCTGTATCTACAACACCAAATTTTGTAATCTGCTGAGAGAAGGCCGGAATACAGGCAAACAAAAAAACAGCAAGTGAAACTAAAACCTTAAAATATCTTTTCATTGTAAATCCCTTATAATGATTTATTATATTATTTTATAGTAAATCCTAATTGTTCACAATATTGAATGAAAGCACGAACTGGAATGGACTTTTTGCAAACTGTGGTACTCCATCAATAACTCTGTAACGCCATGCAAATACAAGATGCAGTGGCAATTGAGGAAGAAGGAAACGTATTCCAGGTCCAAAACTAAAGTAGAAATCATTCATACTGATATTTGATATATCCTGAATTCTTGGTTTTACTGTGGCAGCATCCCAGAAACCGTCGATACCTAAAATTCCAGGGACAATCGGAACTCTGAGTTCAAGTCTGTTAGACAACATGAACATACCTTTTGTTTCTTTGTAAACATCTGTCCAGCCACGTGCATTAATCATACCATCTATATAAGCTTTGTTTCCATCACTGACTTCTGCACAAGGAAGAATAGTAGTAATACCAGTATAAGCTGCAAATACCATCTTGAATGACCATTTTTCTGAAACAGGAAGATCAAATAATTTTAAATATCCTTCAAGCTTTGTATCAGATTTCAGGAAGAATTCCTTCTCATAATACGGAATAAGTCCATGCCATGAAAATCTCTGGCTCATAAACCATCCCTTTGAAGGATCATAATTTATATCTCGGTTATCAAGAGAGAACTGCCCGTAAACAGAATTTGAAATTCCCCATCTGTTTGCATAAAGCGAAATACCTGTATCTACAGGAACACTTATACTTTCGTTATAAACGTTTCTCTGTAATGTTGTTGATAAACCACCTGTAAGAGTAAAAATTGCGTAATTAGGAGTCCAGCGGCGTGCAAGATTTGTAGAAAGGGTTGCATTCCAGTCATCATAACTCATAGTAAATCTATCCTGAACAAGTTCCAGCTGAGGTGTCCAGAAATTTGTAAAACCATTTGTTATTGAATGTCCCAAAGAAAGAGATATTCCAAAGGCAATCGGAAGAGAACCTATCCAGTTCTGTGAATAAGAAAAATCTATAGACTGGTTTGTATTAGAACCATTTACACCAGCAGAAAGAGTTCTTCCTTCTCCCCACATATTTGAATTCTCAACTTTCAGGAGGAAAGAAATTGGCAAAGTTCCCGGATCAACTGTTCCTGTAAATGTAAGACCAAACTGTATAGAAGAAGTTGACTGCTCCTCTACAGAAAAAACAAGATCAACAAGATTTGCCTCTGCACCCTGCTGAACTTCCGGTACTACATTAGAAAAATAACGAAGATTCATAAGGTTTCGCATACCGTTTATAATCTTATCATTTGAGAAAGTGTCACCAGGAGTAATAGGAATTTCTCGTGTAATTACATAATCTTTTGTTTTACTGTTTCCCTTTACAATAATGTTTTCAACATGACTTCTTGTATGCTCACGGATTGTAAAATCATAAGAAATTTCATGACGATCAGCATCTTTTACTGGAACCGGATAAAACTCATTAGACATATATCCGTTTTCGTAATAAACATTTGTAATAGATGTTACATCTTCCTGAAACTTTGTTTCGTTATAAACGGAACCGCTTTTTAATTTCTGATTCTTAAGAAGCTCTTCTTTTGTAAATACTTCGTTTCCTGAAATTCTGATTCCAGAATACGTATACTGTACACCTTCCTGAATAATAAACAAGATAGAAAGTTCATCTCTCTGTTTTTCTTCATTCGGTGTTATATCAATCTTTACATCAAGTACAGTTGCATCGGCATAACCACGTTCATGATAATATTTTGCTATAGTCTGTTTATCCTGTTCAAGAGTAGAAGGCTGGTAAGCACCATCTTTAAAAAGTCCGAGTTCTTTCAAAGAAATCTTATTTTTTAAGGCTCGGCTTGAAGCAATTGTATTTCCGGAAAAATTAATTTCTCTAATTACAGAGCTGTTTCCTTCTGTAATATTGTAAGTAACTACAATTTCACCATCTCGTTCTTCTATAGTATGTGAAACAGAAGAAGTTGTATAACCTTTCTGAAGATAGTAGTTTCGGATATTTCTTTCATCTACAAGTACTTTTGCTTCAATAAAAATATCACTAGCTTTTATTTTAATCTGCTCACGGAGTTCACCATTTCTTACTTTCTTATTACCAGAAAAAAGTACTGATTTTATTACAGGTCTTTCAACAACTTCAAAAACAAGAAGAACCTTGGTTTCATCTTTTGTATCATGTTTAGCATAAGGAGTAATATCTTCAAAATAATCCAGAGCGTAAAGACGATCCAGAATTTCATTATATGTATCTTCTGTAAAAGGCTTATCTATAAAAGCACTTGTAATACCCTGTAAATCTGACTTTCTAACATTATCAAGACCGCTGAAATCGATTTTTGAAATAGGTTGATTCCAATACCACTCGCTATCCTGTGCAGTCAAAGAAAACACCGACACAAGAACAAAAAACAGACATGCAAAAACTTTTCGATGCATTAAAAACTCCTATCAATAAGTAAATTTCCAAGAGAGAGTTACTGACGTGGAAGGAACAAATTGATTTTTTAATAAAGCATTTATATCAGGAGCCATATTTACTCTTACATTAGCAAAAGGTGACTCCAATTCCATACCGATTTCCGGCTGGAACATCAATTTTCCGGTATCTGAAAATCCTTTGATATTGTCTGCAAAGGTAACATGTAACATTGCATCAACATATAAAAAACTTCCAAGGTACTTACCAATATAAACAGTTGTATTATCAAGAAAGTTACCAATTGAAAGGTTTTCAGATGATAAATTTTTTGAAACACTTAAATTATAAGTATTCTGGAGAATATTGGTGCGTACAGAGAATATATCAAAATTCAATAAATCCCGCAACTTGTTTTCTGCCTGACGCATAAGTGTAGACTGTAATGCATAGTCAGATGCAGCAAAAAGGATGTCTGCTGCACTATCAGAATCTGCAATAACAATCTGACCAAGCAGTGCTTTGATTTCATTTTCTGATTTAGGAGGTTCAGATGCAAATTTTGGCTGAAGACTCTTAAGATACTGTTCTTCTACAGAAAGTATAATCTTTACTGTCTGGGCATTTTCATCCTTTTCGCGGGTTTCTGCATTAAGAGTAATTATAGGATTTGAAATATCATTCTTGTTAAACTTAATTGCTCCAGATTTTATATAAAAGCTTCTGTTCAGGTATGAAAGATCCCCGGATTTCAACCTTAAATCTCCATCAATCATATAGAGTCCCGAAGGCTGGTTTATATTAACCGTTATTTTTGTATTCGGAACAAAAACACATCTTATAACAGGGGAAAGCTCAACCGCAACATGGGTTCCAAGCATAACATCTATATCTGCAATAATCTGCAAAGGATTTTCAACATCAGTACTGGCAGATGAAGCAAGATTAGAAAGAGAGAACAATCTTAAAACAGCATCAACATTTTCTCCAGATACCCAGCCAGATAGCTCAAGCACATTATTTTCCAGGAACATGCTTAAATCTGTTGCAATATTACCTTCTACTGACAGTTCCGAAGTTTTAAAGCCTACATGCAGCTGATCTGTTTTATACGTTTTAAAGACACCCTCAACATGATCGAGACTCCACTTGTTAAGAAATACATTCATCTGTGTTACAAAACGCTGATTATTCTTTACATTGAAAACAGTTTCTGGAATTATGATTTCATTATTTTCAACTAAAATATTAATTTCCTGAGTAAAAACCCTTTGTTTTGAAAGAAGCGGAAGTTTAGCAGAAGGAGAAGAAATAACAGCAGTTCCATTTATATCCGGATCATCGAAAGAACCTGTAAGGATAAAGTCACCTGTAAATATTCCGCCTTCCATAAGCATAAGGTCATCAACATTCAGATATTTAAATGCCTCAGGAAGATTAATCTTAAAATCATAAAGATTCAGATTTATATTATTCGGTTGAATCAGACCCGCTATTTTTGCATTAAAGAATTTCTTATTATCAAATTCCAGATCCAGAATTCCATCATCAGAAAGACTTCCTCTCAAACCAATATTATCAGACGAGAAAATGTTATAATTCTTGTTTTCATAAAGAACAGAAACAGAAGCAGGGAATTTCTTCTTTAACATACTTCCAGAAAAATCATCTACAGAAAGAGTCGCTGTAAAATAATCCGGGAATATACTGTCTTCAGGAATAACTGAATTTCCTATAGAAAGCTTAAGCGGAGCATAAATATTCTTATTCATCATATTCATGTTAAGCTCACCGGTAGCCTCAAGCCACATATCTGAAACAGAAGCTTTTGCCTGTATGTTACTTATTTTTATGCCAGTATAATCAATATCAAGATCTGTAATACTTAAATCTCTATCTTCTATAATTACGTTTCCCCTGCCCCTGAGCATATCTGCTGCCAGCAACAAGCCTACAGAATCTATGTTAAGAGAAATGTATGGATGTTCGACTGTACCAGAGGCAAAAAGCATTCCTGAAAGAAGGTTATTGTCATTTTTCTGAGCAGCAAAACGGTTCAAACTGAAATTCTTTACCTGCATCTGCAGATTCATATAAATATTCCGAATCAGATTATCTTTAGTGATTGCAAGATGATCTGGATTAGAAACACTACCATCTATAATAATACTTTCTTCAGTAAGGGAATTATTCAGATTCAACATAAGTCCAATAGAATCAAAAATTCCTTCATTTACATTTAATAAAAGATTTGCAGATCCCTGAAGCACAGAATACAAATCTGTATATGCAATTGAATCAAAAGCCGCGCCATATCTGGTAACATTACCTGAAAGTACAATTTTAGGATTTACCGAAATACTACCCCCTGCTTCTTCAAGTTCAAAATTTGTAAGTTGTACAGAAGGCCCATCCTCATTATTGTAATTAAACATAGAAGACATCGTAAGAACAACAGATTTATCAAAGGCCTTAATCGGGAAATTTCTAAAATCAGCATGTCCCGAAATTTGTTTTGTTTTATCGAGATAAACCTGAACATCTGTGCCATAATCATCTGTAAGTGTACAAATTCCAGACATATAGGAACCAGTAAAATGGTATGGAATAGAATCAGCATTAATATCTGCAGTAAAAAATACATCTGAAGACTCAGGAGCCTGTTCCAGCATAGCAGAAGCTTCCAGACTGTATTTCCCAAGAATAAGAGAAAGCTGATCCAGCTGAATACTTCTGTCAGTTCCGTTTACAGCAAGCATAAGCGCCTGATTATCTTTATGAGTATTGGCAAGAATGACATAAGGAACATTATAAGAAAAAGTATTCAAATCCGTAGAAGCATAAGCATCTCCGGAAAGCAGGAAGGGAGAAAGTGTTGGCAGCATATTGTTCACAGTCTGCGACATTGTTTCTTCCATAAATTGAGCAGCAAAACCTGCAATACTGTCCAGATAGATACTATTTAAGGTTATATTTGTCTGAAAGTATTTTGATTGATTAAGAAAACTTCCGTCCAGGCTCAAAATACCAGGCTCAGCTTCATCAAAATGAGAATAATCATAAACTTCAAAATTAAAATCATAAGAATCTTTCTGAGGCAAAACAGTAAGCTGCAAAGCTGTGAGAGCTCTGTCTCCTGCAAAAAACTGTGGTGAAAAAGCCATAAAACCTTTTTCAAGCGGATCAAAATACAACTCAGTTGTAATGACTTTTCCATTATCAAGAATTAACTGAGGAATCTCTACCAGACCTGAAAGCTGTTTTGTCTCATATACAAATGAAAGTTTTGCATCAGCAGAACATCTGGTTCCGTTAATTGAAAAATCGGTAAGTTCGGCTTTTTTTTCATCACCAAAAAGTGACAGGGAAAGCTCAGCTCCTCCCGGAAATATTGCATCAGGAATAAAGGCTTTTGTATCAGAAACAAAATTGAGTGTTCTGTCTTTAAAGTTACATTTTACAATTGTATCTGTATCAAAAGATAAATCTTTTATTTTCTTAATCAGAGTCTGACGTGAATTTGCAGAGATTACACTTACAGGCCTGAGTTTTTCTGTTATAAGTTGAACATTAAAATCCTGCGATGTCGTATTAAAAGTACAGCCAAGAGAAATCGGATTTACCGCCTGAATCGTATGAGCTTCGATTATATTGTTCGAATAAGAAGCATGCAGATTCAGCTTAGAAATTTTCAAATCTCCGTTTGTAATATCGCGTAGCTTAAGATTCAGCTGAGAATCATTAAAATGTTCTGTAACAGTTCCTGAAACTTCCATTTTTGCAGATACTTTCTGTCTAACTGTGTTAAAAGCTCCATTAAAGTTCGCAGAAGCAAGGAATTCCATTGTATTTTTTTCATATGGATTACGCAGAGAAATATTTTTTACACCAAGAACTACAGTCATATTTTGATCACTGTATTCAAGATTTATATTTTTGAGTCTTATGTTTGCAGGAATATGTTTTTTTATTTCCCGCAAATCTAACACAACAGAGTCATCCATTTTGATTTTGGTGAGGATATTTACGAGAATATCCACATCAAGATCTATTCCATCTACAACAATGCTGGAAATACCTTTCTGCATGTCATTGCGAATAAGGCTCAGAATATTGTAATTAACCTTAGTTTTACTGATTTTTAAAACAAGATTCTTGTCATCATCATAAACATTTATATTTCTGATATAAAAACTTGAGAGCACAGATGGAGAAAGGGACTCATAGGTTATTGAAAGGCCTGTTTTGTCCTTAAAAAATGAAGACATAAAGTTAAAACGTTCGTCCACACCTTTTGCAATAGCTTTTTTTACCGGAGCTGAAATAAAAAGCGCAACTAAAGCGAGAAGAATCATAATGTAACTGCGGACACGGCCGTTTTTGTATAAGGAGCCCATTTTAGCCAAATAATTATATCAGAATTTTAAGTCTTTATATAGTATAAAAACAAACAAGTCTTTATAATGAAACATATGATTTTGAAAAATTTTATTGTTTTTGAAGGAATAGATGGAGCTGGAACTTCTACCCAGATCAAAAAACTTGTAGAACGCGGTAATTCTGATGGAAATACACGTTTTATTGCTACTGCAGAACCTACAGTCGGCGAAACCGGCAAATTTTTAAGACGTATGCTGGCCGGAGAATTCAGTGTAGATGAAAAGACAAATGCCTATCTCTTTGCTGCAGACCGTTGTGAACATATTTTTGGAAAAGGCGGTGTTCAGGAACTTTGTAATTCCGGAAAAATCGTTGTAAGCGACAGATATTTTTTTTCGAGCATGGCTTATCAAAGTGTTTCCTGCGGCGATGAATTGCCGGAACTCTTAAATTCTACATTTCCTCTGCCAGAATATCTTTTTTATTTTGTAATTAACCCGGAAATCTCACTTGGACGTGTAAACGCACGCGGTGAGCATAAAGAAATTTATGAAAAAATTGAAATACAAAAGAAAATTGCTGCACAGTATGAAAAAGTAATCAGCAAATATGAAGAAAATAAAAAAAGCGGCATGAAGATCATAAGAATCGATGCCGCTCTTGATATTCAAACTATTTCAGAAAAAATCTGGAATAGTTTGATTTTGAATTAGATAGATTTTTAGTTAGCTTTAATACTATTCTTTACAATAACATCATGTGCACCACCTTCGCGGATAGATGCAGAACTGATGCGTGTAATCTTAGCAATCTTCTGAAGTTCCGGAATAGTAACTGCACCACAGTTACACATAGCGTGAATTACCTTGCTTGTTGTAAGATTTACGTTATCGTGGAGGGAACCTGCATAAGGAACATATGAATCTACGCCCTCTTCAAAGGCCATCCCCTTCTTTCCTCCAAGATCATAACGCTGCCAGTTGCGGGCACGATTTGAACCTTCACCCCAGTATTCCTTAACATAGTTTCCATTGACAATAAGTTTGTTTGTAGGAGACTCGTCAAAGCGGGCAAAGTAACGGCCAAGCATTACAAAATCAGCACCCATAGCAAGTGCAAGTGTAATATGATGATCGTGTACAATTCCACCATCTGAACAGATTGGAATATAAATACCAGTTTTTTCGTAGTAAGCATCGCGGGCTTTAGCAACCTCGATTGTAGCAGTAGCCTGACCACGGCCAATACCCTTCTGTTCGCGGGTAATACAGATTGAACCACCACCAATACCGATTTTTACAAAGTCAGCACCGGCATCTGCAAGGAAGTTAAATCCGTCTGCATCAACAACGTTACCAGCACCAACTTTTGCATTAGGCCACTTTCCGTGAATGTCCTGGAGGGCGCGGCGCTGCCATTCTGTAAAGCCTTCTGATGAGTCGAGAGTCATTACATCAACACCGGCTGCGAGCAAAGCTGGAACGCGATCCATGTAGTCACGGGTATTGATTCCGGCACCTACGATATAGCGTTTTTTACTGTCGAGAAGTTCAAGAGGATGTTCTGTATGACTTGCAGCATCTTTTCTGAAAACCAGATACAAAAGGTTTCCATTTTTGTCTACGATTGGAAGCTGATTAATTTTATGAGCCCAGATAAGGTCGTTAGCTTCTTCAAGAGTAATTCCATCTTCAGCCTTTACAAGATCCTTAAGCGGAGTCATATATTCGCTTACTTTTGCACCTTCAGCTGTGTGATTAATTCTGAAGTCACGCTCTGTAATGATTCCAAGAAGTTTTCCGTTTGCAGATCCATCTTCTGTAACAGCTACAGTTGAATGACCAGTCTGTTCGATAGCAGAAACAAGTTCTGTCAAAGTCTGTTCCGGACGGATATTTGTATCTGAAGTAACAAAACCTGCCTTGTAAGCCTTTACGCGGGCAACCATAGCTGCCTGATTTTCTATTGTCTGAGAACCAAAAATAAAAGAAATGCCGCCTTCTTTTGCAAGAGCAACAGCAAGCTTATCATCAGAAACTGCCTGCATAACAGCCGAAGTCATCGGAATGTTCATTGTAAGAGGACATTTCTCGCCGGCCTTCTTGTTGTAGCGGACAACAGGTGTCTGCAACGAAACATTAGCAGGGATGCAGTCAGGACCGGTGTAACCCGGAACTAAAAGGTACTCATCAAAAGTGTGTGATGGTTCTTCAAAAATGTAAGCCATTTGGTTCTCCTAAAAAAAATTAATGAGGAAATATCAATTTCCGAATTGATTTTTTTTGTACATTCGCAACGAAGTGAGAATGTACAGTTTATAACAAGGTTGCAACGCAAACTTGCAAAACATAAAAATGACCCATTTTGTCATTTTTATGTTTATTTCCTTAATAAAATCTGAATAAAAATATTAATCGAGAATTATAGCAAATAAATGAAGAAATTGGAATAGATTTTTTTTTATTCGGCAAATAATTTTTGTTTCAGACTCTCTATTCCATTTTCATCTTTATATATATATGCATCATTATCTGAATTACTGATGTCTGGGATATCCCATAAATCTTCAAAAGATAATTTCTCTTTAGCATATCCATCAAAAGTCTTTTTTACGCCTTCTATTTCACTCGAAAGCAGCCAGCTTTCATCAGTATAAGTAAAGACCTTCTTTAATTCACGTTTATTTCCATCTCCCTTATAAACTCTGAGAGGCATATGGTGATGGTCATATTCAATCTCTGTAATTATTCTTTTGCCGTTATTGTTATCAGTAAACGTTATAGCAATCAGATCCTTTCTTCCATTATATTCAATTTCCATAACAAGGTTATTTGAATAATTGATTCGGTGGATTTTTCCATCCTTTTCATAATCATAATTACTTAAAAGCTTTCCATTTTGAATAAGCTTTGTTAGTCTGTTCCGTGAATCATACTCCATCTCTTTTATGTTATTTTTAACACTATCTTTACTGATATTTCCAAAATTATCATATTCATAATCATGGATTATTTCTTTTTCATTTCTACAGTCTACATAACGAATTGTCTGACCTTTAGAATTAAAAAGTTTTCTGTATATAGTTTTTTCATTTTCCTTGCATTCAAGAACACTTCCATCATCATTCCATAGAAACTCCTTTTCATTCTGCGGCTGTTCGGTATTCTTTACAATGTTTCCATCCGGATCATATTTTTCCAGTTTCGTAGTTCTGTGTTTATTATTATAATGATAAACAGTCTTCCAGCCGTCTCTGTCAATAAATGCAGTTATTTTATCCTTTCGGTTATACTCAAAACGCTGGCTTTTCCCTTCTTCATTTACAAGTTGAGTTGCAAGAATCTCCCCTTCCGAAAGCTGGTCATCATAAATAATCGTGTAGGCACTTCCATCATTTTTTCCAATAGAATTGATAAGCCCATGCTTATCATAACCTATAGAAACATAATCTCCATCTGTATCCTTTGTTCCTGTCATTCTGTCGCCTTCATAATAATAAAGAACATTTTCTGACGGATCTCTTTCATTTACGATTTTTTTTATAAAATTATTTTCATATTCGACAGCAAAACTTTCTCCAAAAGAGGATTTTATAAATTTTATCTTTTCATCTTCATCACGAATATATTCTATAGTGTTTCCATAATAATCAGTTTCTCTTATGATAAACCCCTTGTAGTCACAAGTTTTTTTCACAGAACCTTTATATACAGTATATTCATCATTTTCAAACACACATACACAATCCCTGTCTTTGGACTGCCAGACATTGGAATAATTTTCATGCTGATACATTAAATATGGATATCCGCCTTCATCAACATATGTAACAGTATCTAATCCTGTTTCCTCAAAATAAAGACCAAGTCCTTTGAACATTGCTTTTTTATTCCGTTCCTTTCGACTTTTTGTCATTTGAAGTTCCTGTTCAGCCTCTTCTGTTTTCTTTTTTGTATCTTCATATTCCTTTTTTAATTCATTCAGCTTTTTCAGTAACTCTTCCGCAGTTTTTATCCGGATATTAGCCTCGTCGACTACACTATAAGGATCTTCCACAAAGAAATCTTCTTTAATCTGATTTTCCATAGCTTTGAGGTTTGTTTCCAGTTCAAGCAGGTATTCTGCATAAGCATCATAAATATCCTGAACATTCGCTTTTGTTCCAAGAATAACTCTTTCATCAAGATTTGTAGACCATCCTAAACCAAAGCTTCCAGTCACATCTTTTGTTGATTGATAAACTCTCTGGACTATAAGATTAATTACATTTTGTTTTAATATATCTGTTTCAGTCTGCTCATAGGCACCCGTTGTAATCCTTACAGGATCTCCTGCTGTATCTGAAACAGAAACAGCGAGTATTTCATTTATACGGTTTTGATTCTGATTTTGGGCAAATAAAGTCGTTTGCAGAAGAATTGTAAAAACAAGGATTAAAACTTTCAAAGAAACTTTTTTATATTCGCATGACATAAACTCACTCCAATATATAATTTTTTTTTAATATAGTAAAAACTTTATTACAGATTATTATATCAGATTATTGTGAATGACACAAACTTTCTTTTGTGCTATATTGCTATAGTAAAAACGCTGAGATGATTCTTCGGCTTTTTATATGCCTAAAATCGAAGAACCGTTAAAAACAAAGCGCTTTAGCGGTTTGTTTAGGTTCATCGAAAAAACGGCACAGAGGCAAGCTGTGCTTGCCGACTCTCATAATCTGATTTCCGAGATGATTCATCGGAAAAGGAGAAAATCCATGAACGTAGTAGTTATGGGTGCCCAGTGGGGCGATGAAGGCAAGGGAAAAATCGTAGACTACCTTGCACAGGATGCAAAATACGTTGTTCGTTTTGCGGGCGGCGCTAATGCAGGTCACACAATCGTAGTGGATGGAAAGAAGTACGCTCTCCATCAGGTTCCGTCTGGAATCCTCTACCCTGAAAAATCAGTTTTCCTTGGCAGCGGAATGGTAATTGACCCTGAAGCTCTCTTCAAAGAACTTCAGATGCTCAAGGATAACGGAATTAACTGGGAAGGCCGCGTATTCATTTCTGACCGTGCTCACCTTACTCTTCCTGGATATCGCGAAATGGATAAGGCTCGCGACGCAGCCCGCAAGCGCCCTATCGGTACAACTGGCCGCGGAATCGGAACTACTTATTCTATGAAATCTGAACGTGACGGTATCCGCCTTGCAGACCTTGACTGGGATGAAAAGTGGAACGACCTCGATGATACAGACAAGAAATTCCTTGAACAGTTCAAAGACAAATTGATTTCTATGCGCGTAAACATCGCTGCTAAAATGTACGAATTCCGCAACGACAATATTCTTTTCGAAGGTGCACAGGGTGCTATGCTCGACCTGGACTCTGGTACATATCCGTATGTATCTTCTGGTGCTTCTTGTTCAGCTGGTGCTGCAACAGGTTCTGGAATTGGTCCTAAGGCCCTCGACAAGATTTACGGTGTATTCAAGGCTTATGAAACTCGTGTAGGAAATGGTCCAATGCCATCTGAATTCAATGCTGATACAGAAGGCGAACTTTGCGACTACGTTCGTAACACAGGTAATGAGTTTGGTGTAACAACAGGACGTCCACGCCGCTGCGGTTACCTTGACCTCGTAGCTCTCCGCTATGCTTGTCACGTAAACTCAATCGATAACCTTGTTCTTACTCACCTTGATATTTATGATGATATGAACGAAATCGAAGCATGTGTTGCTTACGATATCGACGGAAAAATTGTAACAGACTTTCCTGCTTCAATTCCTGATTTGAATAAGGCAAAACCTGTTCTTCAGAAGTTCGACGGCTGGAAGGCTGACATTACAAAGTGTACATCTTACAAGAAGCTTCCAAAGGCTGCCCGCAATTATGTAGAGTTCATCGAAGACTTTACAGGCACAAAGGTTGGAATCGTTTCTGTAGGTGCAGACAGAAACCAGACATTCGTTCGCGAGAAGATCTGGAAATAAAAGCTATTAACGGTGGTTGAGTGCCCGCGAAAGCGGGTTTATCGAAACCACCGTTTTATCAGCTCACAAGGTGGTTTCGATACAGCCTTCGGCTTACTCAACCATCGTATTTTGGAGAAGAAGTGAATTTAAAATTCCACATTTCATCATTTTTATCTTTTCTTTTCATCTCCATATTATTTTTTTCCTGTGGTACTACTTCACAAATCATAAAGGAACCTGCAGAGGAAGTCTCTCTTGAAGAACCCCCGCAAGAAAACTTCACTAAACCCAAACACGACAAAGATACAATCACCCTTCTTTTTGCCGGTGACATTATGGCTCACTCGGTAAACTACTATATTACAACTTACGAAAAAATCTGGCGGGATGTACGCGAAGTAATCTCTGACGCTGACTTAGCCTTTGCTAACATTGAAGCTCCGTTAGACAGAACAAAAGCTGCTTCTTCTTACCCTAACTTTAACATGACGCAAAAATATGTTCAGGCGGCAGTTGATGCAGGTTTTGATGTTTTTTCCCTCTGCAATAATCACACTAACGATCAGTACAAAAACGGTATTCTAGAAACAATAAAAACAACCCAGGCAATTACACAATACACAAAAGAAAGTTTTGGAAATGACATTTATTTTTCCGGAACAAAGGAAACCGCCGATTCAAAGCTTTATGCCCTAACCTATAACTATTTTGAAGCAAACGGCTGGAAAATTCTTTTTCTGCCAATAACTGAACTTTTGAATCGCCCGGACGCTTCAGATTACATTAATTTTATAAAACCTGATTCTGATTCACGCAAAGCTTTCATAAAATATGCTAAAGAACTTAGACAGGCAAATCCCTGCGACCTTTTTATAATTTCAATTCATACAAGTGAACCAGAGTACACCCGAAATATCACAGAAAAGCAGAATCAGTATTATATGGATTTGCTCGAAGCCGGAGCTGACGTAGTCTGGGCTAACCATGCACACATAATTAAAGATCGAAAAATCGTAGTGAATACAAAAACCGGCCGCGACAAGCTTATCATGTATGCCAACGGAAATACAATTTCCGGCCAGCGCACAAAACCTGAACTCACCTCAAAAAACCCGGCCAGTGAACGCGACAACACCGGTGACGGACTTTTTTACATTGTCACAATGCACAGAGAAAAAGACGGTTCCATGAAAATCAAAAAATGCGAACCTTATTTTATAACAACCTACATAAACACTGCGAATGAGTACGTTATCAAACCACTCAATCAGGATTTTGTAGATTATCTTTACGACGTTCCACGCACAAACTGGGCAAAATATATTGAACGCCGTATCAAAATCAATAAAGAAGCAACAAAGGATTTAATAGAATGGCAATAGATTACAAATCACTTCCCGTATACGCACAGAAACAAAAAATATTGGACTGTCTTGAAAGCAATCAGGTTGTAATTGTAGAAAGTCCTACCGGTTCAGGAAAAACAACTCAGATTCCAGTCATTTTGTATGAGGCAGGCTATGCGACAAGCGGCATGATTGGTGTAACACAGCCCCGCCGTATTGCAGCACTCAGCATAAGTGAATTCATTTCAAAACAGTTAGGCACGACTTACCCGGGTCTGGTCGGCTATAAGATGCGTTTTGAAGATTACACAAATAACGACACACGCATTAAAATCATGACGGATGGAATCCTGCTGCAGGAAATGAAACTGGATCCATGGCTTTCTAAATACAGTGTACTTATGATTGATGAAGCGCATGAACGAAGTCTCAACATTGACTTTGTACTCGGCCTTGTGAAGCGAGTTCTCCGTGAACGCAAAGACTTCCGCGTAATCGTAAGTTCAGCTACCATGAACACAAAAGTTTTCTCCGAATATTTTGATAACGCACCTATTGTTTCAATTGATACAGTAACATTCCCGGTTGCTCTGGTTTACGATCCTGTACCCGGCGGTTCTACAACAACAACTGATTCAGGCTGCGACCAGATTCTTACAAAAATCTACAACACCGTAGACCGAGTTCTCGACAATGACGAAGACGGTGCAATTCTTATTTTCCTTCCTGGTGAAAAAATCATTAAGGATTGTATGGATAAGCTTTACTACTCTCCTATTGGACGCAAACTTCACATTCTGCCACTTTACGGTCGTCTTCCAAAAGAGGAACAGGAAAGAGTTTTTGAAAAAGCTCCTGAAGGAAAACGCAAGGTAGTAATTTCTACGAATATTGCAGAGACCTCGGTAACCATCAGCGACGTTACAACTGTAATTGATTCTGGTCTCTGTAAATTGAACTTTTACAGCCCGCGCACCTACACATCAAGCCTCATAGAGTCTCCAGTGTCGCGCGCATCCTGCAATCAGCGTAAAGGACGCGCTGGACGAACACAGCCTGGTACCTGCTACCGGCTCTATTCCCGCAAAGACTTTGACCTCCGTCCTGAATATACTACCGAAGAGATATATCGCACAGACCTCAGCGAAGTAGTTCTCCGTATGAGCGAACTTGGTATTACAGACTTTTTTAATTTTGATTTTATTGCAAACCCTGGTCGCGAAGGAATCATCGGTGCTGTTGATACGCTTCATATTCTTGGTGCTCTTGAAGAAGACAATACCCTGTCTTCAATTGGACAGATGATGGTAAAATTCCCGCTCGAACCAAGAATCAGCCGTATCATTGTTGAATCAATCATGCGCTTCCCGGATGTTCTTGATAAAGCACTTATAGCAGCTTCCTTCCTTAGCGCAAACTCACCATTCGTACTTCCGCCAAATGAAGAGATGGAAGCCCGCAAGGCCCACCACCGCTTTCAAGATATTCAGGGAGATTTCTGTACATATCTTAATATCCTCAAAGCCTTCAAAGACACAGATAACCGTGAAAAATTCTGCAAGAAGAATTATCTTGATGAACGTGTAATGGCTGAAATCGAAAACATTAACGAGCAGCTCATAGAAATCGTAAGTGAAAAAATGGGAATACCTGTCGTTGAAGGAAAAGGCAGCGTGCAGGATTACCTTTGCTGTATTGCTGCAGGAATGCTTCAGTTTGTATGTATCCGCACCGGTCGTGAAAGTTACAGAAGCCTCACAGCAGACCATATCTGTATTCATCCGGGCAGTGTTATGTTCAAAAAAGATCCTGTATTTATTGTTGCAGGAGAAATTATCAGAACAAGCCGCATTTACGCTTCGAGTGTTTCACCTCTCACCCGCCCTATGCTGGATACAATTAATCCTGAATTGTTTGAGCGTCTTATGGCCTGCAAAAAAGCAAAAGATACTTCCCGCGAAGAACGCATGCTTGAACAGGATAGAAACAGGGCTGCAAAAGCCTTGCGTCGTCAGGAAGCAGAAGAGCAGCGCAAAAACGGAAAGAAGGCAAAAAAAGCGGCAGCACTCGCAGGACTTTCAAACCACAACGAACCACTTGCAGAAGATTCACTTTCTCTGGGAGGATTTCTTTTTGCAACAAAAAAAGTCAAAGGAAAAAAGACCGCTTTACTGCCACTTGAAAATCTTCTTTCTGCACTCCAAAATGAAAAGAATAAAAATAAACTGAATAATGCCGGTCAGATGAAAGGAATTGTTACATTGTCTGATGGTGGTACTATACTTACAGGAGAAAAAGTTTCACTTATTATTGAACTGGCAAATACTCTTGATCTTCATCCTCTGGCTGAAAAAAAATGGAACCGCCACATGAATGTAGACGTAAACAATCCGCTCCAAAAGGAACAGCTTGTAGATTCTCTTTCCTTTATTCTTAGAACAGCAATTGCAAAACAAAAAGGACGCGAATACGGTTTCATCACTCTTTACAATAATGGAAACGGCAGCTACTGGTTCAAAGTTTCACGAGGCTTTTCTACTGCACTTATGGAAACTCATTCAAGCCTCGAAACTCTTGTAGAAGAAAATGTAGATTGGAGCAAAGAAGAATCCGCCACAATCAATAAAGCACTGGCGCTGGTTAACGGATTGTATAAATAGCCGGTGGTTGAGTACCTGCGAAGCAGGTGTATCGAAACCACTTTATGAGCCGAAATCCACGGTAGTTTCGATACGACTACGCCTACTCAACCACCGCATCATCTTCTATATCAAGCGTATCCGTCAATTCTAACCTCGTAAACAAAAGCAACATATAGCATTACACTTCA
>JAEDCY010000021.1 GCA_016293915.1 Treponema sp. | reverse complement strand
AAGATGCAGACATGATGCAGTGTCCTGCAGGAGAACTTGCAGTCAGAAAGGCTGTTACAAGGAAGGTGCAAAGTCCAAGACTTTCAGTGTAACTTTAAAATGTGATGAGCATAAGCAACAGCTCTTGATGAAAAATAAGGAAATGAAAGACAAGTAATTTGCTCATTAAAGGCTTTTTTTCAGGCCTTAAAATTGTAGACCTTTTTCAGTGGCCTCGCTTGACCGGGGGAGCTTTTTCTAGTATACACATTGTATGAATACAAAGTTTACTTCAATAGCTGCCAGTGCGGGGTTGCTGCTTGCGGCTACAATCTGGGGCTTTTCTTTTGTTATTGTAAAAGACAGTCTTGATTATATCGGGGCTTTTTATATGGTAGCCTACCGGTACACCATTGCGGCTATAACCATGTCTCTGATTTTTATAAAAAAATGGAAGCTGCTTTCCTGGGATTATATCCGTCATGGGGCGCTTACGGGCCTCTTTCTTTTTCTGGCTTATGCCACTCAGACGGTTGGCTGTGATTATACTACTGCCGGAAAAAATGCCTTTCTTACAACTTTCTATGTAATTATGATTCCTGTTTTGACATGGCTGCTTTTTAAAAAGCGTCCCCGTTTTTATGTTTTTATTGCAGCGGTTATGTCTCTTACCGGAATAGGCCTGCTTGCTCTGGGCTCGGGAGACAAGGGCTTTAATATTGGTGATTTGCTCACGCTGATTTGCGGAATCTTTTTTGCCCTGCATATTATCTATACAGAAAAATATAACAAGGCCGGAGGCGATCCGCTTTTTCTTACACTGCTGCAGTTTATTTTTACAGCCATTGCCGGCTGGATGTGCGCTCCTTTTTTAGAAGGCTCTTTTCCTGCCTCCACCGCCTTTTCTGGCAGAGTAGTTCTCTCTATGCTCTACCTTGGCCTCTTAAGCACCATGGTAGGCTTCAGTCTGCAGAACATAGGCCTTAAGTATGTGCAGTCCTCAATAGCATCTCTCTTTTTAAGCTTTGAGTCAGTTTTCGGTATTTTATTCAGCACCTTGATTCTCCACGAAGTTTTTACACTGAAGATGTTTGTCGGCTGTACATTGATTTTCCTCGCCGTGATATTAGCAGAAAACGGCTGGCGGCTTTTCCGGGAAAGAGCATCAATATAATTTTTTTGTGTAAGGTAATTGTCCCAAAGTAATGGCACGGAGTAAAAAATACCAGACGACAACATCATCCCGTTGGCGACTGGTATTTTTTACGGGAGTGGCATTACATTGGAAAGTAATTAGATTGCATAAATATACAAAAAAATGTATATTAATACATAAGAGGTGTTTTATGAAAAAATTGACATTAATCTGTGCTGCACTTGCAGCAGCTCTCGCATTCACTGGATGCTCAAAATCAAAAGTAGAAATTAATTCTGTAGCTGATCTTACAGGAAAGAAAATTGGAGTTCAGGCTGGTACTACTGGTGAAGCCTGGGTTCAGGATAGTGTAGAAGGTGCACAGGTTGTATCTTTCAAATCAGGTATGGATGCCGCTCTTGATCTTAAAAATCGTGCAATTGACGCTGTAGTTCTTGATGAACTTCCTGCAAAAGCAATTGTAGAACGCAATCCTGATTTGAAAATCATTCATGATTCAGAATTTGCTGATAACAAAGAAGCTTATGCAATTGCTGTTAAAAAAGGTAATGCAGATCTTCTTTCTTCAATCAACAAAACAATTGCAGATATGAAAACAAACGGCGAATATGAAGCTCTCGTAAATGCATTTATGCCTGCTGATGGAAAAATCACAATCCCAGCAGCAGAAGCTACAACAGGAAGCAAAGTTGTAAAGCTTGGAACAAATGCAGCTTTCCCTCCATTTGAATATGTAGAAGGAAAGAATATTGTTGGCTTCGATATTACAATGGGACAAAAAATTGCTAAGAATGCTGATATGAAGCTTGAAGTTGTAGATATGGCATTCGACAGCCTGATTCCAGCTCTTCAGTCTGGAACAATTGATTTCATTGCAGCTGGTATGTCTGTAAATGAAGAACGCAAAAAGAATGTAGACTTCTCAGAAACATATTTTGAATCTGAGCAGGTAATCATCGTAAGAAAATAAGCCTTACAGATAAAACGGTGATTTCGATATGCCCTTCGGGCTACTCAATCACCGTAGTATAATAACGGTGGTTGAGTGCTCGCGAAGCGAGTGTATCGAAACCACCGATTTTGTTTTTTTAAAGGAATTTTATGATTCAATCTTTTATTGATACAATGATAAACGGACAGCGGTACATGCTGATTGTGCAGGGCTTGGGAACTACAATTCTTATTGCCATTTGTGCAATTCTGATTGGTACTGTTCTTGGATTTTTACTTGCCTTAATGAAGGTTTCTGGTAATAAGATTTTAAAACCGATTGCAGAACTCTATACAACAGTACTTCGTGGAATACCTCTTGCTACCCAGCTCATGATTTTTTATTTTGTAATCTTTGCTCCTTTGGGATTAAACCGTCTTCTTGTAGCAATTCTTGCTTATGGTTTTAACTCTGGTGCTTACTGTACAGAAATCTTCCGTGCCGGTATTCAAGGAATTGATCCTGGCCAGACAGAAGCCGGCCGTTCGCTTGGACTCAGCCAGTGGCAGACAATTTTTAAAATTGTTCTTCCTCAGGCAGTAAAAGCAGTTCTTCCAACTTATACTAGTGAGTTCATTGTTTTGATAAAAGAGACTTCTGTTGCAAGTTTTATTGCTGTAATGGATATGACAAAAGCCGGAGATATGATTCGTAATGCAACCTATAATGCATGGATTCCTCTTCTTACCTGTGCGGCAATCTATTTAATTCTTACAGTAGGTCTTACAAAGCTTTTCGGCAGACTCGAAAAAAGGATGGCAAAAAGTGATAGAAGTTAAGAATCTTAAAATCAGTTTTGGAAAACTCAATGTATTAAAAGATGTTTCTATAAATATTCAGAAGGGAGAAAAGATTGTAATAATCGGACCTTCAGGCTCTGGAAAGAGTACATTTTTACGTTGTCTAAATAGACTTGAAACTCCTGATGGAGGACAGATTCTTTTTGAAGGAAATGATTTAACAGATCCTAAAACAGATCTCGATCTTTGCCGTCAAAAGATGGGAATGGTTTTCCAGCATTTTAATCTTTTTCCTCATCTTACAGTTTTGCAAAATATTACACTTGCACCAGTTACCCTTAAATTAAAAACAGAAGAAGAAGCAAAGTCAGAGGCTATGCAGCTTCTTGAACGTATAGGACTACCTGATAAGGCAAATGTTTACCCTTCAACTTTGAGTGGTGGTCAGAAGCAGCGAATCGCAATTGTTCGTTCTCTTGCCATGCATCCGGATGTTATGCTTTTTGATGAACCAACTTCCGCTCTTGATCCTGAGATGGTAGGAGAAGTTCTTGAAGTAATGAAAGATCTTGCCCGCGATGGAATGACAATGGTTGTAGTAACTCATGAAATGGGCTTTGCCCGCGAAGTTGCAGATCGGGTTTTATTTATGAACGAAGGTTATATAGAGGAAGAGGGAACCCCTGATGAAATCTTCCAGCATCCAAAAAGTGAGCGTTTACAACAGTTTTTCAAATCAATCTTATAAAGTATTGGAAAAAATCTGAAAAAAATCCTGAAATATGTTCCAAAAAGGTCAAATTTCAGGATTTTTATAGCACATTTTAAGCACAATAACAGCACACTATTAGTACTCTAGCAGTAACTGCGGTTATTTTTCAATAACCATGGTTAAATCGTAAAAAAAGTTATTGACTGTAACTTATTTTCACGTTATGTTATGACCATAAAATTAAAGTTAAGTAAAGTTAAAAAGCATGATATTAAGAAAGTTATTGATTAAAAAGAAATTAGCATTATCTTTATATATAAGCGTTGCTAAGAAGAGAGTTTTATCGGAGAGCCGGTTTGTTATCGGTGAGAGAGTTCTTGGGCTGTGAGTTTGGAGAGAATACAGTCTGAGAACTTTTTTTTTGTCTTGAGAGACTTACGGTGAACGGTGGTTGAGTAGGCGCAGCCGTATCGAAATCACCAGCTACAGGGACCATAGGAAATGAGGTTTCGATACGTCCTTCGGACTACTCAACCTCCGGTGAATTTATTATAATATTTTCAATGATCAA
The DNA here is from genome assembly GCA_016293915.1 of Treponema sp. Taxonomy (GTDB): domain Bacteria; phylum Spirochaetota; class Spirochaetia; order Treponematales; family Treponemataceae; genus Treponema_D. The sequence goes on along the minus strand of JAEDCY010000021.1, from coordinate 38,879 downwards.
AGAAATCACAATTACCGTCGAAGCCAGAGATGAAAAAAATGCAGGGCTTCATGAAAATCTGATTTATAAAGAACTTAAAAAAAATCACATAAATGATAGTCACTTTGAAAAGGTTTTTGTAAAGAAATCTATTGATGCCCGTCACAGACAGCTCAAACTTCATCTGCGATATAAAGTTTATATTGGAGAAAAACCGGAAGCGGCAGGTGAGTGGAAGCCTTGCTGGAAATCTTGTGAAGGCGCTGGACCTGAACATACAGTTATTATAGTTGGGGCTGGACCTGCAGGACTTTTTGGCGCCCTCAAACTTCTTGAAAAAGGAATTAAACCTGTAATTATTGAAAGAGGTGTTCAGACAAGTCAGCGCAGAAAAGATATTGCCCTTATAAGTACTAAAGGTCTTGTAAATGGAGATTCAAATTACTGCTTTGGTGAAGGTGGTGCTGGAACTTTTTCTGATGGAAAGCTTTATACAAGAAGTAATAAACGCGGAGATATCAGCACGATACTTCGTATATTTAATTACTTTGGTGCAGATGAAAAAATTCTTACAGATGCACATCCGCATATCGGAACCGACAGACTCCCTAAAGTAATCAATGCAATGCGTGATAAAATTATTTCGCTTGGCGGAGAGTTTCATTTTAATGAACGGGTATCTGATTTGTTAATTGAGAACAATCATGTCCGTGGTGTAGAAAGTGAAAATGTAATAACTGGAGAAAAGCATACATTTGCAGGCAGGGCTGTTCTTCTTGCAACAGGTCATTCAGCTGGTGATATTTATCAAATGCTGGCAAAAAAAGTACCGGCTGCTCTAGAAGCTAAAACATTTGCTGCCGGAGTCCGTGTGGAGCATCCTCGTGAGTTGATTGATAAAATACAGTATCATGGACAGCGAGAGGCTAGTGGTCTTGGAGCTGCAGAATATCGCGTAACAACTCAGATTGACGGACGAGGTGTGTATTCCTTCTGTATGTGTCCAGGAGGCTTTGTAGTTCCTTCCAGTTCAGGTCCGGATGAAATTGTTGTAAACGGAATGTCTGCTGCAGCAAGAAATTCAAAATGGTCAAATGCTGCAATAGTTGTAGAAATCAGACCGGAAGATATCCCTCAAAAATTTCAGAAAGCAGCAGAAGAACTGGGCTGCCCCCAGATTGCAGGATTTTTGTTCAGAAGAGAAATAGAAGGTCTTGCTTTTTCAAATGGAAAAGGACAGTCAGCTCCGGCTCAGCGGCTAAAGGATTTTCTGGCAAATCGTGTTTCATCTGATCTTCCTGACAGCAGTTATACAGCGGGCCTGGTTTCATCAAATCTTGCAGCCTGGCTTCCGTCTCACATTGCAGATCGCCTTAAAAAAGGTTTTGTAGAAATCGATCGGAGTATGCATGGTTTTATATGTCAGGATGCTCTTATGATTGCTGCAGAAACCCGCACCAGTACACCGGTAAGAATCCTTCGTGACAAACAAACTTTTGAGTGTACGGCAATTGCAGGTTTGTATCCTGCAGGAGAAGGTTCAGGTTATTCTGGCGGAATTGTTTCCAGCGCAATGGACGGAGAAAATGCCTGCAGTCAGATAATTATGAGTATGAAATAACTGATTGTTATTTGAAATTTCAGCTTTATATGGTATAATTTTGTTATTATGGATAAAAACAGAATCAGCTCGGAGAGAGTTGTTGCTGTTGTAGGGCTTGTTTTTTTACTTGTAGCATCTATTGTCAGCATCCTTTTGAATGGAGACCCTAATTCTATTATTGAAAAAATTGCGCCTACTCATATTGTAATTCCAGTTGTTCATATTATTTGTGTAATTCTTGCTTTAGTTTTTCTTTTTAGTCAGAACTTATATGTTATGATTTCAATCTTCATTATTGAAAGTGAATTGACAATTCTTACAAATTATGAAGAGCTGGGAATTTTCTTCTTTTATGCAGCAATCATTTTAATTCTTTGTAAAGATCTTATTAAAAATAAACCGCGAAAAAAAATCTTTATACTGTTTGTGATTCATCTGATTACGCTTTTTCTGAATTTTTTCCGGGGCGTTAATTATATGCTGATTGATATGTCGTATTCATTTTTCTGTTTTGCTTTTTATCTGTGGATTTATTACTGTTTAAAAGCAAAACTTTCCTGCTTTTTCCCAAAGAATGTTCGTGAAAATAATACAATTATCAGGAAGCCTGCTGGTTCAATAATAAAACTTTCTGATTATAATCTTAACGAAAGACAGATTTCTTTTGTTCTTGAAAATCTTCATAATCAAATGTGTTACAAAGAAATCAGCGAAAAGTATTTCGTAAGCATTTCCACCGTAAAAAAAATCTTCGCCGAAGTTTTCAAAATCTTCAACGTCTCAAACATCGAAGAACTCCGCATTCTTTTATTACAGTACCAGGTGAAAGAATAGCGTTACGTTTGAAAAATCTAATGGGCTCCCTCTGGCGTTATTTTTAATGACTAAGCGCCAAAAGCTTCAAGAGGCAGCCAGCACCTCTCGCCCGCTCCGCTCATTAGATTTTTCACGGGAGAATACGAACTTAATCAGAATGTTCGTTATGCTTGTGATGAACCGTGTTTTATGGTATAACTCTCATATGAAAGTTGCGATTTTTTTCGGTTCAAAGTCCGACAAGGACACGATGAAAAAGGCGGCCGACATTCTCACAGAGTTCGGCGTAGACTATAAGGCTTATATCATTTCTGCCCACAGAGCCGGGGCTTTACTCAAGAAGACAGTTGAAGAAGTTGAAAAAGACGGATGCCAGGTTATAATTGCCGGTGCCGGTCTTGCTGCAGCCCTACCTGGAGTTATTGCAGGAATTACAACTCTCCCAGTTATCGGAGTGCCTCTTGAGTGCGTAAGCGACAAATCAAACGGTCTTGGCGGAATGGATGCCCTTTTGAGCATTGTTCAGATGCCACCACAAATTCCAGTTGCAACAGTTGGTATTAACAGCGCAAAGAATGCGGCTTATCTTGCTTTGCAGATTTTGGCTTTGCAGGATGCGGAGCTTTCACAGAAATTGAAGGAGTTCAGAAAGAAGCTGGCAGATGATGCTGCGGCAACGGGAATAGATATTAGCTTCTAGCTATTAGCTAAAAGCTAGAAGCTTGAAGAGTAGTTAGCGTTTTATGGAGAGAATTGCTTGGCGAATTATAAAGATTTAGTCGTTTGGCAACGGGCAGTTGATTTATCTGTAGAGATATATCGATTGGTTAAGAAACTACCTAAGGAAGAGACATATGCTTTGTCTGATCAGATGAGACGAGCTGCTGTTTCAATACCAAGCAATATAGCCGAAGGAAAATCGAGAAGTTCTGAAAAAGAGTTTTCCTATTTTCTTGGAATAGCAAAAGGGTCTAGGGCTGAATTAGAAACGCAGTTACAGATCTGTAAACGAATTGGATATCTGAACGAGGAAGATACAAAAACAGCGTTTGGATTATTAGTTGAAGTTGAAAAAATGCTTGTAAAACTACAAGCTGCAATTAAATAAAAAGCTAATAGCTAACTGCTAATGGCTAATAGCTTGAGCGACTGCAAGGAGCAAACAATGGCAAACTACAAAGAGTCTGGAGTAGACGTAGAAGAAGGTTACCGCGCGGTAGATAAGTACAAGGAACAGGTAAAAAGAACTGTAGTTCCAGGGCTTTTGACTGGCTTGGGAAGTTTTAACGGTATGTTCGAAGTGCCTAAGGGAATTAAGAATCCTGTTATGGTAAGCGGAACTGACGGTGTTGGAACTAAGCTTGATGTTGCTTTCCAGATGAAAAAGTATGACACTGTTGGAATTGACTGTGTTGCTATGAGCGTAAACGATATTCTCTGCTCTGGTGTTCAGACACTTTTCTTCCTTGACTATGTTGCCTGCGGTAAGCTTGATGCTGATGTTGCTGCTGAACTTGTAAAGGGTGTTGCAGATGGTTGTGTTGATACCGGTTGTGCTTTGCTCGGTGGTGAAACTGCTGAAATGCCTGGATTCTATGATGTTGGTAAATATGACCTTGCCGGCTTTGGTGTTGGTGTTGGTGAAAAGAAAGAAATGATTACCGGCCAGGATATCAAAGAAGGCGATGTTCTTATTGGTTTGAGCTCTACAGGTGTTCACTCAAACGGCTTCAGCCTTGTTCGTAAGCTTGTTCCAAATGTTAATGATCCTTTTATTGTAAATGGAACTGATACTGGTAAGACTATTGGTGAAGTTCTTCTTACACCTACACGCATTTACGTAAAGCCAGTTATGGAAGTTCTCGGAAAATACCGTAAGGCTATTCACGGTATGGTTCACGTAACCGGCGGCGGATTCTTTGAAAATATTCCACGTATGTATCCAAAGGCTAAAGAAGGAAAGAAGCAGTTGATTTCTGTTATCAAGCGTGCAAGCTGGGATATTCCTCCTGTATTTGGTGAACTCATTCGCCGTGGTGCTGATTTTGATAACGTATATAATACTTTCAATATGGGTATTGGTTTTGTTCTTGCTGTAAACGCTAAAGAGGCAGACGCTGTTCTTGAAATGTTCAATGCTAATGCTTCTAAGTACCATAAAGACTACTGCCCTGATATGAAGGCTTACAAGATTGGCCGCGTTGAATATGCTAAGGGCGAAGTAAAGAGCCAGCGCGACGCAGTTTTGTTCGAGGATGACTAAAATCGAAGAACCGTTAAAAAACGAGCTGCGACAGCAGGTCGTTTTAGGTTCATCGAAAGAAAGTCTCGGTGCGAGACTTGCGAGCACCGTTTAGGAATGTGTATATGGATGTTTTAAAAACAGCAGTTTTAGTAAGTGGCGGTGGAACTAATTTGCAGGCGCTTATTGATTATGAAAAAGCGCAGGGCGACTCTTGCCCTTATAAAATTGTCTGTGTAATTTCTGACTCTAAAAAAGCCTTTGCACTGGAACGAGCCGCAAAGGCTGGAATTCCTAATGCAATCTGTTCTCCATACGCTGTTATGGGCGAAGAGCTTGCTAAGGCCAGCGACCGCGATACTAAGCGTCTTGCTGTTTCAAATGCAATGCTTGAAGCCTGTCAGAAATACGGGGCTCAGGCAATTGTAGAAGCAGGTTGTCTTACTGTGCTTGCCGGTGATATTCTCAAAGTTTACGAAAATAAAATAATCAACCTGCATCCGGCTCTGCTGCCAAAGTTTGGCGGAGTTGGAATGTTTGGACATCATGTTCACGAGGCAGTTATTGCTGCCGGCGAAAAAGAAAGCGGCTGTACAATTCACATTGCAGACGGTGGCTGCGATACAGGCCGAATCCTCATTCAGAAAAAAGTTCCTGTTATGCCGGACGACACTCCTGATACACTTTATGCCCGCATAGCTCCGAAAGAGCACGAGGCAATAGTTGAAGGTCTTTGTTTGCTTGCTAAAGAACTCGCATAATTCAGATAAAATGAAGTTCCTTGACTGCGTTTTTTTAAATATCCGTATGAAGGGACAAATATAGTATCTTTTCAAGAAAGAAGTTTTTCTGTAATATCAAAGCATTATGAAATACTCACTTGCGATTTTTGATATGGACGGTACCATCCTTAACACTTTGGATGATATGACTGATTCCTTAAATGTAATTCTTAAAAAATATAATCTTCCTTTACACACTGTAGAAGAAGTTCGTTTTATGGTAGGAAACGGAATTCCTAAATTGATAGAGCGTGCTGTTAGCAATGGGCGTGATAATCCTGATTTTGATAATATTTTAAAAGATTTTATTGCTTACTATGAAAAGCACTGTGCCGAAAAAACTGCACCTTATGCAGGAATTCCTGAGTGTATAAAAAAATTACGTGCAGCAGGAATTAAGATTGCAGTTAATACAAATAAAGTTGAGCCAGCTGCTATTGCCCTTTGTGATGATTATTTTCCAGGCTTATTTGATATTATTTCCGGCAGCCGTCCTGGAATGCCTCCAAAGCCTGCGCCAGACGGAATTTATGAGATTCTCGAACGGGCCGGAATGGATGGAAAGAGCGAAGGTCAGAAAGCTGTTTTCATTGGTGACTCTGATGTTGATATGCAGACAGGAATGAACGCTGGCCTTGATGTAATAGGAGTCGACTGGGGCTTTCGTGGAAAGAAATTTCTTGAAGAACACGGAGCTACTATTATCATGTTAACTGCTGAAGAATTATCAGAGTATCTAAGAAAATAAAAATATCACACGGATTCGTTGTTGCTAACACAAAATCATATTTATTATTTTAAATGGAATTACGTTAGTAAATTTCGAATCTATGTGACAAACTAATTCATTTATGCTATATTTTTCTCGTGTATTTCAATGGAAGCAGGTGCAAGGCCTGAGCTGAATGCGCAACGGTATACGGAGCGGTGGTAGAGCTTATCGAAACCACCATACGGGGTTGTTAGAACCACTGGAACATCTACGGTTCTGGGAAGGTTAATCCTGAATTCTGTGAGCCCGGAAACTTTGGTACACGCCTTTCGTATGAAAGGATATCTTAACTTTTTGGAACTGCGCAGTCTCGGTTCCCGGGAAATAAATAATGAAAAATTTTAAACTCTCTCATCTTTTTGCAGCAGCAGTGCTTGTTGCATGTCTTTCATTCACAGGTTGTAAACCAGCAGAGGATGCAACTGCTCAGGTAGTTGTTGCAAATTATGTTTATCAGCAGACTTATTACAAAACTTTGATTTCTGGAACCTGGAAAAGTCAGTATAATGATGGTTATACAATTAACACAAGTTCTGTAGTTTATGATGATGGTGGTTACGGTTTCGGCTGGACAAGAACTATTGCAGAGATTTCAGATAAGTATATCTACCTTGTAGATACAAACAACAAGTACTATGCAGTTTCTTATAAAGACTGGGATGCATTTTCTTGTAAATTTGCTAATGCTTATAAAGCTGGCGGAAAAACATCTGCAGACAGCCTGCTTGAAGCCAAAACAGAATTTACAATTGAGAATGGTTATTTTGGCCTTTATGGTACTTATTCAAAACAATATTAATGCATAAGTGAAACGCCATGTATTGAGGGGAAGTAATTCCCCTCTTATTTTTATAATTCTGATATTTTTATTTTTCTCACCCTTGAATTCGCAGGAAGCAGAAATCATACTTCCCGAAGTTACAACCTATCTTCCATCCTCTGTTGAAAGAAAGATTGTGCTTACAGCTGAAATGCTTGAAGCAGAACATATTGAATCTCTATCTCAGGTAATAGAACGCTGCGGTATTCAGAATCTTTCTTATGGCGCTTATGGGCTTGAAAGTAAACCAAGTATCCGTGGTTTTACAGATGAAACAGTACGTGTTGTAATAGACGGAATCTGTGTTAACAATGCTCAGTACGGCACTTTTGATTTTTCTGCTATTGATATTTCTGCAATTGAGAAAATTGAAATAATTCGTGGCGGCTTTACAGAAGGTGTTGAAGATGAAGGGGCAGTTGGTGGTGTAATTTACATCACTACAAAAAAGACAGATCTAAAAAATACACTTTCTGTTGAAGAGGCAGCTAAAACTTTTTTCAATTTGAATTTGCCGCTTGATTCAGTTTTCCAGAAGCTTTTGTTTTCAGGGAAAATCGGCGAACAGACATTTTTTAATTCCGGGCTAGCCTGCAATTATGCGCAGAATCTTTTTTTGTATATAAATGATAAAAATGTTTTGTCACAGAGAAAAGATTCTCAGGTTCTGGACGGACAGGGGAATCTTGCTGTAACTCATTATTTTAAAAATGGAAATAATATTTCATTCAGCGACTTATTCTATGCCGGAAATAAGCATATACCTGGAACTATGTATTCGCAGACACCAGGTTTGCAGCGCGATATCAATAATAATGTTTTAATTTCACTTTCTAATCCGGCAGTAGTAAATTTGTTTAATTTAAAAAACAGTATTTCATGGCAGTATAATAATCGCTATTATAGAGAAAATACAAAAGCTATTTATAGTGATGAAAGCATTCATTATATAAATACAATTAAATATACAGGAACTGCTGATTTTTATTCGCTCGCTGGCGGGCGTATACAGCAACTTATTGGAATTTCAGCAGATTATACTTTTCTTGATTCTACGAATGATGGAAAACATAATCAGCTTTCGGGAGTAGGAAAAGAAACTTTTAAGTTTACACCTGGTGGTGGCTGGACATTTTCGCTTCCTCTTGCCGTAAAGTTTTGCTTTAATGATAACAACTGCAATTTTGCTTTTGTTCCGAAGGCTGGTCTTTCTCTTGAACTTTCAAAGGTTCAGTTTACTTTTGACGTTTACCGCATGGTGCAGTTTCCAAATATGGATGATTTGTTTTGGGAAGGCAGTGGCTTTCATGGAAATCCAAACTTGAAGCCTGAAAGCGGCTGGGGTGCTGATTTAGGTTTTGCACTCAGAAACTGCCCCTTTGATGCTTCTGTTACAGTTTTCTCAAACTATTATAAGGATAAAATCCAGTGGGGCAGTGGTACAACCCAGAACATTTCAAGTGCCTTTTATCTTGGTGTAGATTTTTCTCTTGGTGCACAATTTTGGAATGGGCTTTTGGAAATTGATGTGAATGGCGAATATCTTTATAACCGGCTTTTGGATGAATCAAGTCCGCATACTTATGGAAAGAGAATTATGTGGACACCTGATTTTGTATGCTCTCTGGTTTTTGGCTTAAATTTCGAACTTGCAAAAATCAGACTTAGCGCAGAATATACAGGCAACAGATATACTGAAAATATGAATCTTTACAAACTGGATCCTTATCTGCTTGTAAATCTTGCAGCAGAAGGTGCTCCTATAAAGGGAAAGTTTACACCGTTCTTAAAGCTGGATAATTTATTAAACTGGAATTATCAGGCAATCGATGAATATCCTATGCCAGGCATATCGCTCACCGTTGGTGCACGATATAAGTTTTTCTGATTTATTGTGCAAGGCTTTGTTTTTAGATATAATAACGGAACTGTCACCCCGAACTTGTTTCGGGGTCTATTTTTAATTTGGAAGAAAAAATGCCTGGTTTTTATGATTATTATGATGTTGCCGTAGTTGGTGCGGGACATGCCGGAATTGAAGCAGGACTTGCCTGTGCCCGCATGGGTTTGAAAACAGTACTTATTACCCAAACTCCTGATGCAATTGCAAGAATGAGCTGTAATCCTTCAATTGGTGGAATTGCAAAAGGAAATATTGTCCGCGAAATAGATGCTCTCGGCGGGCAGATGGCAAAACTCATCGACAAATCTATGATTCAATTCCGCATGCTCAATAAAAGCCGTGGCCCAGCTGTGCAGGCACCACGTTCCCAGGCAGATAAGATTACCTATTCAATGCTTGCCCGAAAAATCTGTGAAACAACTCCAAATCTTTATACACTGATGGATACCGTTATTGATATCCTTACAACTGCTTCGTCTACTCCGCTTCCACCTAACAGCGATTCTGCTGCAGAAAAGGGAACTATTCCAGGTGAGTTCCGTGGAGACGGACGCACAGCAGCAGCCAGAAGCGGAATGCGCCAGAAGGTAACCGGCGTGGTAACCGAACGCGGGCGTGTCATTCCCGTACGCTCCGTTGTATTAACAACAGGTACTTTCCTCGGTGGGCGCATTTTTATTGGTGAATATGATGCACCTTGTGGCCGTGTAGGCGAGCCTGCTGCATACGGACTTACAGAAAGCCTGCACCGGCTTGGCTTTACAACCGGCCGGCTCAAGACTGGAACACCGCCACGTATTTTAAGAAAAAGCGTGGACTTTAGCAAACTCGACGAACAGCCTGGAGACACAGAGGTTATTCCTTTCAGCTTTGAAACAGAGCGCGTAGAACGCCCATTAGTAAACTGCCACATTGTTTATACAAATGAAGAAACTCATAAAATCATCCGCGATAATATTGGACGCTCTCCTTTGTACAGCGGTAAAATCAGCGGCATTGGTCCGCGCTATTGTCCTTCTATCGAAGACAAGGTTATGCGCTTTAAGGAACGCGACCGACATCAGATTTTCGTAGAACCGGAAGGTCTTGAAACTGACGAAATCTACCTTAACGGGCTTTCTTCCAGCCTGCCTGAATGTGTACAGGATGCCTTTATGCGTACAATGTCTGGCTTTGAAAATGCCGTACAGAGCCGCCCGGGTTACGCTGTAGAATATGACTTTGTTGAACCGACCCAGCTCTATCCATCTCTGGAAACTAAGCGTGTTGCAGGCCTCTTCAATGCCGGTCAAATAAACGGAACTTCCGGTTATGAGGAAGCTGCCGGCCAGGGCCTTATAGCAGGAATGAATGCCGGACTTTATGCCCGTGAGCATATAAAAGTATGCGGTCCTCTTGCAGAGCTGCCTCATACATTGAATGGCGTTCCATCAAGCACAGAACCTGGCGCCTTCCGTCCAAAGGCCAATATGACCAACGAAGAAAAGGTACGTTTTGCCGAAATCTCTGAACGCGAAACTCACGAGCTCAACGATTATGAACGTGGCATTCAGAAAAATGCCGGCTTTTATGCCTTTGACAAGATTCCGGAATTTGAGCCTGTAATTCTTGGCCGTGATGAAGCTTATATCGGAGTACTTATAGACGACCTTGTAACTCTTGGAACAAAAGAGCCTTACCGCATGTTCACAGCCCGCGCTGAATACCGCTTAAAGCTCCGCCACGATACAGCAGACCGTCGCCTTGCAAAGTACGCCTTCCGCTGCGGCCTTAAGACTCAGGCTCAGTTTGATGCAATAAACGAAAAATATGCCCGTCTTTCAGAAATTGAAGCTCTTCTGCTCAAAAAGCCTGACATGGAAAACCCGGGCTATCCGGAAGCTGACTGGGAAATGGCAAAGATTGACGCAAAGTATAAATACTATATTGAAAAGCAGGACAAGCGCGTAGAAAAACTTCACAAAATGGAGAATGCCCGCATCCCTGCAGATTTTGATTACGGTAGTATTCCGTCTCTTTCAGCAGAGAGCCGCAACAAACTCGAAGCAATCCGCCCGGTAACTCTGGGGCAGGCTAACCGCATCAGTGGAATTCGAAACAGTGATATTATGCTGTTGATGGTGTATCTAAAGCGTTAGTGTAGTACTCTTCGAGTTTTGATCTGCAGTCTATGAAAATCTTGCCGATAACCGGATCAAAGTGATGGCCTAAATTATTTTTGATAATCTCAAAGGCTTCATCAAAAGATTTTGCTTCCTTATAACAGCGTTTGCTTACCAGCGCATCAAATACATCTGCCAGAGCCATAATGCGGGCTTCGAGCGGAATTGCTTCTCCATGTAGTTTTTCAGGATAGCCTGTACCATCCCATTTTTCGTGATGGTAGTGAGCAACGTTTACTGCAATCTGGCGGAACTCTTCATCATTAATTCCGCTCAAAACCTTATGCACTATAACTGCACCCTTAGTCGGGTGTTCTTTCATTTTTTCATATTCTTCCGGAGTAAACTTTCCGGGCTTACGAAGAATGGCATCGTCTACGGCAATTTTTCCTAAATCGTGCATAGGGGCAGCCTTTACCAGAAGCTTTAAGAAGGATGGCGAAAGCTTTTCAATTTCCTCGTGCTTAAGCAGTTCTTCTGCAAAGATTTCGATACAGTCGCTGGTGCGCAGAATGTGACCGCCGGTAGAGTTGTCGCGGCTTTCTACCATGGTTGCAATTCCCCTGATGATGGAATCCTGCATGTCGGTAACCTGCTCAGTTTTCTCTTTTACCAGATGAGAGAGTTCTTTGTTATAAGAGTTAATTCCCTTGATGTAATTCTGCTGTTCTGTATCATCACGAATTTCCAGAAGATAACCCATTCTCATGCGGTTTATAGAAATTCTGTGAATTGTACAGATTGCGGCTTTGTCTTCGTTTGAAACTCTGAAATCCTGGCTTAAATGGCTATTCCAGTCCCAGTTACAGTCATTGTAGTGCAGGTTTTGAATGATACTTGTGAAATTTTCTGGAATGCAGGTATCAAGAGAAATTTCAGCAAGAAGAGGAAAAAAGGTAAGTGCGAATTCATCACAGCCTAAGAATCTTTTATTATTGTCAAAAGCTATATATCCGTATCCTGTGCGGTTTTTATAAACATTAATAAGATTTAACTGAAGGTCGTATGTATTTGATTTTGTAGAAAAATAAAGGAAAAAGATTTCCATTATGATATAGATATATGGCATAAAATTAAATTTTATACCCAGTAAAACCGGAATGATGTAAGAAAGTGTTCCAAAAATTAGCATGGCCATAAGAATTTTAAGGGATTTTTTTGAAACATTTTTCTTTGTGAGAATTGTACATGCTGTAACAATAAGTCCTGAAAGATTGATTACTATCAGATAGATTAGATAAAGAATCATTGCGGGACCCATTTTGTATTTTATGATTGAGAGTCCGTGATATTTTATCAGACAAGGATTATTAAAAAAGAGTTGTGTATCTCTTGTTGTTGCAACAAATATACTGATTATTGTTGCCCAGATAAAAAGACCTAAGCGAAGAGGAAAGTAGAAACGTCTGTTACACATTTCCACCATAACTATAAGACCAAAAAGAATTGTATAAATGCTTCCTACATAGGAGATAAGATTTCCGGCCATTGCAGCTTCGAGAGTATCTGAATGAACATACATTGCATAACCGAAATTTGAAATTAATGTTGTCAGAAAAAGTAAAAGATAGTTCTTGTTTACTTTACTTACATTTATTTCATAGTAAAATATTAGTGCAAGAAGAGATATAAATGCTGCCAGTAAGTAAACAATCCTAAAGTCCATTATATTATTATAAACCTCTTTTTCTAATCGTCAAATAGATTGTCCGGCTATGTTGTACAATTACACGTTTTTTAGTATATCAACACAGTGACTGCCGGCTCCGACAAGTTCAGACCGCTCTGCAATAGCCAGCTGAAAACTACAGAAGGCTTCAAATTCTTCCGGGCTCATTTCGTTGAGTTCGCGGCGCATATAATCTGCGGCTCCATCAGCAGAAATAATTTTGATTCGCTCTAAACCGGCGGCTTTGTTCAAACGGTCAATATCTTCAAGGCGCACATAATCATAAAGGTCTTCTTCTTTACAGATTGTGTGGAAGTCTGGACTCAGTCCGCCTTTTGCAGCAACTTCGCTCCACTTATGTTCTTTAAAGCAGTAAGAAATTACGCTGTATTCGTTCATTACATAGGCAACAAGAATTATTCCGCCCTTTTTTGTGATGCGACGGGCTTCTGTCAGTGCCTTGAGTTTTTCTTCATCACCATGAAGGTGATAAAGCGGACCAAAGAGCAGGGTTATGTCAAAGCTTTTGTCGTCAAGAAAACTAAGATTGCGTGCATCTCCCTGCCAGGTTTTTATGTTTTCGTGCTTGGCACGTAAGATTTCCAGGTTATGTTTTACGAGTTCAACAGCTGTTACGTCATAGCCCCGGTGACAGAGTTCTACGGAGTAGCGGCCGGTGCCTGCACCGATGTCGGCGATTTTGAGAGGAGAGGTGGATAATCCTAAACCGACCCTATCGGCTCGGTTTTTAACGGATTTCCAATCGTAATCGGTTTCGATACGACGCTCCACGTCACTCAACCACCGGATGGCCTCTTCGATGTAGTGCAGGGTTGTACGGAATTCTACCTGCCCGTGGCGGGTTGTGAGACGGTGTTCTTCGTGGAATTTGTTGTAGTATTTTTCGATGTTTGTCATGGGGGTCTTAGGGGGCTATCCCCCTAGGAGAAGGGGTAGCGAGCAACGAAGTGCGAGCGAGGGGAAGGCTTTCCCCTTTTTGCTAATAGCTAACCGCTAAATATTCCAGGCAGCGTCAACAGCGGCTACTGCTTTTTTCTTTTCTGAATCGCTCATGAAGGACTGGAGGAAGCTGTTCTTAACAAGATCCTTGATTTCGGCCATCGTAAAGTTCAAATCTTTGTGACAAATCCAAAGTTCATCAAGCAGTGTTGTCTTAAAGAAAACCGGGTCATCAGTATTGATGTTAACGGCAATTCCTTTGTCGTAGAAAGCACGAACCGGGTGATCCTTTGCCTTCTGAACAATTTTCTTTGTAAATGTATTTGAGGTGATACAAATCTCAATAGGAAGCTTAGTCTTTTTAAGCTCTTCCATCAATTTTTCATCCTGGATGGCAGTAATTCCGTGACCAATACGTTCTGCATGAAGATAGTTGATGGAATCCCAGATGCTTTCTGGCCCAACATCCTCACCGGCGTGAACAACAGCATGCCAGCCTTCTTTAAGAGCGCGCTCATAAACTGGGGCAAAGTCTTTTGCAGGACCTTTTGATTCTGCTCCACCAAGACCAATACCAATGATATCTTCGCAAGGGAACTGATTCAAAAGCTCGTAATTGTGCATAGCATTTTCGCAACCAAAGGTACGCGAAACATCCATAAGAAGTTTTACAGTAATTCCACGTTTTTCCTTAATCTTGCTGATTTTTTCGTGGAAGATTTTTACCATATCTTCATATTTGAAGCCCATTTTTAGGAAGGAAGTAGGTGCAAAGAAAACTTCTGTATATGTAATTCCGTTTTTTACAAGATATTTTTCCAGTTCATCGAATACAATCGTAAAATCGTTTACAGAAGAATACATTCCCTGAATTTTTAAGAATGACTGAATAAAACCGTTCAAATCATTATATGAGAAAAGCTCTTTCTGCTCTTCTTTTGTCATTTCTTTTCCGAATTTATTTTTGTAAAGCTTTTTGATTCCGCTGAGAGAAATTACTGCTTCCAGATGTAGGTGCAGTTCTGCCTTTGGAACGGCTGATAAAAATGCTTTAAATTCTGACTTGTTCACTATAATCATCTCCTAACTTTTTTGCACCCGACTTAATTTTATCACGGTTCAGAAGTTATTGCAATTAGTGTATAATATTACACTATTAATATCGGAAGAAAATAAGGATAACTTTAGAAAAAGTTTGCCAGAACAGTTTTATTGGCGTGAAGCGTGCTTTAATTCTTTTTCTTTATAGAGTTTCTGATCGGCCTTAGAAAGAAGAGTATCAAGGTTAGCTTTGCCTGGGGTGAAAGAAACATTTCCAAGGCTTAAAGAAAGCGTCAGGGGCAGACCGGCTTCCTGAGAATAAATCAGATTTAACTGTTCTATTCGACTTCTGATTGTAGAGATATAGTTTTTTGTTATCCCCGTAGATAAAATTGCAAATTCATCACCACTTAAACGGCCAACAATGTCTGTTGTACGGAAGGCATCTGAAAGAACACGGGCTTCGGTTTGAATTGCAAGGTCTCCAACCCTATGACCATAAGTATCATTGATTTTTTTGAGCCCATCCATATCGGCAAAGAATACCATTCCGCTTTGGCCGGCTTTTGCGGCTCTTTTAAGTTCTTTTTCGGCCTTATCCATAAAGCCGCGGCGGTTAAGAACCTGTGTAAGCTCATCAATGCTGTTTTGAAAGTTAAGCTCCTGATTGCTTTTAAGAAGCTTTTCATTTTTTGTAGATAGTATTTCGTTTTTTGTAAGAGCCTGAGTAAAATCGTAAGCATTGGCAATGGCATTTATAATCAGTTTGAGATAAACATGATGCATCTGGAACTTTAAGTTACTCGGTTTTACAATCAGATAACCGTACTGTTTTTCGCCTGAAAAAATAGGATGAACAATAAAAGTTCCTCTAAGAGTTGACTTAATTGACTCTGGAATAAGCTGTTTATGAGGATTTGTTTCGATGCCTTTTTCATCATAAGGAATAATCTGCTGATTTTTTTCAATATAAACCCTGAGAAAAGCTTTATCCGGAATAATAATAGGATCGCTCTTTTTGAAATAAAGAGGTTTTTCATAAAGAACAACAGCCATAGATTCAAATTTCATCTGTGAAGTTATTTCTGTAAGAGAGTTGAAAAGCTCCTGCAGAGTGTGATTTGTATAGAAAGTATCAATTAAAGAATAAATTGCAACTATATCTTTTGAAGATTCTGTATATTCTTCTATCGTTCTGGAATTAATGTTATGATTTTCTACTGGATTACCTTCCTGATTGAAGCAGGTAAATGCTGTATTATTTGTTTTTACACAGCCACAGGATTGACGGTAAACGGGTTCAGCAAAAATACTGGTTTTGCGGGGAACTTTTTCTCCAAGCAGGATTTTATGGGCAACTTCTGCAGCGGCGTATCCCTGAGCTGCAATATTCTGGTTGATTGTAGAAAGAGAAGGAGATGTAAATGATGCCCGAACTGTATCATCAAAGCCAATAATCTTTACATCTTTTGGAACTTTTAAGCCAAGCGACTGCAAGGCTTTCATACAACCTTCTGCCATAAGGTCATTGGCAGCTACAAAAGCATCAACTTTTACATCTTTTTTGGATTTATATTTGTTAAGAGTGATGTTAAATGCGGCTTCGCGGATAAAAAAGGCTTCAATTTCATTATCAGGATTATATTCGAGTTTATGATTTTTAAGTGCTTTTTTGAAAGCATTTAAACGTGAACTTCCTTCTTTTGAGGAGGTTGCAGCAGCGGAAAGAAATCCGATGTTTTTACAACCATGTTTTTTTATAAGATGATCAATAACCTGATCATAGGCTTTTTCACAGTCACAAAATGTATAATGAATATTATCAAAAGGAAGGTCTGAAGCTATTGAAACAATAGGCTTTTTTGTAAAAGGTCTAAGAAAGTCTATTAATTCTTCTGGAGAAATAAAAGTTTGATAGGCACTGGTGACTATCATAATTAAGTCTATATCTTCTGTTTTGAGAAGCTCTGCAGATGTCCAGTATTGATATCCGTAAAGCCCGGGGTGGTAAAAAGGCTGGTTAGTTTGTGCAAGCACGAGCTTTACGTCTTTATCCTGATTAAAATATGAAGCGACACCTTGAGCTATGGTAAGTGAATATTCAACTGTAAGATTATGAACGAATAAAGCAATACGTTTCATAAAATGTTCTCCATAATAATTAATTATTATGGAACAGTTTATTCAAATCCGCAATGATTTTTTTGAATTCATCACAGGCAGCCTGAACAGGTTCTGTTTTTGCCATATCTACGCCTGCAATTTTAAGGCTTTCAATAGGATAACGTGAACCGCCGCTCTTGAGGAACTTAAAGTAATCTTCACGTTCGGCTTCTCCGCCATTTGTTACGCGTTTAGCAAGGGCAAGAGCCGCAGAAATACCTGTCGCGTATTTATAAACATAAAAGGCAGTATAGAAATGAGGAATTCTAAGGCCTTCCATGTCGCTGTTGGCTTCAAAAGTCATTTCAGGACCAAAGTAAAGCTCCAGAAGTTCGCGGTAAGTCTTGCGGAGCAATTCTGCGGTGAGAGGAGTACCATTTTCTACGAATTCGTGAGCTTTAAGTTCGAACTCGGCAAACATTGTCTGGCGGAAGAGGGTTGCAAGAATATCATCTGCACGCATAGAAAGAAGATATTTTTTCATTTCTTCATCTTTTGCGTTTTTATAAAGGTATTCAAAAAGCAGTTCTTCGTTGAAGGTCGAGGCAACTTCAGCTTCGAAAATCGTGTAGTCGTAGCACATAAAAGGATTATTGTGAACAGAATACCAGCTGTGCATACTGTGTCCGCCTTCGTGTGCCATAGTGAACACGTCGCGGATGTTTTCTTCGTTGTAATTAAGCAGAATATATGGATTTCCAACGTAACAGCCTGAGCTGAAGGCACCGCTTCGTTTTCCGATATTTTCGTAGCGGTCTGCCCAACCGTTTAAAAGACCAGCGCAGAGCCGGTTGGTGTATTCGGCTCCGAGCGGCGCGAGTGCGGCACGGCAGAGTTCTACGGCCTGTTCATAAGTTGTGTTTGATTTTACTGATTTAACTAATGGCACGTATACGTCGTAATGGCGGAGTTCTCCCTTAGCAAGCCCAAGGACTTCGCGGCGCAGTTTGTAATAGTCGTGGAGGGCCGGAAGATTCTGATGTACACAGTCGATTAAGTTATGATAAACAGCGACTGGAACTTTGTTGCCATAGAGTGCCATTTCGAGAGAGCTCTTGTAGCCCCGGGCGCGCATGCTGAAAACATCCTGATTAACAGAGCCGGCGTAAAGGGCTGCAATAGTGTTCTGGTGCTCTTCGTATTTTGCATAGAATTTTTTATAAGCTTCTTCTCGTACCTTACGGTCCTGAGAATGCATGAAAACTCCCCAGGTGGTTTCTGTAAGCTGTTTTTCTTCGCCGTCTTCGGTTACAGTTCCGAAGGTTTTATTCATATCTACATTAGTAAGTACGCTGAAGGCAGTTTCTGCAGTTTGTCCAGGCTGCATAGCAAGAGAAAGAATGCGTTCTTCTTTTTCGCTTAGAATATATTGCTTAAAGTGTAAAAGTTTTTCTATATAAATGCGATAATCTGCGAATTCTTTTGTGCTTATCCATTTACGAAGCTTTGTTTCATCAATTTCCTGAATTTCAGGATCAACAAAACTGAGTTCCGCCTGCATCTCTGTGTAAGCCATCATAGCACGACCGTCGCGGTCCGTAGCCTTAGAATCATCTTCATCTGCTTCGTGCTGGAGAGAGGCATAATGATAAACAGTTTCCATAACAAGGTTTGCGGCTTCCAGTTCTTTAAGGGCTGCAAGCAGTGTTATTGCAGATTCACCAAGGCGGCCTTTGTAGGCAGCTGCTTTTTTTGTAAGCTCTGGAAGGGATTTTAAGGCTTTTTCCCATTCATCATCAGATTTATAGATTGATGATAAATCCCATTTGTCTTTTGCTGGAACGTCTTTTCTGGCTGGTATAGTCTTTGCACACATATATTAATAATCCTCTATTTCCTTCATTACTGCCAGGTCATCAATACGACCCGGATAAGCTTTAATAACTTCTTCATAAACTTTAATAGTCTTTTTTACATGAGTTTCAATACTGAATCTTTTTGTAATCTCAAGGCTTTTTTGACCAAAGGCTTCAATTTTTTCTTTGTCGCCCGCAAGTTCAAGAATCTTCTTTTCCATTTCCTCTTCAGAATCTGTGAGATAGCCGTTCACTCCTTCGAAAACAGAATCAAGATAACTTTCGTCACGGCGAACAATAATAGGAAGCCCTGAAAGCTGAGCTTCAAGGATAGTCATAGAATGCATTTCAGAAAGGGATGTTGTAACAAAGATATCAGCGCTTTCATAGTATTCACTAACCTTTGTCCACTCAATAAAGCCTGTAAAAATAATGCTTTTGGCTTTGATTTCCTGCTCTCCTTTTTTCAGCATATCTTCATAGGCAGGCCCGTTTCCTACAAATACCATTTTGATTTTTGGATTCTTTTTGATTACATTCTGGCAAACCTGCATAAGTTCGAGAACGCGTTTTTCTTCACCAATTCTTCCTACAAAAAGAAGCATTGTTTCATCCGGTTTAATGCCATAAGATTTACGAAGAGCTTGTTTTTCTTCATCTGATATATGGGTTTTCTGGAATTTTTCTTTATCAATTGCATTTGGAATAATTACAGAAGGAATGTCAGGAAGCATTCCCGGCTGCTTAAAGTAATTACGTGCCTTTGTTGAAACTCCAATCAGAGAATTAAACTTTCCATAATATTTTTTCATAATTCCATTTATGATTTTTGGAGAGATTAATTTACCAAAGGCAAGATAGTATTTATAGAAATCTGTCCACATTGTGTGAGTAGTACAGATTGCTGGTATTTTTAAAATTTTTGCTGCACGAAGACCGGCTTTTCCCAAACCAAATTCTGTGTGACAGTGAATGATATCTACTTTATTGCTTTTAAGATATTTGATTAAAGGATGCATTGCGGGAATACTTAAAAACTGGTCTGTTCCAAGACCTAAGGCAACAGATTTTGTTCTATAAATATCAGGATCGTAAGTTTCGTATTCATCTGTTGTTTCTACCGTGACAAGAATAACCTTGTGTCCCATCTTTTTTAACTGTTCTTGAAGCTGTACAACTACAGTTACAATTCCAGATTTTGTTGGAAGGTAACTGTCAGAAAATAATGCGATTGTCATAATGAATTTATTATATAACTTTTCGTTATGTATGTCATTCCAGAAAAAGATAATCAGTAAAGTATATACTGCTGATTTTGCCCAGAGCAAGATCCGAGTTGATTTCTTCTATTATAATTTCAACAATTTTCTCTTCGGTTTCGGTAAGAAGCTGATTCTTTGTACGGGCAGAAAAATAAGCCTGAAAAATTCCTTTAATAGAACCGCTCTTTCGTGAAAGCTCTTCATAAAAAACAGTGTCGCCGGCAGGGTAGGCAAGCCATGGAGTAATAACCATAAGAGAGCCGCCTTCTTCTGAATCTGCGGAAGCACAGGAAATACGAATGGTACCAAGTTCAAAATAAGAGATTTCTCTTGTGTTGGAAGGTGCCATAAGACTAACCGCTTTTCCCTGTGAAATCAGAGCCTGTGGAGTTTTGTTCTTTTTTCCGGCTAGACCTATAATTGTGCCAATCAAAATAAAAGCAAGAATACCAGCTATAATGCACAAAAGAATTTTATTAAGTAAGGTATTGTCCTTGCTCTCTTTGCTGTCGAATTTACTGTCCATTTTATTCTCTTTATTTTGCAAAAGGTGAAAGTAGTGCTGCAAGACGTCCCGTTGCACGTGCTGTAATATGTACACCGTCATCAAGCCATTCTTCTTTTTCTATACAGCCAGCCTTTTTAAGCTCGTTTATAAGGGCACTCTGGGTAACCGGAAGAATATAGTCTGCGACTTCACCATAAAGAAGTTCGTAAATCTTTGTTTTAAGGTCGAGGAAGCCGATTTCTTCTTTTGCACTTATCAGAATTGCATCAGGGAATTTGAGACGAAGCTTTTGCAGAGTATGCTTTTCATCTTCTGCTTTATCAACTTTGTTCAAAAGAATAAGACGCGGATTTTTATCTGCACCGATATCTTCAAGAACTGAGCAAACTGTCTCATACTGGGCTTCTGCTTCCGGGTCCGAAGAATCTAAGACCAGCAAAAGCAGGTCTGCGTAAACAGCTTCTTCGAGAGTAGACTTAAAGGCATCAATCAGGTGGTGCGGAAGATTGCTTATAAATCCAACTGTGTCGGTAATAAGAACTCCGGCACTGTCGTTTAGAGGCAATTTACGGGTAAGCGGGTCCAGAGTTGCAAAAAGTTTGTTTTCAACATAGGCATCGGCGTTGGTAAGGGCGTTGAGAAGAGATGATTTGCCCGCGTTCGTATAACCAACGAGCGCACAGGAAGGCATCTTGTCGCGCTGCTTGCGTTGAGTCTGCCGGTTAAGCTCGATTTCTGCCAGTTCTTTTTTTATAGCACTGATTCTTTCGCGGACTAAACGCTGGTCGAGCTCAAGCTGAGTTTCTCCGGCTCCCTTTGCACCAAAAGCTCCACCGCGTTGTCTTGCAAAATCCTTGTTCATGTGAGCAAGGCGCGGAAGAGAGTAGGAAAGGCGGGCAAGTTCAACCTGAAGAACTGCTTCTTTAGTCTGGGCGCGCTGTCCAAAAATCCGGATAATAACTTCCTGGCGGTCAAAGCAGGAAATACCCGAGAGTTCTTCCCAGTTTCTCTGCTTTCGAGGTTCCAGGTTAAAATCAAAAATTATACAATCGGCTTCTATCTGTTTTGCAAGTTCAGCGATTTCCTGAGCTTTTCCCTTACCAATTCCATAAGCCGGGTGTACTTCCATGCGGGTAAGTGTGAGACGCTGAATTACATCCATACCGAGTGTAAGCACCAGACCTTTGAGTTCCTGTAAATCATTTCCAGGCTCACCCACAAGTAAAGCACGTGGAAGAGCTGTTTCTTCTTTCTCTACATCAATCATTGTTTTTAAGTTTACCTCAAAAGTGTTCTTTCCGCAAATAATTTTCCATCTTGACAAAAAGTCATATTTTGTCATAACGTATAATAAGAGAGGATTAAAATGAACGTATTAAAAAAATCTATTGTCGTATTTTCAAACCTGTTTTAAGCTTGCAATTCCGCTTCTGCCTTATCGTGATCCAAAAATTCTGAATTTAATAGAAGAATTGCCGGCTGAATTTAAGAAAAGAAAGATTTCTACTGTTATGCTTGTTACTGATTTTCAGCTGCGTACACTTACCCGAAATCAGAAGAAAGATTCCTTTTCTTGCTGCTATTCCTACTACCGCAGGTACAGGAAGTGAAGTTACTGTAACTGCAGTAATCACAGATGAAAAGACAAATTATAAATATCCTATGAGCGATTTTCCTCTTATTCCAAAGGTTGCAGTTCTCGATCCAAAGGTTACCTTTACTCTTCCTAAATCGCTTACTGCTTCAACTGGTGTTGATGCACTTACTCATGCCGTAGAAGGACGAAATATGCTTATGGCTTCGCACCTTGCAGGTGGAGCTTTTTCGCGTTCTTATGTTGGTTATGTACACGCGGTTGCACATTCGTTAGGTGGAGCTTACAATATTCCTCATGGGCTTGCTAATTCTGTTTTACTCCCTGTTGTCCTTAAACGCTACGGTTCTAAGGTATACAAAAAACTCAAGCAGCTTGCTGTAGCCGCAGGTCTTGCAGATAAGAACAATTAATAAAAAGATATAAAACAGGAGAAAGAAAACTATGACAGAAGCGGAAATCAAAACTATCATTACAAAGCAAAGAGATTTTTTTGCAAAAGGTGAAACTCTTCCTGTAGCTAAAAGAATTGCTGCACTTAAAAAACTTTACGGTGCCGTAAAATCTCATGAAAAAGAAATTACAGACGCACTTACATCAGATCTTGGAAAGAGTGTTCTGGAAGGTTTTATGTGCGAGGCTGGTCTTGTAATGAGCGAGATTTCCTATATGATAAAACACACCCGTAAGTTTGCGAAGGATTCTTCACGCGTTACCTGCCTTACAAATTTTGCTGCAAAAAGTTTTGTAAAATCATCGCCTTACGGAAACGTTTTGATTATGAGCCCGTGGAATTATCCTTTTCTTTTGACTATTGATCCGCTCGTAGATGCAATTGCAGCAGGAAATACCTGTGTTGTAAAGCCAAGTGCTTATTCTCCTGCAACAAGTGCAATTATTGCAAAACTGATTTCTGAATGCTTTGAACCTGACTACGTTGCTGTTGTTACAGGTGGTCGTGCAGAAAATACCTGCCTTCTTGAACAGAAGTTTGATTATATTTTCTTTACGGGAAGTCAGGGTGTAGGAAAAGAGGTTTTGAGAAAAGCTGCTGAATATCTTACTCCGGTTACGCTGGAGCTTGGAGGAAAATCTCCTTGTATCATTGATTCATCTGCAAAAGTTGCACTTGCCGCAAAAAGAATTACCTGGGGAAAATATTTAAATTGTGGCCAGACCTGCGTTGCTCCAGATTATGTTTTGTGCCATGAAGCTGTAAAAGATAAATTTATTTCTGAACTCAAAAAGCAGATTAAACTTCAGTTCGGTGAAAATCCTCTTGAAAACAAAAATTATGGAAAAATCATTAATGCAAAACATTTTGAGCGTGTATGCGGTTTGATTGATGCTGCTAAAGTTGCAGCAGGTGGAAAATCAAATGCAGAAACTCTGAAAATTGAGCCTACTGTTCTGGATAATGTTAGCTGGGATGATGCTGTAATGGGCGAAGAGATTTTTGGACCTGTTTTGCCTGTTCTTACTTATAAAACTGAAGAAGAGTTGTATCAGATTATAAACGCTCACCAGAAACCTCTTGCTCTTTATCTTTTTACTCAGAATAAAGGACTTCAAAAAAGAGTTATGACCCGCTGTTCTTTTGGTGGTGGCTGTATAAATGATGTCGTTGTTCATCTTGCAACAAATAATATGGGCTTTGGTGGAGTAGGTGAAAGCGGTATGGGAGCCTACCATGGAAAAGTTGGTTTTGATACCTTTAGTCATAAAAAGAGTATTGTTGATAAAAAGACCTGGATAGATGTAAACATGCGTTACCAGCCTTACACAAAATCAAAGGAAACATTCTTAAGACTCTTTTTGAAATAATCTCTTCTTAAACCCGTGCAGAAATTGCCCCTTTATGCCGATAATATAAGGGTAAAAATGACTTCTGGCCAGAAGATTGCTTTCAGCCTCTTGGTTGCCATGGGCTTGTTTGCTGTTTTTGTACTGTCGTTGAACTCTAAGCTTTTTAATGAGCTTGAAACCAGGTTCTATACGCAGTCAAAAATAGAACAGAATACAGGGCAGCTGGATAGGGTTTCTGAAGGTTGTGATTCGTACATTACGAAAATTCTCAATTTAACTGAAAAAGGTGAAAATGCCTGGGTAAAGAATGCCTCTGTTCGCAGCTTTTATGTGCAGAATGCATCCGAAAGCGATGTTATGACACGCAGACGGCTTACCGAACAGCTTTTTGCTGAAATTCCGGCCCTTAGCGGCATCAGAATCGTGGATAAAAACGGGCGAAACCTTCATTATAGTTCTTTTGACGATACTGATTTATTGAAACAAAGCGGAATCACAAAAATCTATAAAAATTACAATGACATTACTAAAGATGCTGACGAGATTCCATTTGAACAGCTTTCTAAGCTTGTAAGTGAAACAAAATCTGTGCTTCTTTTTGACCAGAGTCGTAACCGTATTGTGCTAAGCGTGCCTTTCTGCTGGGTGGATGGAATTTATTCTGGTGTGAGCCTCTTTTACCTGAGTATCAATGAGATTGAAAAAGAGCTTAATGCCAGCGATATTATTCCAATTGGTCAGAATGCGTTTATTATTTCTGATTCTGATTTTAGCGGTGGTCTTGTTCTGAATATTCCTTATGGGGAAAAGAAGAGTTTTGAAGAGCCTGTAAAACAATACTGGAAAAAACATGTTTCTGCACAGCAGCCGGAAAAACTTCTGGAAATGCCTGACGGGCGTTTTTATCTTGCACTTTCGAGCAACCGTAATGGAAAGATTCAGGTGAGTGCGGTTTATCCAAGTAATTTGTTTGAACTTTCAAAAGAAATTCGTATTCTCATTTATATCTGTATTTTCATTTCGATTCTTCTGATTGTTTTTTTGATTTTCAGTTTCTTCCGTGATCCTGTGGTTACTCTTCAGAAACGAATTAAGAAGATTCAGCTTGGGCTGATAGAAAATTATATTGACGGAAAAGAAAAGCGTGAGTGGGGTGACATTGCACGACAGTTACGCGGCCGTAAAAATGATTTAAGCACTGAAATAATCAGAAGTCTGCATGTGCATTCAAAAAAGCGCAGAGATGAGCTTTCTGAGTATCTTGATAAAAACTGGGATGAAATTTTCTCTATTTTTGAAACTAAAGCGGGAACCTCGTCTGGTGCATCTGGTGCCGTTGGAGCTGCAGGTACTGCAGAGCTTACAGGTACTTCAATTGCAGAAATCCGTCGAATGCTGGAAGAAGTTTTGCAGAGCAGAAGTTTTGCGGTTCCTGCAGCAACTGCTTCAACTCCTGTTTCTGTTGCACCGGCAGAAGATGTTGATGAACTTGATGAAGTTGAAGAATTAGCAGAAGACGCAGAAGAGCTTGAAGAACCGGAAGAAATTGAAGATGTTGAAGAGCTTGCAGAAGACGTTGAAGATTTAGACGAAGTAGAAGAGCTTACTGAAGATGTTGATGAAGCAGAGGAAGTAGAAGAACTTGCAGAAGACGTTGAAGATCTAGACGAAGTAGAAGAGCTTACTGAAGATGTTGATGAAGCAGAGGAAGTAGAAGAACTTGCAGAAGACGTTAAAGATTTAGACGAAGTAGAAGAACTTGCAGAAGACGTTAAAGATTTAGACGAAGTAGAAGAGCTTGCTGAAGATGTTGAAGAAATAGATGAAGTAGAAGAACTCACCGAAGAAGTTGAAGAATCTGATGATGTTGAGGAACTTACTGGCGAAGCTGAAGAAGTAGAAGAAGATGCCGACGAACTTGAGGTTTTCGAAGAATATGTTGAGCCTGCTCCATTCAACGCATTTATGGCTAATCTTGCTCAAACAAAGAAAGAATATAAGCCTTCAAATGATACATATTTTGCCTCAGATAAATTTGCAACAGTAGAAAATCTTTATGCAGAAGAGCTTAAGCTTGGAAACTTTGATGATGTAATCAATAAAACAAAAACATCTCCGCTAGAGATTAAGTTTTTCCCAATTCCTGCTTATAGTAAAGACGAAATAATTGAAGAAACAGAAATTCCTGAAATCTCAGAAAATTCAGAAAACACAGACAAGTCAGAATCTGTTGAAGAACTGACAGAAGAAGTTCCGTCTTATCTTGATGAACCAGATTTTTCTATGATTGGCTTTGGAGATAACTATGCTCAGGATATTCCGGAGCTTGAAGCAGCAAATGCCATAGTTGAAGAAGATGGTGTGTACAGTATTGCAGAAAATCTTGAATATACAAATGTCGTACAGGATCCGGAATTTAAGGAACTTGTAGATTCAATTCTCGGATAAATTACAATATCAGATACAGCGGGCCGTAGTTACTGCAGGGCTCCGCATTATAAACAAAAATCCCGAATTTTTGGCTCCCAGTCACGGATGCGTGATTCAAAACCGCGCAATAATGCGCTACACGCTTTTTGTGGTATAGAAACTATTGAACTGCCGCTTCGCAGCAGCCACAAAAAGAGTGTTTTTGAACCACGCCCCGCTCCTTCGCGCCAACATTACGGAAAAGCGTTTATAATGCGGAAGCCCTGGTAGTTACTGCCGTTAACTTTTCTATTTTATAATATTTCATTATAATCATTCTATGCAGATAGAATTAAACAATCTTGTGAGAATTTATGATTCAGCAGATGGACTTTCAAAAGTAGCTGCAGTAAATGGAATCTCACTTACAATTCCTTCAAATCAGATTTTTGGAATTATAGGAAAGAGTGGCGCGGGAAAATCTTCTCTTGTGCGCCTTATCAGTATGATGGAAAAGCCGGATAGCGGCGAAGTTTTGTACGATGGTAAAAGGGTAGATAACCTGGATGAAAAAGAACTGGTTATGCGCCGCCGCCGAATCGGTATGATTTTCCAGAACTTCAATCTTTTTTCTTCACGTTCAGCAGGACAGAATATTGCTTATCCTATGGAAATCTGTGGAGTTCCAAAAGATGAAATTGACCGCCGTGTAGACGAGCTTCTCGAAATTGTTGAACTTTCAGACCGCAAGAATGCACGTATCAGCACTCTCAGTGGCGGCCAGAAGCAGCGAATTGCAATTGCCCGAGCCCTTGCAAACAAGCCGGATGTTCTTTTTTGTGATGAAGCAACTAGTGCACTTGACCCGCAGACAACAACATCAATCTTAAACCTTATCAGAAAAATTCAGAGTCAGATGAATCTGACTGTTGTAATGATTACACATCAGATGGAAGTTGTACGCGATGCCTGCAGTCAGGTAGCTGTAATCAACGAAGGTAAACTTGTGGAAGTTGGCTCTGTAAACGACATCTTCTTAAATCCAAAGAGTCCTGTTACAAAAGATTTTATCTCGCATATTGGAAGTGACCGTAAGCCGGAATCTGACGGTTCTGATATTGTACGCTGGTCAAAAGAAGGCGGCGAGTATGAACTTAGCTTCCCGAGCGAAAAACAGGGGGCTCCTGTGCTCAGTACAGTCGCTAAGAAATTTGATATCGAATTCAATATCCGTGCAGCTGGTGTTCAGCATCTTACAGAAGGGGATATTGGAAAGATGATTGTAGACTTTACAGGATTTCAGATTTCAGAAGCTCTCGAATATCTTCGCAGTCAGAATATTATTGTAGAAAAGGCAGGTGTGTAGTATGAGTCCGGAATTAATTAAATACTTTTCTGTAATCGGTGAAGCAACCTGGCAGACTCTTGTAATGGTTTTGTTTTCAACTATATTCAGTATGATTCTTGGAATTCCACTTGGAATTTTACTTTGTACGAGTGATCCTGCTTCTGGTTTGCGCCCTCACAGAATTCTGAATCAGGTGCTCTCTGTTATTATTAATATTCTTCGTGCAATTCCTTTCGTAATTCTTGTAATTTTACTTTTTCCTTTTACTCGTGTAATTGTACACACAGCAATCGGAACTAAAGCTTCTATTGTGCCTCTTACAATTGCGGCAGCACCTTTTGTTGCCCGTGTAATTGAATCAAGCCTTAAGGAAGTGGATCCTGGTGTTATTGCAGCTGGCCGTTCAATGGGGTCAACAGACCGACAGTTGATTTTTAAGATTCTTTTGCCGGAAGCTCTGCCTTCTATTGTGAATGGAGTTACACTTACAATTATCAATCTGATTGGTTACTCTGCAATGGCAGGAACTGTTGGCGGAGGTGGCCTTGGTGATGTTGCAATCCGTTATGGTTACCAGCGTTATCGTGTTGAATACATGGTAGGTTCGGTTGTAATCATTCTTGTACTTGTAGAAATCATTCAGCTGATTGGTACACGAATAAGCAATAAGATGCAGGCTATGCGCTAGAATTGATAAACGACATTTTAGACCATGCCTGAAAAAGAGCCTTGTTACAAACTGGTTGCAGTACAACTCAAAGTGTAACAAGGCTTTTTTATGTATGCGGCTAAAACCACAGTCGCTTTAACTGATATAAGTCTGCATTAACTGCACAAACAGATAAATCTTTTTATAAACATCTACGCTGAATTCTTTAAGAGGTGTTTCAAAGAATTTTTCCAGTTCTTTCCAGTTCTGTACGATTACAGGTTTTTGAAGAACATAGTCTTCAATAAGCTGTTTAATTGTTTTTCCAATTATAATAAGACTTTGAGTACCCTGAATAATATAGCCGCGTGCCATTTCATTTGCATCAGATACTACTCTGTTAATTATGTTTTCGGCACCAGCATCGTGAGCTGTCTTTGGAAGCAGGGTTTTAACTTTGACACCCATAGAGCCTTCTTCTGCCATCATTTCATCAAGGGCTGTTACTTCGTCAGAAAGTTTTAGCAGCTCCTGATATGCGTTTGACATTGGTGCAGAAAGGCTAGCATCCCACTGACCACGGATTACTACAACATCATAATATTCGCGGATAGTCTTTTTAACAAATTCAACGAGGAAGGTTTTGAGGTAGTTGAGTGGTTCAACGTATTCAAGAACGGAAAGTGATTTTTTTTCAAGAGGTGCATTAAAATCAGCAGTAAAGTATTTAAGGCTTTGAGGAGTTGCAGTTCCAAAAATCTGCATACAGATTGAAGATGCCTTAGATTCTTTCTGTTCAACTTCAATTTTTTGCAAAAGCACATGAGTATCATTTTCAATTTTTTCTATGTAAGGCTCAATAATTGGAGCATGATGATAGGAAATCTTAGTCTCATAAGCAAAATCTTCAGCCAGATGCTGTACAATCATGTCCAGTGATTTTGAAGTCTGAATACTCTTGATTTTGGCAATGATTTTTTTCCAGTTTCCTGGAGAAACAAGTTCCTTACTCTGAGTAGCCTTGAACATTTCAAAAAGCGGATTCCAGTCAATAGAATCATCAGTAATGCTGTAGGCAACAGCAAGAAAATCCTTTAAGTCATCAAGAATATATTCACCATTTACTTTTTCAAGACGTGGAAGAGCGTTGAAAGAAAACTCTTTATACGATGAATCATATTTCTTCAGAATCATATAGAAATCAAAGGTACAGAAATCCTGAAAGATAGAAAAAGATTTCTCAATTGCATCAGCCTTTGAAGCCTTTGTTTCATTAAAATCATTTGTGAAAACCTGAAGTTTGTGTTCAATATCCTGTTTGAGTTTTACAATAGGAACAGTTTTTGCAAGTTCGAGAATTTTCTGTTCATCAAGCTGCTCAAGAAGGGCAAGCTGATTTTCAGACATTATGTAATTGATTATCTGGCGTTTAAAAATTGCCGGATTCTGTGTGTTTCGGAAATAAGTCTGAGCAGGAGAAACAGCTTTATATAAATCAAAAATCAGTTTTCCAAATGGAGCCAGCATTTCTCCTGTTGCAGGACGATAAAAAGTATGATATTTGGTTTTCGAAATAGTTTTAGCCAGATTCTTGAGCCGGCGTTTTTTCTCTGCCTCAGGATTTGAAGATTTAAATAACGATGAAAGCAGCGACTGGAAAAAGCTTTCTTTTTCTGCCGGTTTTTTTGATGAAGCATTAACTGTTGTATTTTTCTTATCTTCCATATTTGTATATAATATGGTAAAAACTGCAATAATTCAAGGATAAGTTATGGTTGACAGGATAACTTAAAGTCGCTTTACTTTAATAAAATAATGTTATTCATTATTGAAACGTTATTTCTGTAACGTTGTTTTTGAGTCAAAGGAGTTTTTATGAAGAAAATTTTACTGACACTAGTTGCTGCACTTATGTTTATATCTGCAGCGTATTCTTATAATCCGCCTGCCGGTGGTGAGGATTTAAGCCTTCTGGCAAGTCCATCAAATCTTTCTCTGGCAAACTCTGTAACTGGAGGAGCCTTGTTCAATGCTGGTGCAGATTCTATTCTGGTTAACCCGGCACTTACTGCAGGAGAGCAGCGTGTTAATCTTCAGGCTGCTTATACATTCCTTTATTCTGCAGAACAAAAAAATGAAACTCAGATTGGTTCTGCTTTCCAGACAGGAATTCTTATTCCTTTCAAGCTCTACATTTTCAGCGGTTATGTGAATGGAACTTTTTCTCCATTCCAGGAAATGCATCTTGGTAATTCTATAAACTTCAGAGCTGGTCTTTCTAAAGAAATTACAAATAAGCTTTGGGTTGGAATTGCTGCAGGTGGTGGATATGCCTGGACTTACGGAAATGACTGGTCTTTGTATGGAGACCTTGGTATGCTCTACAGACCTGGTGATTTAGGCTTCCTTAAGGATTTCCGTTTTGCCCTTTCAGTTCAGAATCTTGGAAAAATGTATGACAAGGTTTGGCGTGCAGGAATCAGTCTGGATGCAAAAAATACTCCGTATCCAACACTGGCAACCTTTAGAACTGGAGTTGCAGCAACTTTGCTTGAAACAGAAATTGCAAAAATCGGTTTTGGAATTGATGTGGCAACACCTTGCTTCCAGAATATCATAGCAAGTGCAAATGCTCAGGTTTCATTTAAGGATGCTTTTGTAATCAGCATTGGTGAAAAATTCAATCTTATGGAAACAATCAACGGAAAGAACAGTTTTATTCCTTCTGTTGCCGTTCTCTTCAAGTTCTCATTTGATGTGAAGAACAATTCATATCTTGAAAGCAATGGCTGGAGTCAGAGTGAAATGACAGTTTCTGCCGGCTACAAGAATCTTTATAGTACTGTACATGCTATTTCTGCCGGAGTAGATATTGACCTTGGTATGGCCGATAACGAAGCTCCTAAGATTGTTGTCTGGGACAACGAGTAGCGGATAAAAGGAGTAGAAGATGAATAAGAAGATTTTTATTTCCGGCTTCTTTATGGCCGCAGTTTTAGTTTCTGCAGTTGCAGATACAAAATATATTTCTCCGAACAGTGATGGTGTTCAGGATGAACTTGTTATTCCATTGAAGATTTCGGATAAGCGTTATGTACAGGCGTGGAGCCTTGTGATTATGGACTCACAGCATAACGTTGTTCGTACAATTGAAAATAAAATTGCCCGTCCTTCAAAAATGACCTTTAAGGCTTTCTTTAAGCAGCTTTTTACACCAAAACAGGGTGTTGCCATTCCTGATACAATTACCTGGAATGGTGCAATGAATAACGGTGAAACAGCACCTGATGGTACCTACTATTATTACATTACTGCAACCGACGATAACGGCAACTCTGGTAAGACAAAAGAATACGAAGTTGTTATCGATACTGTTGCTCCTGATGTTGAACTTGCACAGCCTTCAGACAAGATTTTTGGTGAAGGGGCTAAGGCTGCCCTTAAAATCAAACAGACCGGTTCTGTTGAAGATGAATGGGTTGGAAAATTCCGCTCTGCTGATGGAACTGTAGTAAGAACTGTAAAATGGGTAAATGCAGAACCAGCTGAATTCCAGTGGAAGGGTACTGATGATCAGGATGCCCAGGTATTTGATGGCGTTTATTCTTATGAGATTTCTGCAACAGACCGTGCAGGTAATACATCTCTTCCTGCTTCAATCACAAATATTATTTATTCGGCAGAAAAACCTGCAACCAATCTTTATGTAAAAGGTTCACGTTATTTTTCTCCAAATACAGACAGCAAGACTTCTAATGTTGCTCTTGATCTTACAATTCCTGTTCCGGAAGAAAAAAGTGGAAATAAACTTGTTGAATGGGCTGTTACGGTAAAGGATAAGGCTGGAAAGGCTGTTCGTACTTACAATCAGACAAACTCTGGTGATATTCCTCCTTCATCAATAATTTTTGACGGTAAAGATGATAGTGGAAAACAGCTTAAAGATGGTGAGTACCAGGCTGTAGTAACTGCAAAGTATCTTAATGGTTATGAGCCGGATCCTATTTCTTCTCCGGTACTTGTTCTTGATACAGATAAACCTGCAGCTCAGATTGTTGCTTCAGAAAAGGTATTTGGTGCCGGTGCAAAAGATTCTGTAAAGTTCTCTATTATGCCGGTTCCATCTTCAGGTTCTACAGTTCCTTCATGGAAGGGTGAGATTCAGAGTTCAGATGGCAAGGTTGTTAATTCGTACGACTTTGGAGAATATCCGCCAGAGGAAGTTGTATGGAATGGTATTTCTTCTGATGGAACAATTGCAGAAAAAGGCCAGTATCGTTTCGTGCTTTCTGGAACAGACCTTGCGGGAAACACTGGTGTGAGCCAGACTACAGAGCTTGTAACTTTTGATACAACTGAAGCTCAGCTTCTTCTTGCAGTTTCAGATACAGCTTTCTCTCCAAATGGAA
The DNA here is from genome assembly GCA_016293915.1 of Treponema sp. GTDB lineage: Bacteria > Spirochaetota > Spirochaetia > Treponematales > Treponemataceae > Treponema_D. The sequence continues at coordinate 6,186 of JAEDCY010000021.1, read as the reverse complement.
ACAAGGTAAAAGATACAATTACATTTACTCCGGTTACTGCAACAAAGGATGTAGTTTCTTACGATTTTACAATCAAAAATAAAGCTGGAAAAGCTGTGTATACAGTAAAAGAAAGCAAGAAGCTTCCTGTGAACTTTGTATGGGATGGAAAAGATGATTCAAAGATTCTCTGTTCAGATGGAATGTACTTTGCCCAGCTTTCTGTTCTTGCAGCAAACGGTTCTACAGCTTCCGCTTCTACTCAGAACTTTGAGCTTGATACTCTTGCACCTAATCTTACTGCAGAAACACCATGGAGCTTCTTTGCTCCATCAGGAAACGGTGCTCAAAAAAATATTCCGGTTACTATAAAGGAATGTTCTGCTGAAAAGCTTTGGGTAGCAGAAGTTCGTGATGCAAAAGATAAGGCTGTTAAGAAGTTCTCTTGGAATGGAAGTAAAGAAAGCTTTGCCTGGGACGGAACTGATGAATCAGGAAATCTTGCTGCAAACGGAAAATATAATATCGTAATTTTCTCAACTGATGATGCAGGAAACAGCTTTAGTACAGAGCTCAAGGGAATTACTCTTGATAACCGTGAAACAAAGGCTTACATCACAGCAGAGTACGAAGGAATCTCTCCTAACAATGACGGCTACCTTGATACTCAGAAGTTTGAAATTCGTACTTCTGTAGCAGACAATATTAAGAGCTGGAACTTTGATGTTCGTAAGGAAGACGGAACAAGCGTATATGCACTTTCAGAAAAAGACAGTGCAAATCTTCCGGCCGCAATCAACTGGAATGGAGCTGGAAAAGATGGTCTTGCCTGTGAAGGAACCTTTACAGGTACACTCGAAGTTGTTTATAACAACGGCAATAAGGTAAGCGCAGTTTCATCTCCGTTTATCTGTACTGCAACTGCTCCAAAACTTACAGTTAAGACTGCTCCTGAATACTTCAGCCCTGATAATGACGGCGTAGATGATGATCTTTATATTAAGCTTGCAGGATCTACTAAAGCTAAGATTAAGAACTGGTCTTTCGTAATCAAAGATCCAAAGGGTAAGGATTTCTGGAAGACTTCTGGAAAGAGCCAGATTACAGAAAGAATTATCTGGGACGGTTTGAGTAACCTTCAGAAGGATGTAAATGGAAATGCAGAACGCGTTCAGTCTGCTATGGACTATCCTTATGAGTTTACTGTAACTGATAATCTCGGAATGACTTCAACTGTAAAAGGTGTAATTCCTGTTGATGTACTTGTAATTCGTGACGGTAACCTTTTGAAGATGGCTGTTCCTTCAATCATCTTTGAATCTGATGCAGCTAACTTCCAGACTGCAAATGCTAAACTCGATGCTGATAAGGTTTCTAACAACATTAAGGTATTGAATCGTATTGCAGACATTCTTAAGAAATTCAAGGATTATAAGGTTACTATTGTAGGACACGCTAATAAGATTACTGACAATCCTGAAGAAGAGACTGTTAATAATCTCGCACAGTGGGGACGTGCTTCAATGCCACTCTCTAAGGAACGTGCAGATGCAATCAAGGTTTATCTGACAAAACGTGGTGTAAATGCTGCTGCTCTTTCTACAGAAGGAATGGGTGGTACAAAGCCTGTTGTTAATCCTAAGGATAAGGATAATAACTGGAAGAACAGACGTGTAGAGTTTATTCTTCAGAAATAGTAATAATAGCAAATCCGTTAAAGAAAACTGCGAAAACGTGGAGCAGTTTTCTAGGATTTACTACTAAATAAGTAATCCATCATAATATCATCCGGTGTTGTGGGAAGGTCTGGCAGAATCTGCTGGCTGAAGCATACACCGGATTTTTTTATATCAAAAATCTGTGGAAGCTGCGAAAGATATATATCGTAAAAACCTTTGCCGCGCCCCAGACGTTTTCCATCCTTTGTAAAGGCACGGCCTGGAACGAGAATCAAGATGTGTTCAGTCGGATTGTCATGAGGCGTAATATCTACAAAGTTGGAAGAATGTGCTGCCGGTGAATATTCATTTATAGACATTTTTCTAAGAAATTGTGTAAAGCTGAGTTCTTCTTTTGCGGCTGGTTCACTTATACCGAATGAGCCCTGAGTGATTTCTGTGCTTGTGTCATAGCGGTAGAATTCCATTTTATTAGTTTCAGGAAAAATACGTGGCAGAAAAACCTTTTTCTTTTGAGAAAGTGCGCGCTGAATTACAGGTGTTATGTCTGCTTCATCTGCGAGCGGCATGTAGGCCAGAAGGGTAGTGCATGATGTAAAGAAATTTGATTCAAGGATTGTACGGCAAATCTTTTCTGATTCTTTTCGAATAGCATTGTTACCAATTTGTTTGAGTATATCTTTTATTTGATTACGAAGATCTTGTTTTGTCATGTGCGATTAGTTTAATGGAATTGAATAAAATAAGAAAGAGTTGCGAGATAAAGATGAGAAACAAAAAACTAGACAGACTTGATGCAGGGCTAGTGTTTAATTATTTTTGGTGACTTTGTGATTAATTAATAGTCTAAAAGTCAAATATATAATATACTAATATTATGGTTGCCATTGCAGAAACTCTTGAAAAAGAACGAATAGCTCATGCTGTTGAAACATCTATCAATCATATGGTAAAGAGAAAATGATAGAAAACGAGAATTATATCGATTATCTGAATAAAACTATATTTCCTCCAAAAGAATTCAATTTTACAGCAATAGATTTATTTGCAGGATGTGGAGGGCTTTCTCTTGGTTTTGAATCTGCTGGAATAAAGACTATTGGATATGAGAGAATGCTAGATTGTTGTACGACTTATAAACGAAACCTCCATTCGGATTGTAACCAAGTAAATATAACACCGGAAACTGAGTTTCCTAATGCACAGATAGTTATTGGGGGACCACCATGCCAGCCATTCAGCCGAAGAGGAAAGCAGACTGGTAAAGAAGATGAAAGAAACGGTTTTCCTGCGTTCATTTCTGCAATAAGAAGGTTAAACCCAAAAATCTGGATGTGCGAAAATGTCAAGGGGTTGCCAGAGCAAAATGAGGATTATTATAAAACAATACTTTCCGAAATGCGCTCTCTCGGTTATATTGTTGAGTCAAAAGTTTTTCAGCTTGTGAATTATGATATTCCTCAGAATCGGGAAAGGCTTGTTATTGTTGGTCATCACGGTGGATTTAACTTTCCGGAGTCAAGTAATCGAAAAATTACGGCAGGTGAAGCTCTTGGAGAACTTGCTTTCCAGATACCTGATGATGCAATCTTTCTTACCCCTGAACAGGATGTTTATATTGCAAAATATGAAAAGGCCTCAAAATGCAAAAACCCTCGGGATTTGCATCTAGATAGACCTGCAAGAACCTTGACTTGTAGAAACTTAGCGGGAGCGACAAGCGATATGCACAGAATAAAATTACCGGACGGACGAAGAAGACGGATTAGTGTACGAGAAGCTGCCAGACTTCAGGGGTTTCCTGATTGGTTTGAATTTTCAGGTAACATGGAAAGCCAATTTACACAAATCGGAAATGCTGTACCTCCACTGTTTGCCTATCAACTAGCAAAATCGATATCAAACTATTTAATGGAGAACTAATAGAATGAAATATTATGATTATAATACCCTCCCCACTTTAAATTGTCCAAAATCCTTTAATACAAAAAATCCGAAAAATCAAAAACTAATACAAGAATCGTTACAGATTCTAAGTTGTTTGGGAATTCCGATAGATGATATGACGGACCGCAAGCGAGAGAAAATGGCAATGGCCTTTCTTGCTGTTGGAAATGTGAAATCATCAAGTGACTGGAAAAAAATAAAGGATTCAAATTCGGATTATTCAATGACGACAAAAGAAATAATTGATTTTTACAATTCGAATTTTGAGGAGAATATTAGCCGCGGTTCTTATGATTATGTGCTTCGTGATGATTTAAGACTTCTTTTGCTTGCAGATATCGTAATAAAATCAAAACCGATGGCTAATACAAGTAATCCTACCAGAGGATACAAAATCAGTGCTGAGTATTCGCGAATTATCAAAAATTATGGTCAGAGCGATTGGTTCAAACAAGTTGAAACATTTAATTCCGCGCATCCAACTTATGAAGAAAAAATTAGTCAACAGCGAAATCTTCCAAAAATAAAAGTAACTACACCAGATGGAAAAGAAATAGAACTTAAAGATGGTGAACATAATGCTATTCAGAAATCAGTCATAGAAGAGTTTTTACCTCGTTTCGGATATGGAGCTGTTATTTTATACTGTGGAGATTCAGATAACAAATATGGTCTCATTTTTGAGAAATTAAAATTACAAGAACTTGGATTTTTAGATTTAAAACAATCAAAATTGCCTGATATTGTTGCATATTCTCCTCGTAAAGACTGGGTGTATATGATTGAAGCATATCACACTTCAAATCCTATAACGCCCACTCGTAAAGCCGAGCTTCAGAAAATCATGGGAAGAAGTGCAAAAAAAGGAATTTTTGTGACTGCATTTGAAAATATCACTGCATATCGAAAATGCAGTGAAGAACTAGCTTGGGAAACTGAAATATGGATTGCAACTGAACCTGACCATATGCAACATCGAGATGGATTGAAATTCTTAGGTCCCATAAATGACGAATAAATATTTCAGATAAACAGTTTCTAGATATCGTATGGGAAACAGAAGCCTGGATTGCTGATAATCCAAGCCATATGATTCATTTTAATGGTGATAAGTTTATAGGACCTCATAAATAACGTGTTAAAAAAGCATCCGCCTTGGGTGCTTGTATCATCCGTGATGACCACATTTTTTATATGGAGTAAATAGATGATTTATACAACGGTTTGTAAACTTGGTGATATTTTCTACGGAAGACAAGGGCTTGGATATAATGAAATCTATAAGTTCAAAGTTCTTACTATTCTTATAACCGAAGATGATGGTATCTGGTATAATTGTGAATATTATGACTTAGCTGGAACAAATCATTCATCACTCTGTCAATTTCAGGAAGAAGACTTTAAAACTTTGATGTTCAAAACTCCAGAAGCGGCTCAAAAAGATTTAGAAAAACGTACAAAACTTTATGAGCTAATGGATGATTATTCAGAAGAACTCCGATTTGAAGAAAATCTAAGTATAGCAAGAAAACTGATTGAAAAACATATTGCAGAAATAGAAGACTTGCAAAAGTTTTGTAATTTCTCAGAATCTGAATATCTTTATGTAAAAGAACTTTTTGAAGAACAGATAGTATCTGAAAAATCCATTAATGCATAGAGAAATTGATATGATTTTGTGCCATTTCAGATGGCACTAATATAAAGAAAACTGCGACGGCTTGTCGCACTTTTTCAAAGGAGTTTTGATAAAGATCGCAACGTTGCCGTAGGTTTTGCCGTTACGGTCGCAGACCTCCTGTCTGCTCCCTCCACGGCGCCTTCGTTCGCTTGAGGGCACCTCCTGTGCCCTCATCAAAAAAAATGCTGCGCCATTGCTCGCATTTTTTTCGAACTGCGACACATGGATTAACAGTCGTCATCAAGTGTATATCAAAAACATTCAATGCTACTTCTTTCCCTGATTGATATCTTTATTTTATATCAGTATAAGGAATTATGCAACTGACTGTTTTTGACTTACTTTGAGATGTTTTTATTTTACTACAATCTTTACTACAATCGTGTTTAAATCCATTACTACAAACTAAAAAGAGTATTTTTCGACTTATTCAGTAATCTCGATAAAGTTTTCTTCAAGTCCAACAATACAGCTCTCATAATATCCATCACCAGTTGTATGCGGACCACTGGAAACAGAATAACCAGCTTCATCAAGACGAGCTGTCAGTTCATCCACAGCTTCTTTGCTTCCAACACTGAACGCAATATGAGAATAACATGTGTGGTATGGATGCTTAGTTTGTTCAACAAGTTCCGGACGTGTCATAATCTCAAGACGAGCTCCGTCCTCAAAAGTTATGAAGTAAGATCTAAAATCTGTTGTTGGATTATGGTAACCGTTATTGGCTTTTCCATTCAGGTAGGTTGTAAAAAAATCTTTTGCTTTTTCCAGGTCTTTTACATACAGTGCAACGTGCTCAATTTTCATAATAAAAATATTATATCATAGTTCTAGAAAAAAGGTGCCGTTAATTGCCGTTCGTTCCAGCCGTACTTCGTACCGCTTCCACTCACTACA
>JAEDCY010000100.1 GCA_016293915.1 Treponema sp. | reverse complement strand
TAGGGGCATTTATTGCTAATAAGTTGTTCAGTTTTGTTATGGTACTTTTAGGTTTCTATGTTTTGTATACTTTACAGAATGTATTTGACAGTGAGTTCTATGGTTTTGGAAAAACAAATTACAGTCTACACAGATGAAGAAATTAAACAGATTGCTCATTTTGCAATCATTTTAATTGCTTACAGCTCCTGCGGTTCGTAAAATCTTTAAGAAGCTGGAAGCTGAAGGTTTGATTGTAGGGACTGGAGAGAACAAGAACAGAACTTATTCATTAAAAAAATAATAAGGAGACAAAAAAAATGAAACTTTTAATCGTAATCGACATGCAGAATGATTTTATAGACGGTTCCCTTGGAACAAAAGAAGCTGTGGCAATCGTGCCTAATGTTGCAAAGAAAATCGCAAAGGCCAGGGCTGCAGGCGAAACCGTTGTGTTCACACGAGATACTCACCAGAGCAACTATCTTAAAACTCAGGAAGGAAAAAATCTTCCGGTTCTGCACTGCGTTGAAGGTAGTGACGGCTGGCAGATTTCTAGCAAGCTGGAAGTAGGGGACAGCCGTATTTTTGATAAGCCATCGTTTGGTTTAATTGAACTTGCTGACTATGTTGCAACTTTAGGCAATCTTGAAGAAATTGAGCTTGTGGGACTTTGCACTGGAATCTGCGTTATAAGCAATGCATTCATTCTTAAAGCAAAACTGCCGGAAGTAAAGATTACGGTTGATGCAAGCTGCTGTGCCTGTGTAACTCCGGAAAGTCATAAGACAGCACTTTCTGCAATGAAACTCTGCCAGATTAATGTGATTGGGGAAAAGAAAAAGCCTCAGAAGAATAATGGCGGTGTTTATAAGCTTTATACTGAACTGGAAGGCTTTAAACCAAAGATTCACAGAACTTTTCTGATTAAAAAAAATATGCCCATGCTGAGTCTTGCTTCCTGTATGATTTCTATGTTTGATGGTAATGCCAGTCACATTTATGATTTTGATGTTCCTTCAGAAAACCTCAATCTTCAGGTTTATTTTGATGGAGAAATGAATGCGACCGATGATGAGTTTGCGATTGGACATAAACATATTCAGCCAAAAAAATATGTTGATGTCCGCAATTATAAAGTAAAAGACTGCTTAAAGAAAATTGGTGATACAATTACTTTTACTTATGATTTTGGAGACGACTGGACTTTCCCTATCCGCCTTGAAGAAATCATTGATGATGAAGTATACGAAGAAGCCTCTCCTCTGGTTCTTGATGGCGAAGGACTTGGAATAATTGAGGATATTGGCGGAGTTGGAGCAATGTCAGACTGTGTTAAGGCTTTTGAAAAAAAGTCAGGTGATGATTATGAAAGTTATTCTGAATGGCTGGGAATAAAAAATCTGGACATTACTTACTTTAACAAAAACGCTGTAAACAAATCTCTCAAGAAAGAAATAAAAGCAATTGATAAAGCTTATAAAACTATGGAGTAGACGATTATCTGCAGATGAAATTAAACAGATAAAAAAGCAGACCCGAACGGTAATTTGAATTTCAACTATTGCAGGTAATAATGCCGCCAGAAATTAAGGATAGTGTAGTGGAAGCACGGGCTCACGAGCATATAATTTAAAGTACGACAATTCTTGTCATATCTCCTGTGTTAATCTTTATTTACATATTAATCACAGGAGGATTTTTTATGTTCAAAAAACTTTAAATTACAGGTGGCATTGCTCTTGCCGGTTATGTCATAAATGAAGTCCGTAAGCAGTATGACAAAAATGTAAATGACTACAATGCATTAGTAGACAGATACAATGAAATGTCAGATTTCATGGATAATTGTAATTTTTACACATACAAGAATCCAAAGGCTTCAGACAAAAACACAAGATTTGTTACAGAAACTCAGACAAGGCAAGATGGTTCAATTCAAACTGTAAAACACGATCGAGCTACAGGTTTTACTATTTTTTCTTCTAAGGATGCATAAAAGTGAAACAAAAAAACACCCATGACATTAGTTGTCATTATCATCAGTCTATAATATAAGTAAGAGCATGTAAAAAGGCTCAAGGAGATTTTTATGATAAAGAAATTAATTGGAACCTGTATTGCCGCCACAGTAC
>JAEDCY010000061.1 GCA_016293915.1 Treponema sp. | reverse complement strand
TTTTAAAATGCGCGGTGAATGGGTAGAATAATTTAGGCTAGAATTGACGGATACGGCTAATCCATGATCCTGCAGTTCAATATAGTAATGATCAGGTCCAAAAAGATTTTTATACTTTAAGGCAAGCTCACGTGCTTCATCATCCATATCATTAAGAAGCAGCTGAGGCAGCTCTCCCTGAATGCAAGCAGAAAGACAGATAATTCCTTCGTGGTATTTTTCAAGAAGTTCAAAATCAATTCGAGGCTTAGACCAGAATCCGTCTCGGTAGGCAAGAGATGACAGCCAGCACATGTTTTTGTAGCCGGTTACATTCTCACATAAAAGGATTAAATGGAAGTATTTCTTTTTACCGCTGCCATATGGAACTGGAGTCTGCTCAGTATGCTTTCCATATGCAACATAAAACTCTTCTCCAATAATTGGATTAATTCCATTAGCACGACAGATATGTTCAAAGTTCAATACACCGAACATATTACCGTGATCGGTCAAAGCCAGAGCAGGCATATTTAATTGCTTTGCACGAGCTATAAGAGTATTTAGTTTTGAAGCACCATCTCTGATGGAATAGTCCGAGTGCACATGGAGATGAATGAATTCAGAAACAGGAGTTCCTTCTGGTGCCGGATCAAAGATTTTGATTTTTAACGCCATTTAATACCTCTGTATTCAAGATACGTTTAGTATAAATGGCAGGTCTATCATAGTATGATAATAGTCGAAAAAAGTTTTACAATATTTTCACAATCACTCCAACCACAGGGTAATACAAAAGCTTTGCGATAACTTTCTTACCAGCAGCAGTTAGTGCCTCTTCATAGCAATCTAACTGGCCCTTATATTTGCCTACGTAGTAATCGTTCTTTGTATCCAGCAAATTTTCTTTCTTTCCAGGAAACGTCTTGTAATCTACGATGACACAGCCAGCATCAGTCTCCCAAACAAAGTCCATGCTTCCGGTTATTCTCTGGCCGTTTGTAAGCTGATGCTTGAATGAAAGCTCATGATACTGTTTTGTTGCTGATCCATAGCTGGATGTCAGATATGAGGTAAGAGCCTCCCAGGATTTTTTGATTTCATCACTCTTTGTGAGATTACCTTCAAAACCATAGGCTTTGATCATTGTTTCTATATCTTTTTCTGACTTATTTTCTGCTACACAGAATATGTCATGAATGCAGGTTCCTAATGAAGCAGAATCAGCTTTGCCTGTTACTGTTATGACAGCTCCAGCCTCAATCATTTCTGCCTTTACATCTCCGCCAGGTCTACTGCTTGGCTGTAGGTCGCGAGGTTCTGCATTTTTAGCTGTTTTTCCTGCGAGTTTTATGCCGAGATTTTCAACCTTACTGCCCTTGAAGTCAATGTTTTCATCAGCATTTTCCAGTTTATTTGAGACTACCCCTACTCCAAATAAGTCTGAATTACCTTCCTGGAAATTCTGGGCAACGGTGTATCCTAATTGAGTAAATGTCAGCATTGGCATTGGTTTTCCACGTCTGCCATTAAGAACAATTATCAACTGATCCCTTGGACGTGTCATTGCAACATACATAAGTCTTTTTACTTCTTCCATATAGCCTTCAAGCAGAGTGCTATATCTATCTGAAGCCATGATTGGATTCTGCCATTCATCTGGTATGGTTGTATTACCAATAAAAAGGTTTGGAAATACGCTTATCTTTACTTCAGGGAATAAATGTTCTTTAGTCGATTCTGAAACGCGAATAATTCTTGTTCCAAATATGTTGCGCTTTATGAACATTTTAGGATCGATTATATCCTTATCACAGCCAAGAAGAATTACAGTTTTCCACTCCAGACCTTTTGATTTATGGTAAGTAAAGAACTGAACTCCCTCTGTAGAACCAGAAACAGAAATATCGTGTTCTCCAAGATATGCAACAAAGCCCATAATAGAGCTTGGAAGATGCATTAATGCACAGTGATCTTCATAAGACTTACCAGCATCAATGATCGCATGAAGAAGCTTTGTGGTATCAACATTATCATTCAGTTTCTTTGCAATATTGAACAGGTCTAATTCAATGATCAATGATTCAACCAAAGCAGATACAGACTGAAGCTTATATCGCTCTCTATTTGCCAATAAGGCCTTTACTAAAGGTATATCATCATAGAAAAGATTTTCCGGCTTATCTATCATATTGTACTCAAGCTTATCGTCTATGATTTGCTCGAGTTTGTAATCTTTTTCTGTGAGGAATGCAATCTGAGCCTTAGGTAATTCTGCGCTTTCATCTGCAACAAGCTGAAGCAAGGCCGATACCAATGAAACTGTATCTGCACCAGACTGTCCGCCTTCATCTATATAAACAGGAACATTTGCGTCTCTTAAATAATCAGCCAATTCAGCTAATTCATCATTAGATCTTGCGAGAACCGCAATATCCGAAGGATTTTCTCCCTTGTTTATAAGATCAATAATATTTGTAGTCAAAGCTGTAAATCTTGATTCTTTATTTGTTCCAGCAAGCCACCAGTAATTTACAGAACCAGATTCTTCATTTCTCTTAGGTTCAAGATGAATCTCTTCTTTATTCTCCTTTGAAAAACCTTTCTCAAAAACTGCATTTGTAAAATTCACAATTGCTGGCAGTGATCGCCAGCTATACCCCAGAATTTCTGTGCTGCAGCCATCAAGACCTTTCTTTTCATTTTCTTTTACAATGTCCATTACTGCAGTAGTAAGAACTGTATCAGAACCGCGGAATCCATAAATAGCCTGTTTCTTATCGCCTACCCAGATACTGTAATCAACAATTTCAGAGAGCTTATCAAAAATCTTTACCTGAATAGGAGAACAATCCTGGAACTCATCGACGAAGACATATTTGTAGGTAGCCTTAATATCAGAGGCAACCTCGTCTTTTTCAAGAAGCTGATAAAAGTATTCTTCCATATCTGCAAAGTCGATAAGATGATGTTCTGTCTTATACTCCTGATATTTTGCATTCCATTCTTCTGCCAGTCTGAACATTAATTCAATGTATTTATTAAGACTCTCACGGACTTCTTCTGAAGCATACGGATTTGCAAGACTATCAGCGAATTCTGCTTTCAACTCAGCAAGCTCTCGCCATGGCAAATTCTTTACAAAGGCTCCAACTTCCATTGCATAACGGAAAGAAGACGGATTTTTGATTTTCATCAAACGTCTCTGAGTTTCAATACTTCTTCTTCTTGATAATTGATCATCAGAATCATCTGCATCATTTAATTTCTGAGCCTGGTCCAGAATATCTTCCAGTAAGTCAAAATTGACTTTAATATGATGGCCACCATGGACTAGACTTCTTGTCATTTCCTTGGAATATGCAATACTAGGTTTGAAATCCTTTATCTGATAATTTTTTTTATATTCCAGAATTTTAGATAAATCACTCTTCCAGAAGTCATAATTGATTTTCCTGCCTCTATCAACTTTGATATTAAATTCTTCTGCAAACTGGTTTAAGAAAGCGAGGTCTTTTTCATTGAGAAGATTTACAAGAGACTGATTTCTATAAAAATCCAGGTCCTCTTCTGCAATAGGATTGATTTTTGGACTCAAGCCAAGCTCATACCAATACTTGAGAATTAAAGATTCGGCTACACTATGAATTGTTCCCATGAGAGCCTGATCAAGGCGGTCTGCTTCAGATACCATACCGTTTTCATAAAGCATAGCCTTTGACTTTTCTTTAAACTCTGAAGCTGCTGCCTTAGTAAAGGTTGTGAGAATTACATTTTCTGGTTCGACTTCTTTATTCTTGATTGCGTTTGTCAAAGCAAGAGTAAGAGAATAGGTTTTTCCACTGCCTGCGCTTGCGCTAATATATTTTACGTTCTTCATTTTCTACTCTCCCTATTTTCTTCCCTTTATTACTGCAATTGGATTGTAAGTACCGGTCTTTGCATTGTCATAATAATCCATAGGCAGGAGACCAAGGTCATCTCTCTTTTGTTCATAAGTAATATCTTCTTTAGCCCAGTCGGCAGTTTCTTCCAGTTTGCCGGAAAGGATTTCCTCCTTCCTGTATTTATAAGAATTCTGAATTTCTTTAAGAAGATCCTTGCCTGCTCGTTCAGATTCAGTAAGAATGTGACTAAGATTTATTGCTCCCTTTAAATCTGATGTCGATACAAATCTTGCAAGGGGCAGCAGATAATAAGCAACTGCCTTTACCTTACGCTTTGTTTCCTGCTCAATAAGTTCCTTATATAAAGCAAGCTGTATAGATTTGTTCTCTTTAAGCTTTTGAGCATGACGGTCCGACGTTGTCCACTTAAAATCAAAGATATATGGATTGCCTTCAGGGTCTTCCAGCTGCATATCAATAAAGCCCTTTGTATCAAGCTCTCCAATGAAGCCATGTCTTATAACTTTGTCTGAATCCTTTTCTTGTTGATAACCAACTGATTTTTCGCAGGCAACAACATGAAGCTTGTTTTCTGAAATACCTTTTAACAGGCCTTCCAGACTTGCACTTAACTGCTTCTTGAATTGCTGAAGCTCAAGCTTATTGTCTTTTGTCAGGAGTATTCCACCCTCTGATTGAACTGTTTCTTCAAAAATCGCATCAAAATGATTGTCTATCTGAGTACGAATATATGTTGGTGTGCCGCTGTCTTTTTTCTCTTTCTTTGGAGAAAATAAAAGCTGTATTACTTTATGAGCCACCTTACCCTTTGTGGTAGATAAATCATTTAATTGATCTAAGGCATTAGACTTAAAAGCCACGTATGTGTCTAACACATAATCAAGAGGATGTGGTATGAGACTTTCAAGGCTTGTAGAACTCTGGTATTCCGCCCAGTTATCCTTAATAAAATCAGTATTATTAAATTCAACAAACTCCTGATCGCTTTCCATGCGATTGTCGATTTTCTTGATTGCTTTAGAGAGAGCTGCATCGAGAGTTTTTTCTTTTACAAACGGCTTGAGCAGATTCTTTGAGAAATCATTCGGCTTTTTCTTATCTGCAAAATATTTTTCCAGCTGAATATAAACAGGACTCTTAGGGGCAGGTGCCGAACCGATTTTATCGATTGTTACCAGCACCAGCTTTTTCTTCGTTTTTGCAAAAGGAGTCAGCAAAAGCTTTCGTAGATAATCTCTTTCTTTAAGAGTATCCCAAAGTGAAAGAGATTCTTGAAAGGCTTCTTTTTCGATAGGAGACAGAAATGAATATGTCAGCTTGCCAGAATCTCCACTCTGATAAAAATCACACCAGATCGTTTTATCAGCTTCATCACAGAAATCCGCATAAGAGTTGATAATATTCTTACATCCGGCCTGAGCTGAATACTGCTTCATTGAAACATTATTCACAATGATTGAAGACATAGCCTCAATGCTTGAATAAGGAATTGCAGTTTCACCAATTTCTTCCAAAAGCAGCAGCAGTGTATCTGCCTGATTGATTACATAACCAAGTTGATCAACAGCTGCATCTCCATCCTTATTTAGTGCAATTTTCTGAGCACACCACTTACGAAGGTTTTGAACAAAAGCTTTGATGGCTGCCACTTCAACATCAGTTTCTTCAAAATATGGCTGATTTATATCCGGCAGAAACTTCTCAATCTTTTCTTTTAAATCTGGATATTCTTCAATTTCTTTATTGATGAAATCTCGGCAACGATCATTGTAATAACCTCCGCTTTTGCAGATTTTCTCGGCAAGCTTCTTTCTAAAAAAATCAGAAAGTGGATTAATCGAAGTATTGAGCCATTCAACAATATTAAAAATATTTAATGGTCTCTCAAACATAGTAAGACCGATTGCGAGCAATTCTGCTGTTTGAGGAATTCCAGATATTTCAGAACCACTGGTTTTCTTACCTCCCAGCTTCTGCCAGTTATCAAACTCCTTGTTATCGGCATTAATCCATACATCAAAATCTGTAGCGTCCAGCAGACTCAAATATTTTATAGCTTCGTCACGCTCTGCAAAATTCCAGATTTCAAAGGATTCGTCATTAGAATCAAGCTTGATACCTTTTCCACCTTCCAAAATTGAAAGAACCTTGGAGATATTATTGCTTTCCAATTTCTTGTCATCAGCCTTAAAAGTAACTCCTCGTTCAATCAAAGCATTCAACAAACGTACCTCAGCAGGACTAAAATCTTCATAATAAGATGAGGTGTGAATTTCCAGCTCTGGAAGTGTACAGCCTCCTTCAACCTGGGCTATAAGCTCTAGCAATTCTTCGCCGGCAGACTTATCATCAAAAAACTTTTCGACACCAGAAAGCACCTTCATACGTTCTGTAGGAGCTGGTGAAGCTTTAGTCCAACCGGCTGCAGCCAAAGTATCACGCCATTCAAGACATTTTTTTGCTGTATTTAAGGAGTCAATCTTAAAAGATGTTGCTAGGGTATTTTTCGGATTTTTTGCCATGAACTTTTTCATAGCAGAATAGTAATCTACAAAACGAATTCCATAATCCTTAACCACTGAACAGATACCAGCATGCAGTCGGATAATTCCACAAAGTCCTGCTGTATTTACAACTTTTGCATCAAACATAACCGGTGTCTTTTCAAAATCAACATAAGCATTTCCGGTAAAAGAAGGATTATAAAACAGTTTCATAGATTCAAACTCCTTTGTTAATTATACCACACAAAGCTATCATTTTGTGATAGTTCTCGGATTTAATTGTCCTCTTTATAAGAAAACTTGCATGTAATCGGATAAAAATGCAATGGAAATGTTCCATAAGGGCCAGCTGTATTTTTTATCGTAATGAGTTCTGCATCCTGGTAATTAACACGATAATCATATAATCGATTTCTGTGAAGGAAGAGAATCTTATCAGCCTTATCTGCAATAATCATATTTTTTCTTAAATCCTGAATTGTTGGTTCTTCATTATTCTTTGTTGCTGGTAAATCCAAAGACAAAATGATCGGTATGTGAAGTTCCATAGCAAGTGACTTAAGCTCCGTTAATAACTTAGCCAATCTGATTCTATAATTTTCTGTATCTGCATCAATTATTTCCTGTATGTATTTAAAACCATCAATAAATAATAACTGGATGTGTTCCTCTAGAGCCATTTTTAGAACATTGTCTTTAAGATTTTTGAAGCTACAATTAGGTTCATCATAAAAATATAGCGGAGCTTCAAATAGCACGTTAGAAACTTCCTGAACCTTTTTTAACTCTGCAATTCTCATCATTCCACTTCGAATTTTTTGAATGGGAACCTCAGAATTAATAGCAAGTAATCGAATACCTATATCACGTTCTATTGTTCCAGGAGTTACCAGCCCTACCGGAATATTCTTATTTATTATAAATTCGCTGGTTAAACTCAATATAAAACTTGTTTTGCCAATCGCGGGTCTAGATCCTATAATTACAAGATCTTCTTTGCAGAATTCTAACCAGCGAATCCCAGTTTCTATAACTTCGTCTCTAGACTTAGTTCGATATCGGCCTTCTATGAAAGTAATTGTTTCGAACATTGTATCTTTTATACTTGAATATGTGTAATCTAACGAATCATTCCAATTAATTTCGTCTTGTTTGTTTTCTATTTTCTCTGCCATTCACATTCCTCAATAGAAATAATAAGCAACAAGACTATCAAATAATGATATAGAAATGAAAAATCAGGCCAGATAATCATATTTTTTACAATGCCGTTATTTGTCACTCCCCATGCTGTAAAATAAATTGTCAACTTTTGGATTTTCGACAGTTATATTTATATTACTAGATTTTTCAAAAAACTGAGAAAATCTATCACTATTTGATAGAACTTTTGTATATACTTTGGAGCAAGGAGTTTTTCTCGTTGGAAAAAGCGTTCAAGCAGATTTCTGATATTCATTTTTCTCTTCACTCGGTCATTACCCGAAAATCAGAGGCTTCTGATTTTGATCTTAAAGAATCTTTTTACAGATGGGTCTCAGGCAGAAGTGAAAATGAAGATTATCGTGACATTGACTGGCTTGCATCTCCTGTTTCTAAAACTGATTTTCCTGATGCCATCAGCTGGGCTGACATTATTGATTATTCTGAAGGCCTGCATTGTAAAAAGCTGTCACTCAGCCAGACAGAAAATGATGAACGAAAAATTCTCCGCATGGATACCGCAGAACTTCTCTTTGACCGCTTCCTTCACGAGGGACTTTCACCTGAAGAACGAGACTGGGTAGAGCAAATCTGGAACCAGACCTTCAATAATTTCTCTCATATAGACTATGACAATTTCGATTACACGCTAGAAGGCTTTTCTGGAAAATATGATGGCAAAAAGTTCACATTTCATGACCAACAGAAAAAAGGATTTGCCTTTCTCTGCAGCAAGGGGAACGGACTCCTAGCCTATGATGTAGGTGTCGGAAAAACCGCAACCGGAATTGCCGCTGTTATGTATCAGCTCCAGCATGGAAAATGCTGTCGGCCTCTAATCATAGTTCCAAAGGCAGTGTATTCAAAATGGGTGCACGACATACAGGAACTCTTCCCGGCTACCACTTTTAATAAACTTGAAAATCTGAACAAAGACATAATCGACGACCTTCGCATGAACTCAGTTTTCGCAGAAGAAAACAACAGCCTGCTTTTACCAGCCAACTCAGTTTCAATCTGTACTGCAGAAGCCATCGAGAAAATCTATTTTTCAGAAGACAGTAACCAGCTCCTCGAAGAAAGCTTTGAGCATATCATCTCAAAGAAAAAACAAAGGAATATTTCCAACCATCTGCTGAACTCTCTAACGAGCAGTTTGTATTCTTCGAAGAACTCGGAATAGACCTCCTGCTTGTAGATGAAGCACACAGATATAAGAACCTAATCAAAAAAGTTACCGGCTCTGGCTACTCAGAATTCTCCCGACTAGGCTATGGCGAACCATCCAGCCGTGCCGTCAAAATGTTTGCAATCACAGAATACATCCACCGTCACAATAATGAGAAAAATGTATTCCTCTTGTCCGCAACACCCTTCACAAATTCGCCGATGGAAATCTACACTACCCTGCTCTTCACCGGCGGCAACGAAATCCGCTCGCTCGGCTACAATGATATAAATGACTTCCTCAACGAATTTGCCGAAATCAAAATCGAATGGACCGTAAACAACAAGAACGAAGTTGTCCGCAAAACCGTAATGAAAAACTTCCGCTCCCTCGATGCCCTTCAGAAAATCATCCAGAACTACATAGATAAAGTCGATGCTGAAGACGCCCATATCAACCGCCCGGAAAAAGAAACTCACGTTGTCAAAATTGAAATGACAACGCTGCAAAAGAAAATCTATGATTCGCAAATTGTCCGCCTTTCAGAAGCTACCGGCCTGGATGTAATTTTCTCCGCGATGAATACCATGCGTATGTGCCTCATTTCACCGACGCTGGTCAAAGACAAAAACATCAAAGTTCCTGATCTTTCTCAGTTTGTCCTGGCCTCTCCAAAAATGCTCCTGGTCTGCGACAGTGTCATCAACATCTATAAAGAAAGACCAGACTGCGGGCAAATCATCTACCTGCCCCGTGGCGTCAAAGAGTTCACCGCTGTAAAACAATACCTCATCAAAAATCACATACCCGAAGAAGCAATCGGAATGATGAACTCCGCAACTACCGAAACCCGCAAAGGGAAAATCACAAAGGCCTTTAATAACCCGGCTGACCCGTTGAAAATCCTGCTTGGCTCCGAAACCATAAGCGAAGGTGTGGACCTCAACGGCAATTCACTTGTCCTCTATAACTGCATGCTTGGCTGGAATCCTACAGAGCCCGTACAGGTATAAGGCCGTCTCTGGCGACAGGGCAACCGGCAGAAAAAGGTGCACATCGTCTACCCGCTCATGTACAACTCGCTCGATTCCCTCATCTATCAGAAGCACGACGAAAAAGCCAGCCGCATCGACGCCATCTGGGATTACCGCGGAGACAAAATCAATGTCGAAGAAATCAATCCCGCCGAGCTCAAGTTTGACCTGATAAAATCTCCCGAGATGAAGGCCGACATCGTCCTGGAACAAAGAGCCATTCCTCTCAAACGCGAGCTCAAAATCATTGATGAAATGCGTTCCCTCATCTCCCTCGCCGACGAACGAATTGCCGCAGTGAATCAGGAAGCCTCAGTCATTCAGTCACAGATAGACGCCCTGAACAAAGAAGTCGAAGAAATAAAAAAGAAAAATGAAGGAATGCCCGAAGCCTTCCAGCATCTGAGCGACCTCGTTATCTCCGCAAATCAGGAAGAAGTAAAGCCCTTAGAGCAGGCCCTGGCCTCAAAGAAAAGATCCATAGCACTCATCCAGGCCAACATCAAAAAGAAGCTTGGAGCCGATTACACAAATACCAGAGAATGCCTTGCCACTCTTGCACAGAATCAGTCAGAAATTGAAAGCCAGATCGCCCTCCTGCAGCAGGAACGCAGCAGCCTCATAGAAGAATTCAAAAACCAATACCTCCAGCAGAAAACACAGCTGCAAAGCATCCCAAAGCTCGTGAAAACCCTTTGCAAAAATATCCTGGAAAATTGCTCAGAATAAATGATAGAATAGGAAGCGGTATGTTTGGAAAAAAGAAGCCGGCAGAAAAGAAATCCACAGCAAGAAAGCCTACAGCAAAGAAGGCAGGAGGGGAAAGCCTTCCCCACGCTCCAGCCCGCAAGCGGTCTTCCGCTACCCCTTCTCCTAAAGGGGACACCCCCTTAAAA
>JAEDCY010000004.1 GCA_016293915.1 Treponema sp. | reverse complement strand
ACTAGTGTACTCAACTTAGAAAAATTTGTTTACGAGGCTAGAATTGACGGATACTAACTATTTATCCTCCAACCATTTATTAAATGAAGAAGATTCTATTGTAATCTTTGCGAATAAATCATTAATCTTTTGTTTGCATTCTGGAGAATTAATATCTAATTCATTTTGAAATTGCTCTATATAAAATTCTTCATTCATTGAAAACAACCATTTTTTATTTTCTAAATCATATTTAATGTACAAAGAATAAAGATAATTTTTTTTAGGATAAATATTCGGAGCTCTTTCAAGTAATAGTTTTAAATTTACAGAGCACCAATCTTTTATTTCATACTGTAAGCAATCTTCAAGTTTAAACTTTGTATCTTCTTTTTTTTCATCTATCTTTTTGGGAGTAAATTCTAAGTAACCATCTTTAATTTCTAATTCTTTTTTTATAATCTCATATATATTATTAAATTGTTCGGTTAATTTATCTTTATAACTATTATTCCAATTTATTTTTTTTGAAATGTTATCTTTTATATATTCCATAACATGTTCTTTGAATTCTTTTTGAGATGTGTTACAAAAAGCTTGAGATAAATCTTTTTCGGAGTTTATAAAGACTTTATCTTTTGAATTATCTTGATAATATAATTCATCAATAAAAAAATACCAAATACCTGCATTAGGTTTAATATAAAAAGAAAATCTATATTCACCTTCAGAACAGTTTAATTTGGTGGCAATATTCTTATCTGCTATTAATCTTAATCCAATTGATGACCATCCTCTTTTTTCGTATACAACTGCACCAACCATCGAATACGAATTATGTAAAATAACCTTTTCGTCTTTTTCATTTAATGGAAATACCTCTAGATTTTTATTTAGACCATTTTCATTATCTATTCCTAATTCTTTTGCAATATGATGGTAAATTACAAAAAAATTGTAAGCTACATCAAATCGATGATTAAAGAATAATTCGGATTCGTCAGACCATTTTTTAACTATTTCTTGATATTTCATATATATCTCCTTTTTTTTATAACTTAATTACCAATCACATCAATGCAATTGCTGATAAAAATGGAAAAATTGATTTCCATTCATTTTTTCGAAGATCAAAAACTTTATCTTGACGGATTTTTATTTCTTTATCTTGTTGCTTTATTGTCTTAATAAACTTTTCTTCATATTCTTTTACAGAAACTTTGTATAAATTCATTTCTGCATCCCATAATGTTTTATCTTCTACTTTTGAGAAATCAATATCACAAATCTTTTGGTAAAATTCATTTGCTTTTTTACCATTTTCTTTTATTGTCTGATATTGAAAATCAAGATTTTTATTATGATAATTAATTTCATCTTCACAAGCTTTCCATATTTTTATAAATGGGATAAAAATGATAATTGTAATTATAGTTTCTATTATGAGTTCAATATGATTAGAAAACCATTCAAAAAAATCCATTTAGCCACCTCACATTCCGCTTATACGAGAAATTACTAATTGCTTAAATTCCTGCAATTTTACAAGTTCTGCAGTTTCTTTTATTATCATATTTATTATTCTATCTACAGCTAGGTTAAATATTTCCAAATCCTTTACCGCAGGAACCTTAAAAGAAATCTTACGTATCTCCCCAAGACTGACATATTGTTGTGTACTTCCAGTAAGAGTCTCGTTTATCCACGTTGTGAAAACACGGCTTTTTAAGAAGCATAATACCCAATTACGATATTCCATACTTTTAGAAGTTTTCAATAAAGCTACATTTTTTATAGCAAAGTTTACTTTCTCATCTGTAACTAAAGAAATATTTCCAACAGTTCCTATCATACTCATTAGAATATCATTTGTCTCAACTAAGCTTCGTTCATTTATTTTATTATAATCTTCTTCTGATATTTTATTCGTTTCATTTTTGTTGATGTAAAAAGGAGAAAGATTCTGTGATGTTACCAATGGATAACCTTCTGGTAGGAAGACAGGAGAATCATGAGTTCCATCTCGTACATCTATTAAATTAGATAGAATAATATTTTCTAGATCTGCTTTTTTATAATACTTATCAAACAGACACTGTGCCGTTTTTTCAAGATTTTCATTTATCTTCTGCTTAAGCTGGATGCGTTTTGTGATGGCGTTGTAAGTATTTACAATTTTCTGTTGTTCTTTTAGGTCGGGAACAATAACAGGATACTCTGAAATGTTTGCAAATCTACAATATTCACGAACTGAACCTTGTCCCTGAAATTCACAGAATCTGACAAAATTATCTGTTTTTAATTGTACAAATAGAAATTCAGGAAGTAATTTTGAAGTATCATTTATATAAAAGATTTCATACAATGATGAGCAAATGGCTTTATCATATTCTGTGTTAAGAGTGATAGAATTTAACTCCATTCGTGCAGGATTAAAAATAAAATCATTTTTATAAAATACATTGTAAAGAGATATATCTGCATCTTGTTGTTTTGGAGGAATTAATCCTTCACGACAAACTCCACATATTGGTAAATTAATTGCAGTATTCTTTTCTCTTCGTTGAGTTATATAATCTCCAAGTTTTTTATAATTTGCACTCATTTCAGTTCACCTTATTATTAACAAACAGATTTGTTCAGGTCTAACGACCTTCACTACAAAAAGTGAGCATCGTTAGATGCGAACAAATCCGTTTGTTTTTTTTATAATTCACACTCATTTTAAAATCTCCCAGTGACCACCTTTTGGGGAGCCTTCGCGTTTTATAAATCCTTTTTCAACAAGTGAAGCAAGCTGTTTTTCTACTGCGCGGCTTGTTATGCCGATTTTTTCGGAAAGTTTTTTGGCTGAGAGTTTTGGATTTTCTTTTAGGAGTTCTAGAATTATCTCCGAACTTTTTTGATTATCTCCGAACTTTTTCTCCGAACTTTTTTCGTTTTCTCCGAACTTTTTGATGTACTCATTATAATCAATATGGGTGTAGCGGTTTTTAAGTTCGTTGTTTTCACCTAAAATAAGATTGCGGAAGAAGCGCTCCAGATAGACAGGATTTTCTTCAATTCCTTCTTTAAGATTTTTGTAATTGGCACGCACAAGGGCATTTCTAAAGTACCAGCTGTTCTGGGCAAAAATATCATTATCTACTCTGTAGCCCATTGAACGAAGATATTTAATTGTAAAAACGGCTGTGGTTCGGGTGTTACCTTCTCCAAATGCATGAATCTGCCATAGTCTTGAAACAAAGAAAGTAATATGCTTTATGATTTCATCTGTAGAAAGACCAGTGTACTTAAAATTACGTTCCATTTCAAAATCGTAATCAAGAGCAGCCTTAAGTTCAAAAGATGCTCCGTACATTACTGTATCGCCATTTAATACCCATTCTTTTTTTGTAATGTCGTAATCGCGGATTTTACCAGCAAACTTAAAGATGCCTTCAAAAAGTCTTTTGTGAATTGCAATCAGATGAGAAGGGCTAAAATTAAAAGATGGCTCGCTAAGAATCTGTGCAATACGACTGGAAACTTTATCGGCCTCTTCGGTTCTTTCATCATCCTGATTTCGGGCTGTACGGCTTTCATAATATGAATCAATCAAATTTTTTGCTTCATCAAAAGAAAGTTCGCCTTCTATATTCTTTTTGGCTGTTTCATACAAATATGAAGAAGGCTTAAGACCATCAACCTGCTGCAAACCAATGGCTGTAGACCAGGCAAGAGTTTTGTCTTTTTTGCTTGCATCTGTATGACGGATGTATTCTTCAAAATCTATTTCGTACGGATTCTTTCGCATATTCACTCCAAAATCAGTAACAAGCGGATTTGTTCAGGTCTAACGACCTTCACTTTTTAATGTGAGCATCGTTAGATGCGAGCAAATCCGTTTGTTATTTTTCCTTATATTTCAATAGGGTTAGTCTTTCCCATTTCAATGAACTTTCGCCAAAATTTATAAGTAATCCAACAGCAAAATGTGTTCCATGCAGATAGTTTATAACCTGAGCTTTGTTTGCATTAACAAGTTTTGAAACACATTTCAATTCTACTATGATTTTATCGTAACAAATAAAGTCAGCATAATATTCCTTATTCAATTTGTTACCCTTGTAGTAAATATCCATCTTGGCTTCTTTTTGAAACGGAATTTTCATTAAGCCAAATTCAATAGCTAAAGCTTCTTGATACACAGCTTCTAAAAAGCCATTTCCAAGCTCATTAAAAACATTCATGCAAGCTTTTAGAATCTTCCCAGTTTCTTCTTCATATACTAACATATAAACTCCGTGAGCATCGTTAGATGCGAACAAATCCGTTTGTTTTTCATAGCTTAATCTCGTAGCCCAAATCTTTGAAAACACCAAGGAGTTCTTTTTTGCTCATCTCTTCCTGTTTGAGAAGTTCTGTCAATTCTGATTGAAGAGCTTTCATTGCTGAATCATAATCCTGTGTTTCATCACGGTTTACAAATTCAATGTAGCGGCTTGGAACAAGATTGTAGCCTTTTTCAACAATTTCCTTTTTGTTTGCACTATAGCAGAATTCAGGAATATCTTTGTAAGTTTCGTTAGCTCCGGCCTGCTGCCATGCGTGGAAAGTTGATGTTACTTTGTCGCGGTCTTCCTGAGTAAGTTCAATATACTTCTTTTCGAATGGACTTCCCATCTGGCGAAGATCCATGAAGAGAACTTCATCTTCGCGGTTGCGGTAGTTTTTGATTTTTCCATTCTGTTCAACAGTGCGGCTCTTTTTGTTTTTGTTCAAAATCCAGAGCGTTACAGAAATATCTGTTGTGTAAAAAAGGTTTCTTGGAAGAATTACGATTGCTTCAACAAGATTATTTTCAATCAACTGTTTACGGATTTCTAATTCCTGTCCCTCACCGCTTAATGCACCGTTTGCAAGAAGAAATCCTGCAGTTCCGTTAGCGCTGAGTTTTGAAACCATGTGCAAAATCCAGCCGTAGTTTGCATTGCTTGTTGGCGGAACTGTATAGCCGTTCCAGCGGGCATCGTTTACAAGTTCATTTTCTGCACGCCAGTCCTTCTGATTAAAAGGTGGATTTGCCATAATGTAATCGGCGCGTAAATCTTTATGAAGATCGTTTGTAAAAGTGTTGGCAGCTTTTTCTCCAAGATCACATGGAATACCACGAATTGCAAGATTCATCTTTGCAAGCTTATAGGTTGTAGTTGTTCCTTCCTGACCATATACAGAAATGTCCTTTGAGTTTCCTGCATGATTTTCTACAAACTTAAGCGATTGAACAAACATACCACCAGAACCGCAGCAAGGGTCATAGATTTTTCCCTTGTATGGTTCAATCATTTCTGCAATAAGATTTACAACAGATTTTGGAGTATAGAATTCTCCCTTTCCTTTTCCTTCTTGGAGGGCAAACTTTGTAAGAAAGTATTCGTACACACGGCCCATTATGTCGTTTTCTTTATCTGCATTTGTCTGAATGTTGTTTATTTCATCCAAAAGTGCCGCAAGCTTTGAAACATCAATTCCAAGTCGGGAATAATAGTTGTCTGGAAGCGCGCCCTTTAGAGACGGATTTTGTTTTTCTATTGTGTTGAGTGCTGTGTCGATTTTGAGGGCAATATCATTCTGCTTTGCATTCTGTATGATAAATGACCAGCGGCTTTCTTCAGGCACAAAGAAAACATTTTTCATTGTATAGAATGGCTGCTTATCAAGATAGTTTTCTTTTCCTTCCGCAATAAGTTCTGCACGACGGGCATCAAATTTATCACTTACGAATTTTAAGAAGATAAGACTTAATACAACATGCTTGTATTCTGCAGGTTCTACTGTTCCACGAAGTTTATCACATGCGCCCCAAAGAGCATCTTCAAAGCTGACTTGTTTTTTTGCTTTTGCCATTTTTCTATATTACCCCATTAAGTTCATTATACATCTAAGTAGTGTCAAATAATGACACTGTATTATTTCCTAAAGGTTGCAATATCTCCAATATCACAGTTCATAACTGTGCAAATTTTATGGGGACTATCCATCGAGATATATTCGCCTTTATTGAGTTTAGCTAAAATGTTCGTAGAAATCCCAGCCATCTGGATGAGGTCAGTTTTATTTTTAATTCCTTTGTCTTTAAGACGCGCCCAAAGCCTACTGTAATCTACTTGCATAATAATAGAACATTATAGCACACTTTAGGATTTTAGGGGATAAAATATCACGGTTTATCAAAGATTTTAGCTTTAATACAAATATATGCATAACAACAAATTCAGGGTATAATAACCATATATATGATAAAAAGAAAATTTCTTGTTTACTATTATAAAAACAGTTTAGCCAATCGTTGGTATGATTATATTTTTGCAATAGATGTCGATGATGCTTGGGAAAAAGCTGAATTATCTTTTGGAAAGGGAAATATAGAATCTGTTTCTTTATTTTCTTAGTAATGATATTTAATAAAATTTTTTAACACATAATAATCTTAACACTATTGACTTTTATCCGGAATATGTTATATTTAAATCATTGAGCTGGTCGAAAGACCCAGGTTCAACCTAATAAAGGCGGGCAGACTGTCCCGCCATTTTTTTTGTCCTGGAGTATTTATGCGGAATTTAAGCATCTTTGTTGATGAAAGTGGAGATTTTGGAGCTTACAGTAATCATTCTCCATATTACATCATTACAATGCTTTTTCATGATCAGGACAAAGACATAAATCCTATGATTAAGAAGTTGGATGAAGAAATCCAGTCTCTCGGTTATGAAAAGGATTTTGTAATTCATACAGCACCTTTAATCAGAAAAGAAGAAATGTTTAATGCCGTAATGCCAAATGAGCGTCGTGCATTATTTACAAAACTTTTTTATTTTGTATTGAAATCTGATATTCAATATAAGACATTTGTTTTTGAGAAAAAGCAGTTTGAAAACACTCTAAAACTTGAAGGCAGAATGGCAAAGGAAATGTCGCAGTTTATCCGTTCTAACCTTGAATTCTTTCAAACCTTTGACAATGTAATTTTGTATTACGATAACGGTCAGCATGAATTAAATAGAATCTTAAATGCAGTTCTTACAACAGAGCTTTCGCATTATGATATCCGTAAGGTTTTACCAAAAGACTATAAACTTTTCCAGGCAGCTGATTTAATTTGTACATTACAGCTTCTTGCACTTAAACGCGAAAGAAAAGAACTTTCAAATTCAGAACTTTTACTTTTTCATAATGAACGAGAATTGAATAAACAGTTCATCAAGCCTATTATGAAAAAGAAATTTCCAGACTAAGTTTTTTCAACTAAAGATAACTTCTAAGTAAAAAAAATCACCATTCCACACAAACTGCCAGAATTAGCTTTTTTATTCCTATTGATTTGTAAGTATAATAATGCCCATATTCAAAATTTTCTTCAATCATTTTTATGATTGAAGCTCTGTATCTGCAGAACTCTAAGATAGGATCTTTGCTGGTATTTTCCAAAAAGAACTCTATAACAAACTTGTATTGAACAAAGCCTATTATTCTGTCCTTTATGCCTTGTTCAGATTCATTAAAGCTTAAATCAAAATAAGGCTTTTTAAGAGTTTCCTGATATTTCTCCGTATTGGTAAATGGCTTAATAATTATCCCGTCATTCTCTTCTTTGTTGATTTTATCTATATATTCAGGCAGTTTTTCAATCATCAGATATCTGAGTCTTTTCATCATTTTTGATAGATCTTTCATGTGAAAGTCCTCCTGAGGACGGTGTTCTATAGTAAAGCTAAAATTGCAAAAGCAATTCTTAGCTTTACTTCTAAAGTGATTTCCTTCTATATATACGGATTATATTTTGAATATCCTCTGGGATTTCAAAACCAGTTTCTTCTTCGTGATTAATCTGCTTAATAAACTCCTTCTTCTTTAAGAGAAAGAGTTTTACAATAACTTCTTTCAAGCCTGCTGGAAGTGTATCTTCATTAAAGCCTGCGTTGTAATTCAAAAAGACAACATG
The DNA here is from genome assembly GCA_016293915.1 of Treponema sp. Taxonomy (GTDB): domain Bacteria; phylum Spirochaetota; class Spirochaetia; order Treponematales; family Treponemataceae; genus Treponema_D. Next base: position 115,703 of record JAEDCY010000004.1, on the reverse strand, counting down.
ACCTTCAAGCTTTGGATCAATGAATATAATTCGTCTTCCATCAATTACACAATTCGATACACGGACTTTTGTTGTCATATCAATGATATTTATCATTTCCGATATGTGCTCATGGTCTGTGAATACCTGACAATCTTTCACTGTCTGTAATTCATTGTAGTTTTTATCTGCCAGCTGATAGCCAAGTAAGTTCTCAAGATAGGAAATTGTTGCATTAAAAATGAGTAAGTCTGTATCTATTTCGTCTGCTTTAAGTTCTAATATTTTCTGTAGTTCTTCAAAAGTGAAAGGTTTCAAATTGTCCTCCTGAGTAAGGCTGCTGGCAACCGGTGATAAATCGAAGAGCGTTAAAAAAAATTGCGAAAGCAATTTTTAGCTCCTCTACCTTGAAAGCGGGGCAAAGGCCATTGTAACCTTCGTTCAGTCAAAAGCAAGGCCAAGCCCTTCGGGTGCGGCGCAGCCTTGCTTTTGTCTTCACTTCGGTTTTTGAAATTTCGCCCCCGCTTTCCAAAGGGCAATATACATTGCTCTTTGGAAGTAAGTTCTATGCGTCAGTCACGCTTATCACGCATCAGCGGTAGAAAGAATTACCATATTCTTTTTTGGACGGGTAACAAGGAAGCCATCTCTCTTGCGGAAGCGCATAAAGAGCTCGCCGTATTCCAGGCTTTCTGTTGTTTCATCGAAACGCTTGATTTCGATTCCCTTGCGGTTTCCATGAATGATTCTTTTTGGATTCATGAAGATTGCAAAAGGTGTATCAGCTTCGATGTCTGCAAACTGTGGAAGAAGACGGCTTTCGATTACGTCATATCCATCCAGGCGACCTGGCATTCCTTCCCAAGGTTTTCTCCAGATTGGATTTCCGTTATCGTCGCGGATGTTTGTGATATGGTTGAGAACAGTTTCGTTCATAAACCATTTGCAGTATTTTCTTTCTTCAGGTTCAACTTTGAGCTCTACAGCTCTGAAGTCGAGATATGAAAGCTGAGCAATAGCTGCGCTTGATGTTGCATGCTTTTCAGCATGAGTCATATTCATTGCGCCCTTGAACGGGTCATTATCTGCAATGAGGCACTGGCGGTCAAACTCCTGTCCGTATGCTTCTGTGAAGTCTTCCAGGAACATCTTACCAAGGTCTACAAAAACATCTTCGCCGAACTCGTCGAAGAATGGAACATAACCTGCAAGTGTGTAAGCCTTAAGCTCTGTTCTTGTCGGCATGTTTGATTTTGTAGCATCGATTTTCTGACCGTATGAAGTCAGCCACTTCAATTCAATTCCGCCGCGGTCACGTTCTGGAATGAAAATTGATGGTCCACTCATAGGGCGGTGTGTTACGAGATTCATCATCATTGACTGCTTTGCAGCTTCCTGCATGATGGTTTCTTCATAAATCGGATTGATAAGATACTGGTCATTGTTGGCAAGGTTTCCGATTGGCTCACCAAGAACTGCTTTAGATGGTACAAATCCTTTTCCGGTTTCCCAGCTGAAGTCCTTCGGATTATTCCATTTTTCAGCTCTGATGTTAGGACAGAACTTGAGCTCTCCCAAAGTCTGTTCGTCCTTGTTCCAGGCTGCGCACAAAGCTTTTCCGAGATTATAGCACACGTCACGATATGAGAGAGGTTTCATATCGGCATCTGCTTTTCGCATAAGATTACGAAGCTCTTTTACGGCATCTTTAATACCTTCAATTTCGCTTGTTGTTGCAGTTGTCTGACTGTCAGCAGCCTTCAAAATACCTGCAATGATTTCTTCGTTTTCATTGAAATACTTCGAAATCTGTTCCGGTGTTGCAGCTTCAGTAGGAACAAGAGTTTTCATATTCTCTAATTTCTGCTGCAGTGATACAATTACTTCGTTCATTAAATAAACCTCCTTTGGGTAGTTTTGGTCAAATGAACATTTACGAAAATCCGTCGTTGGCGGACAATCGTTAGAGAGGTTTGTTCCAGCAAACCTCTCTTTTTTTATGCACAACTAAGCCCGTGCCAGGCCTTTACTCAACTTATCCCAATACGAAAGTTCTTCCGGTTCATCTTGAATAACTTCCGTAATCTCCAGTCGTTTAGTTCCGCTGTTCTGCGCAAAAGGATTTGCCGGAACACAACAGATGCTAAACTCAAGCAGTTCCTGCTTTCTGAAAATCAGATCGCAGTTGCGGTCTTTAGCTTCCAGAAACTCAACTTCCTCAGCAATAAAACCAACAGAGCCACAACGTAAAGCTCCAGCTTTTACTCTTTCTCCGATACTCCATCCGAATTCATCAAACTCTTTTGAGTTGAATACGATATCTCCCTCGAGTACTGTATCAGCCTTCACATTCTCCGCATATCCAATTGCTGGAATAGAATAATCATGGCTCCAAAGAATTACAGGATTTGCCAGATAGTTCTTTAAGTTCCAGCCTTTAGGGTCTACTTTTTCAAAGTCTCTGTCAGTATCAAATGTACTCATTACCCAATGGAATGAATCTTTTTGAACATCAATAGACTTGAAAACTTCAACCTGTGGCTGCACAATTCCGCCGTGCGTATTTTCCTTCAGGAACTTCAAAAGCTTTTCCCGGCACCCAAGCTCCTTATTTTCAATACCGTCAATTTTGACAACCATAAAAATCTCCCGTAAAATTTGTTAGAAAACTTTTGAAAAGCAAATCCCAGTCGCCTGGCTTTGAGTATCCGATTTTTCTTCTGAGCTGTCTTGTATATTCAGATACAGTAGAAGTACTAAGATGAATGTTGTAACTGATTTCTTTTTGAGAACATCCAAGGCTTGTATAGATTCCAATCAGCATTTCAGGAATTGTAACTTCGTTGATATAAGCTTTATCAAGAAGCCAGTCATCATTTTCAAAGCTTCTGGTAATAGATTCAGGATATACTTTTACACCAGACTGCACCTGATAAATACATTTCTTAAATGATTCAACATCCTCAATTTTGGGGATAAATCCATCAGCTCCAATTTCATGAACTCTCATACCAAAGTAGTGAGCATCATCTCCCTTGTCCGCAAAGTAAGAAAGGAAATTTTTGTTCTGAAATCTCAGCCTTATCAGCTCGTATGAAATCATGTAGCCAAGAAAGTATTTATCAAAGATAAGTGCAATGTCAGTCTTATCTTGAATCCAGCAGTTAAGCTCTGCAATGTTGCCGCAAACCTTAATCTGATTTTCTCCAAATACAGAAGAAAATCCCTTCCTCGTAATTTTTCTAATTTCTTCATCGAAACAGGCGATTACTACGTTTGTTATGTTTGCCATTTAAAATCCTTTTATATTTAGTTTTTTTCAGAACATTCAGGTACTAACGAAGAAGCTCTATACCAGATGTCGCCCCAGGGTTTTGTATCCTGTCCACGACTTTTCAAAACATCGTTGATTGTTTTTAGTCCAGCGTTAATTTCAGCAATATCACGGTTGCTCTGGGCATCTTCGCTTTCCTGTAGTTCAGGTATCGATTCAAGATTGAAACCTGCGGTTTCAGTCAGGTTGAATCGTCTGAATAATTGAACCTCTAAAACTTCTTCAAAGTTTTTTAACAGAGGGATAAGTGTATAATTCCAAAAGGCACGATGTTGAGAATCTGTGTCTGTACCGCTTAAGGAACTTTTCGAATCCTGTATATTAGCCACTCTCGGCGGAATACCGTACTTCGCGAGTAGTGTATATAAGTTCCATTTCTTCATGTCGTAAAGTTTCAGTACGTCAGGGCTGAATGTCAGCGGCTGATATTCCGTTCCTTTACCGAGCACGGCGACACGGTTTTTCATTCCGCGTCCATACTTTTTATCCCATGTTCTAGCAAGCAGCTCTGCTTCGGCTTCCGTCAGTACCTGGTCAGTCTTGAGCAGACCTTTAGGCACGCCTCCTTCTTTCAGCAAACCTGTGTTCTGTTTTGCTGCTAACAAATCCTGCTCAACTTCCAGACCAAGGCTTACCAGAGGGCTAACCCCACGGAAAGTATTCCAGGGGTTCCAGTCCTTAAAATGAATAATCTCATCAGGAAGAATAACTACGGGCCTTCCGCATCCTTCTTCCGTGTATACCCATTTCGTGACTTTGCCGTTATCAACGACATGCTGCATTTTTCTAGGATTTAAAATATAGATTTCTGTAGGAAGGCCGCAGCTGTAATTCTCTCCAAACCACCAGAATGCTTCACCGTCCAGACTCCACCAGGCACATGTCTGTTTCCATAAGTCAAAGCGGCTAAGATTCTTATTCGGATATCGGAAGAGCTTTGCAAGCTGTGTATCTTTTTGAACTTTGCCATTTTTTGAAATTTCAAACTCAGCACGAGCAACATTCCGTGTAAGAATATCTATACACACCGATACCCACGCATGCTGGAGATATGGATCCGTACAGGTCTTCTTTTCACGAACAGAAAAGTCATCTGCAACAGATTCATTGTTAATTTCCGAAAAACTTCTAAGCTGCTTTTTTGGTTTTCGTCTGTTAAATAATCCCATTTACTTTATCGGTAATCTGCTATGCCATTACAACACCAGAGGTTACAGCGCTGAATATCGCATACCTCATAGCATCCATATAATGGTCATTTACTTTTACAATCTGATTATTCTCGTCACGAGAGTAATCCCATATTTCACCAAGAACGCCGGTACAATCCTTACAAACGAAAAACTGTCCGCGTTCGATTTTTGCAATTATGTAATCAATTCCTGCATCCACGCTGTTGTTCGCCTTAACTCCGCCAGGAACTTCCTGAATTCTTTCGCCACCAGCCGGGTCACAGTAGGTAACGAAGCTTTCTTTGTACCAGTGTTTTTGTGTCTGTTGTTCAACGCTGGTTTTTGTCGTAATGTTGAAGCCACCAAAGTCAGCCACAACATAAACTTTGTCTCCAAGCCATCCAACTTTTACAGCTGCAATGTGCAAGCCAAAGTCCTGTCCGCCGGTAAACTTGTCAAACTTCTTCGGAAGTTTTTCACGAGGAAGAATCATAGACTCTTCAAACTTCTCGTAAACGCTGCCTTCCGGCTTTACCCAAAGACCATCACGAAATCGTGCCCGCTGTTTTTCCGGCATGTTGTCCAGAATGTCAGTGATGTAGTCTTCGTCTAAGTTCTCCGCGTTGTCCATCGGATTCAACACGGCAGAAGCATAAAGTTCCGGTTTGTTTAATTTTTCATCCGTTCGAGGTTCAATCTTTCGAATGAAAACTTTGTAAGCCCAATGCATCGGGCTGCATGGGTTACAGTCATAAAAGAACTTGTTCTTACAGCCTTCTACCTTCATCGCAAGACGAGAGTAGGCAGTAGTAATAGCTGAGTAAGAAATCTGACTCACTTCGTTAAAATAAATCGTCACATACTCGTGACCCAAAATCCTATCAACCTGTTCTTTGTCCCCAAGGCCACCAATCCAAATCTCGCTTCCGTTCCATAACGTAATCAATCCGTCGTGTACATTGGCTTTATAGTTAGAAGCTCCGATTGTCTTGTTAAGCCAGGGAATCAAGGTTTCATGTAATACAGAACTTCTGGCATCTTTCGCACGAAAGCGGCAGATCAGATGTCTGCTTCCTGGATAACGGCAAGCTCTGAAAATCACAGCCATTACAAGTACCGTTGTTTTTCCAGAACGTGAACCACCAAAAAGCAGAATGTGTTTTGCTCCAGAACTCAAAAGTTCCAGAGCCTTTTTCTGTACCGCAGTCGGCTTAAAGAGTTCTCGCATTACAAATCCTTAAAGCTGTCCGCAAAAGTAATCGCCAGTTCTCCCTGTACCGGTTTTGCGTTTTCTTTGTCCGCTCCTGTTATGAACGAATCAAGCTTTGCAGAACGTTCAAGCAAATCCATTGCGCCGTCAGCGTTCAAGTCGTCAGGATTCAGCGTCTTTAATCTCTTTGCTACAAGTCCATCAAACTCATTAAGCATTTCCATCTGACGCTTCTTGCGTTCTATGCGCTCATTAATTAATTCTCTTTCAGTCTCCTTCGCCACGTATTCATCGTACTTCGCAGCTCTTTCATTCCAGTTGAACATTCGGGCGTAACGCGCCCAGGAGCCGTACTTCTTTGGCTCAATTCCATTCAGCTCAAGGCAGGCTTTAATGCTGCGCTTGTAGCCCATATTCCTGAACATGCAGAAAGCCTTAAATGCTTTCGAACTCTCGGCTTCTAAACGAGTCTCCCAGCATTTAGGCTCTGCCTGTTCACCAAGATTGCCGGTTGGTATGTCAGCAACTTGTCCTCCCAAAAATTCCGCCTCCTATTTTTCAATTACTATTTTTTCATGTTCATAACGAACAAGATTTTCTCTTTCTGATTTCTGAAGCTTTACAGGTCTGCCGTTGTACATAGTTACGGAAACTGTAAACTCACCAAACTCTCTGTTCTTAAGACAATCGCTAAAAAGCTCGTTTATCTTATCCAGCACATCAACATCATTTTTCAAAATCATCTTCAACCTCGCACATCATCGAATGTTCTGGCTCAATTACGTTTTTACCAATCCACTCAAATAAATCCTGTTGTCTAAAAACAATACGTTTTCCAATCTTCGCGTAAGGCACAAAACCACCTTTCACAAGCGTGTACAAAAAGTATTTGCTTATAGTAAGGTATGCTGCAGCTTCGCCAATACTCATAATCGCTGGAAACAAAACTTGCCGCTCAGCTCCAGCAGTTTCACTTTTTTCTTCCTGCATAAATCTCCTCGTCACAGCTAAAAAGAATCTGGGTTTTCTTTCCCTGTGCCGTTTTAATCTTGAGAAAATAATAAACTCGTTTGAGAAAGGATAATTACGTTAAAAATCCGAAAAGCGATTGTTAAGTTTGAAAGCAAAATGTTTAATTCGTAAATAAAATTAAAAGTTCGCAATTTCCGAACTTTCCCAAAAGAATTGCGTTAAACGAAAAAAGGCGACAGTCAAATGACCGTCGCCTGTGTAATAAAGAAATATCGTTTATGCCGCAGCTTGAATAATCGACATTCGGCACTGTTCGAAAATATCTCGAATTGAATCAAAGTGTTCATCCGTCATGTGGTTAGCATAATGCTTTGTCATTGCAGGTGTAGTGTGTCCAAGTACAGCCTGTACATTTCTCATGTCAGTCATATTAGCAAGATAAGTTGCACAGAAATGTCGCAAGCTGTAAAAGTCTATATTGCGTTCCTTTCGTTCTTCTTCCGAAACTCCAATCTTGTGCAGAGCTTCAAAGAATCCGTCATCATAGTATTGCGGTAAGAAAGGTTTATAGTCATTCGCCTTAGACCAGAATACAAAAGTTTCTTCGTTCGCACCTGGGCAACGCTGGGCCTGTACAAGCAGTCTTAATATAATGTTGTGAGCAACCGGAACTTTACGAATCAAATTAGTTTTCGTGCTCTTCAAAAATCCTGTGCGGTGCCAGCTATGGCGAATTGTAATCAGATCCTTTTCGCTATCAATATCTCGAACCTGTAAACCGGAAATCTCACCAGGTCTCAAACCACTGAACGCAGACAGATTGAATGCCAGGTACATAACTTCGTTATTCCAATCCAATTCATAAAGAGCCTTAATTTCTTTTTCGTCTGGGATTCCGCGAGGAGTAGCATCGCTCTTAGAAAAGGCCTCAACATTTGCCATTGGGTTACTGTGTATAATTCCTTTATTCTTAAGCCACTTCAATCCGGTTGCGCCACAAGTGCGGGCGTGGTTTATAGTCGCACCTTTAAGACATCTAAAGTTTGCGAGCTCCTGCAGAAAGTCTTCGAGGTATTGTTCAGTAAGTTCACCAACAGTAAACTCTTCGCCAAAGAACGGTAGCCAGTAACGGTTTACCATACCACGCATTTCCTTACAGTGGTAATCACCAATCGTCTTTTTATGTGCACGCTTGTTTTGTATGTATTCAGACTTTTCAGGAGTCCAGAAGTTTACAAGGAATTCACAAAGCTTCATTGTGCATTCAGGATTCAAAGGCTCATAAACTTTTGCTGCAACATCAGCCGGAATCATACCAGAATCCGAAAGGGCGTTTTTCTTGTGAACCACAACAACCTTTTTCTCCGGAGCTTCTACACTCGGAGTAGGAGCAACCACAGCGGCAGGAGCCGCCACCTGCGGTGTCGGATCTGCCGTTGCTTGTACTGAAACAGAAAATCCAAACTTAGAGGCAAGCATATCAAAAAGAGTTTTCGCTTCAGTTGAAGTTAAACGCTGAAGCAAGTTGTTAAAATCAAAATCGGAAGTTTCAGAATCTACAAGACGCGTGTTTTTCTCAGGAGCTCCAACCGTATACCATTTCATGGCAATACACATAGCCTCATTGTAGTCTTTAGTGTGTGTGCTTTTGTAAACAGTTCGTGTTCCAGTTTCCTTATTGGAAAAAGCAACAACATAATAACCACATCGGTTTGTAGAGAGATAGAATGGACGCATAAAACCTCCTGTCATCAGGTTTTGCAATCCGAGATCAGGAGTTTTTGCATATTGTATGCACAATCTTTGCATACTTTTTGCATACTCCATGCATAATCAGGACACAAAGCCTAAAAAACTGGTTTTTATTCGTCCTAGTTCAATCAAAAAAGGTGGAATAAAATCAGAATTAAGTGTGTACGATTTTTGCCTAATTCCTTATAACATAAGGATTTAGGCAAAAAAAAAGCTTCTAACAAGAGTTAGAAGCCTTTGCCACAAGTTAGAATCGAACTAACGACATACGGATTTTCAGTCCGGCGCTCTACCAACTGAGCTATTGCGGCGTTGATGTATGATAATATATATAAAATGTGCTTTTATGTCAATATGACAAAGACGATTTTTATATAATTTTTTACAAATTTTACTGTTTGCAGAGCATACGGTAAAACCATTCCTGGAGTGCACCAACGCGTGCTGTAACTGCATTTTCTACATAAGACTTTAGAAATTTAAGATTCAAAGGATTATACGAACACTGCATAAGTGAATATACAGTTATAGTATCGCTTTTTTCCTGCATTAAAACAAAGATTTCAGCTTCCTTTTTCTTGATGCCTCTTACAAAAAAATTATCAGGAGTCTTACTAAGAATTGCACGTACTATATATAAATTCCCCTCATAGTTATATTTATCAACATTTACATTAAAATATAATCCGCCTGCAGATTTATCTTTTATATAAAGTTCATGGGTTGAATTATCATATCTTGATTTTTTGAAAACAGCTTTTCTAGCTCCAGTATTAGCATCAAGATAACTAACTCCAAAGCATTCTTTTTCAAGTCCGCCAAGTTGATCCAGACGGTTTAATATCTGTTCACAGGTATAGCCCTTAGCTTCATTTTTTTGAATATCAAAAATAGATTGCACGCAATATCTTACCGGATATTCACTGGAAAGTTTGTTTTTATAATATTCTGTATATATAGTATCTGGAAAAAGACTGGAATCTGCATTATATGAATGACAAATCCGGCTTTCATAAGAAAATCCGCCTGCAAGTGTTAAAAGCGATAAACTTAATGTAATAAAAAATTTTTTCATTTTTAACTCTCCTTAGTAATGTCCTCAAAGCTCAAATCCAGTGTATAGGTGCTTCCATGAAAGTTCAGCTGAATCTTTGCCCTCTGCTTACGGCGGTCTACCTTTATAATGTTACCTTCCATTCCCTTGAGGGGTCCTTCACATACTGCAATTCTGTCATTTTCATCAAAGCGGACACGTGAAGATCCAAGCTTTGGTCCTAAACCCATAAAATGTTTGATTATACAAAGATCTTTATCATTTAAGGGGACAATTTCTGTATTACTATTTAGAAAGTGGTAAAAATCAGGAAGCTTTTTAAGTTCTATAAGGGTTTCTGCATCAATCGTATTTTCAGTCTGCATAATTACATAAGACGGAAACAATGGTTGCAGCTCTTTAAGATTTTTTCCTCCACGGCGTATTGTAAGTTCACGTGTAAAGTAAATAAACTTATGAGCCTGAGCCAGGGCAGGATTAAGTTTTTTCAGATTATCAATAAAAATCTGTTCCCGGCCTGTTGCAACTTGAATTACAAAATAATGCATAGTCAAAATATTATAATGGATTTAGATTTGTGTGACTATATTACATCAACATTTTAAAGCGAAAAGAGTCTTTCAATATTTGAAACTTATCTTCAACTGTGTTAAAATGACACAGTATGATTTTAAACCAAAACTTAATTAGCTTTACAGGTGGCGGTACCGGAGGGCACATTTATCCCGGCCTTGCTGTTGCCGATGAACTTAAATCGCTTGCTGCTTCAAACAATAAAGAATTAAAAATATTATGGATTGGCTGTTCTAAGGGCATGGACCAAAATATTGTGGAAAAGGCCTGTGGTCCGGACGGAAAGCCTACTGCAGACAAATTCTTCGGCATTCCTTCGGGAAAGCTCCGCCGTTATTTTTCTTTAAAAAACTTTTCCGATTTATTCCGTATCTTAGGCGGTTTTTTTGCTGCCTTTCATATTCTTCGCCGTGAAAAGCCGGCTCTTCTTTTTTCTAAAGGGGGCTTTGTAAGTGTACCTCCTTGTCTTGCTGCCCATCTTCTTCATATTCCGGTTTTTACTCATGAATGTGATTTTACACTAGGCCTTGCAAACCGCTTAAATTTTAAGTCAGCAGACTGCATGTTTGTTTCTTATGATGAAACAAAAAATCGTCTCAGCACTGCAGATCAGGCTCGTGTTATTGTAACGGGAAATCCAATTCGTCCTGTATTTTATAAAACTGACAGTAAAAAGGGGCGTGACTTTCTTGGCTTAAAAGAAACGGATAGTCAAAAACCTCTTCTTCTTGTTCTTGGTGGAAGTAGTGGTGCCCGCCAGATAAACGAGCTTGTTTACGATAATATTGATTTTTTGTGTGAGAATTTTCTTGTTATTCATCAGACAGGTCTTGTTAATTCTGATGACGACAGGGCTGCATCTTTTGAAAAAAAATACGAAGGTTCTTACAAGCCTTATAAATTTATCTACCAGGAAATGCCAGATGTTTTAGCTGCTGCAGATGTAATATTGAGTCGTTCAGGAGCAAACTCAATATGGGAGGCGGCCGTTCTTCTTAAGCCTATGGTGCTTGTTCCTCTTTGCGGAAGCGGTACCCGCGGTGACCAGGTTGATAATGCTGAATTTTTCCATAGCCGTAAAGCTGCAGAAGTCCTTTTGGGAAAAGATGCAGATTCTGAACATTTAAAGTCAGCATTGACTTTGATGCTTGATGCTTCAAAACGTGCTGCTTATTCAGAGGCTTTGCAAAAGCTTACAGGCGGTCAGCCTCCTGCCCAAAAGATTGCTGGCATTCTTTTGGAAAAAATAAACTCAAACACCGGAGGGGAAAAATGAGTTTTACAGTTATAGACTGGGTATTCAGCATAATCATATTGATTTTTGCAATATCCGGAATAATCAAAGGTTTTATAGATAATGTCTTTGGTAAAATAGCCTTTATTGCAGGAATCATTCTTGCCTATCTTTTTTATAAAGATATTGCCACTGGTTTACTGAAAGATATAAAAGTTTCCTATGCAGCAAATATCATTGCCTTTCTTTTGATTTTTGTAGTTACTTTTCTGATTATAAAAATTGTTCAGATGATTGTTGCAAAGGTTTTTGAGTGGAGCATTCTAAAAAGCCTGGACAGAACTCTTGGTTTTATCTTTGGAATTGTAGAAGGAGCTGCTGTTGTAAGTCTTGCAATTTTTCTTTTGACAGCTCAGCCTTTTTTCAGCGTTCAAAGTCTTTTTGACGGAAGCTTTTATTACAATCTTGTAACGGCTATTTTTAATTCTACTAAAGAGGAGATTGGAACTAATGTTTGAAAACCTTGTAAATCAGGAAGCTGGAAAACTTCTTGCTGCTGATATAAGACATAACAGACTGCCTGGAGCCATTCTATTTTCCGGAAGTGAAGCAAGCGGTAAGCTGACTGCAGCTCTCGAAACTGCCCGCATTCTTTCCTGTCATGAAAATCCTCAGGGAAAATGGCTTTGCGAATGTCCATCTTGCCTTCAGCATAAATCTTTAATTTGTTCCAATCTTATGCTCATGGGCCCGCGGGACTGTTCTCTAGAAATCTCTGCGGCGGCCAAAACCTTTACAGATGCCCACTTTATCAATGCAAAATTTATCGACGCTGCAAGGTATCTCTTTTTGCGAAGCGTCCGTAAGCTCACCCTAAGGTTCAACGGAATTCTCTGGGAAGGAGATTCCAGTCTTAATAAAATAGGCAGCCTCATAGAAGAAATAAACGAAAATCTCGAAGTTCTGGATTTTCCACGTGAACTTCCGGATATTACTGAAGTCAAAAAAATCTGCGAGGAAATATCAAAGCTTTGTAATAAGCTAGAAGAAGATTTCCTTTACGATTCAATTCCAATTAATCAGGTTCGTAACATGGAAGCCTGGGCTCACATCAAAACAGAAGAAGGCCGTAAAACTGTTATCATAGAAAATGCAGACCGCATGCAGACCAGCGTTCGAAATGCCCTTCTTAAAATTCTCGAAGAGCCGCCTGAAGATGTAGTTTTTATTCTTCTTACTTCAAAACGAAATGCAATTATGCAGACAATTCTTTCGCGCGTTCGTACTTATAATTTTGCAGACCGCACTCTCAATCAGCAGCGCGAAGTAATTACCCGTGTATTTCATAATGAAGATTTTTCCGGTAGCATAAACGACTATCTTTTGACCTATCTCCCGGTTACTCCTACGGAAATAAAGGGGCAGGCACGGGTTTTCTATAATTCAGTTGCCAACCGTCAGATTTGTAATATAGAAGAAATTGTAAAAAAATGTGAAAAGTTTAATCCTCGAATTGAGCTGCGTCTTTTCCTTTCTAATATTGCTGCTTTTACAAAACCTCTGCTTAATTCTCAGGCTGGCACAGAAGCCGCGGCTCAAACTATGCAGCTGCTCAGAAATTGCAGCGATAACATTACTCTTTATAATCAGTCGCCTGCCAGTGCCCTCGAAATTCTTATGCGCGATATGTTTGCCCTCAATAATACTTACGGAGGTGTATTTTGCGCGGCTATGTAAAACGTGTAAAACAGAAGGCCGAAAAGCTTTCCAAGGAACAGGTTCTTTCTCTTTTTGAAACAATTGCAGAAGAAAATGAAAGTTTGTATTCGGTCCTTGAATCTCTTTCTACCGGTCTTCTTATAATTAATGATGATTTTCAGCTTTTGCGTTACAACACAATTGTAGAAAGCTGGCTTCCTTTTACACAGCATCTGGAAGATATTCAGGGAACAGAAATCCGTGTTTTTGAATGTATTGATGATGAAGATATAGCTGCTTTTCTCCGTAAGTGTATGGAAAAAGATATTACAAACAGCTCTGAGGATTTTTCTACGGTCACTCCGGGCGGTTCTGTACGCTTTATTACAATCACAATTTCTCCACTTGTAAGCGAAGGGGAGCTCAGCGGTAAAGTTATTCTTGTCCGCGATATTACAGAAAAGAAAAACCAGGATGTGCTTCTTCACCGAATGGAAAACCTTGCAAATCTTACAAATCTCGCAGCCGGAATGGCTCACGAAATCAAAAATCCTCTTGGTGCAATAAGTATTCATATTCAGCTGATTCAAAAGGCTCTTGAAAAAGCCCGAGAAAATCAGGATAAACTTCCAGCTAAAAAGTTTGTAGAAAACCATATAGATGTTGTTAATGAAGAAATTGACCATCTGAATAAGCTGGTTATGGATTTTCTTCTTGCAGTTAGACCGATTAAAGCCCAGCTTGAATTAAAGGATCCGGATAAGGTAATTGAAAATCTTGTAAACTTCTTTACGCCGGAATTCAATAAAGAAAAAATCGAAGTTAATCTTACTGAGGCGGGCAGCGGAAAAAAAATTATGATAGACGAAAAACTTTTCCGCGATGTGATTATGAATCTTTCACAAAATGCTCTTGCTGCCATAAAATCTAAGTTTACTGGAGAAGATGGCGGAAAACTTTTCATTTCTTCCTGCGAAAAAGATAATAAATACATCATAAAAATTTCAGATAACGGCTGTGGAATGTCGGACAAAACTCTTGCAAAAATATTTGAACCTTACTATACGACAAAGGTAAATGGTACTGGTCTTGGGATGACTATGGTGTATAAAATCGTAAAAGAATTTTCCGGCGAAATTACTGTGGATTCAAAAGAAGGCGAGGGAACTTCTTTTACCATGTCATTCCCAATTCCCCAGAAGGATGTAAAACTTTTAAGCTCTGAAAGTAAATAGGAGGCGACCGCCATGTGCATACTTACTATAGATGATGAAGAGAATATCCGGAACGGACTAGCTGATAATTTTGAACTTGAAGGCTACGATGTAAAAGAGGCTTCGAGCGGCGAGGAAGGTCTTGAGCTTATTGCTCAGGGAGGAATTGACCTTGTAATTACCGATTTAAGAATGGACGGTATCAGCGGAAGTGAAGTTGTAAAAAAGGTTTGCAGTGAGCATCCTGGAATTCCGATTATTGTTTTGACAGGTCACGGAAGTATTGATGATGCTACAGCGGCTCTTAAAGCCGGTGCCTTTGATTTTTTAACAAAACCTCTTGATCTTGATCATTTAAATAAAATTGTAAAAAATGCATTGCAGGGAAAAATCCTTGCAGAACAGAATCGTGAACTTCAGGCAAAGTTATTAAAGTCGCAAAACGGCGACGAGATGATTGGAAAAAGTGATTCTCTCAATCGCGTTCGACAGATGATTTCTAAAGCAGCTCCGGCCAGGGCCAGTGTTTTGATTACCGGTGAAAGTGGTGTTGGAAAAGAGCTGGTTGCCCATGCGGTACACGAACAGTCCGAACGGGCAAAGGGTCCTTTTGTTGTTGTACACTGCGCAGCCCTCAGCGAAACTCTTATTGAGAGTGAATTATTCGGTTATGAGAAAGGGGCTTTTACCGGCGCTGAAAATATTCACAAAGGAAGGTTTGAACTTGCGGATGGCGGTACAATCTTCCTTGATGAAATTGGAGAAGTTAATCTTGCTACCCAGGTAAAACTGCTGCGTGTTTTGCAGGAACACAAATTTGAAAGGGTAGGCGGAGAAAAGTCAATCGAAGTTGATGTTCGTGTAGTAGCTGCTACCAATCGTAATCTTGAAGATGAAGTAAAAGCCGGTCGCTTTCGCGAAGATTTGTTTTACCGTCTGAATGTAGTACGCATTGAAATGCCGGCTCTTCGAGAACGTATGGATGACATTCCTCTTTTGATGCATTCTTTTTTGCGTGAGTTTAATATTGAAAACAAAAAAAATATAAAAGGTTTTGACAAAGCTTCAAAGGCTGCAATGATAAAATACAACTGGCCTGGAAATATCCGGGAGTTGAAAAATGCAGTTGAGAGTGCAGTTGTTATGTGTACTGGTGATGAAATAAAAATTGAAGATTTACCAAGAGCTTTAAAAAGTCAGGGCGAAGAAAAAGTAATCACAATTCCAATCGGAATTACGATGGATGAAGCTGAAAAAATTATCATACAGGAAAACCTGGCAGCGAATAAAGGAAACAAATCCAAAACTGCAGATATTCTTGGGATTGGAAGAAAGACCTTACACAGAAAACTGGAAGAGCTTCAGATAGAATAGATTGCCACACGGATTGGGGGCTGTCTAAAAAGAATCGTCATGCTGAACTTGTTTCAGCATCTACACTACATTTAGATTTATAGATTCCGAAACAAGTTCGGAATGACACCAGGAGGTAAACTTATTGGTCACCTCCTTTTTTTTATGAAATAATTTTGCGTTTGCAAAATCGAATTCGTGTGGTCAATTTTTTAAGAGTGTGTTGTGTATAGATATGTATACAGTATAATAAATGTTACACGTATACTATTTTATACTAAAGAAAGTACATAAAATTTTATAGGCTTCTGTAATCTCATCTACAGTTATCTGTCTATTATTTTCTACACTTTGAGAAGTTTGTATAGTCTTTTTGGTGTCAGGGTGATTTTCTTTGAGCTGTTTTCGATATTGTTTTTTAATATCTAAAATGACAAAAGGGTACGCTATATCTAGTGTGGTCAGTGCTTGTTGAATCTGTGGTGGAAATTGCATATTGTATGTATATTTATGCAATTTTATAACTTCGCCGGTAGCAAAAGCGTTTTTTGAATCCTTTTTGGATGATTTCTTATTAGTTACGGTAGTTTTTTTGTTCTGGTTAAATGAAAAATGACCAGATTCTTCAGATTTATCGTCCGGTATACTCTGGTCATTTTGATTTTCGATTGGTTTGTTACGGTTTTCGGTTTCGACTTCGCTATGATTGTCCGCCGGAATTTTGCCTGATTCTAAAACATCATTGAGCATATCGCCCAGTTTGTCGTACATATCAGGCATAATTCCCCTCATCATCCTGAACTTAATTCAGGATCTGTTTTATATAGATTACGAAACATAGGGAGCGGCACTGCGAAGCTGGGCAAAAATAGTCCAGTGGACTATTTTTAGCGAGTCTCCGAGTAGCTGTGCTGCGAAGGTTCGGAATGACAGAATTTGCTCTAAATTTCTGTTCCCGAAGAAATTACAGCACCCTTACGGATAACGATAATTCCGTCTGCACTGTAGAAACTTCCGTGGTCACCATCCTCGTATTTCTTTCCGCTTACGCCAATTTTACAGTTGTCACCGATTTTTGCGTTTTTATCGATGATTGTATTTGCAATCTGGCAGTTTTTACCGATTCCTGTACATGGTTTTCCGGCTTTTTTTGCAGCTTCTTTTTCTTCATCTGTGTCGTAATAGTCGGCACCCATCATGATTACGCCGTCAAACTTGGTTCCCTCATTGATGATAGAGCGAACACCGACAACCGATTTGTTGAAGGAAGCATCAGTTATGATACAGCCTTCAGAAATCAAAGAAGAAGTGATGTCTGCCTTGTTGATTTTTGATGGAGGCAGGTTACGCATGTGAGTATAAATTGGCTGTGTTTCACCAAAGAAGTCGAATGTTGGGTAAGGCTCACACAAAGCAATATTTGCATCATAGAAACTGCGGATAGTACCAATGTCTTCCCAGTAACCGTCGAATACATAAGAGCTGATTTTCTTTTTACCGATGGCGAGAGGAAGAATTTCCTTACCAAAGTCAGTATATTTTTCGTTTTCGCCGCCCAGCATTTCTTCCATTGTGTCGGCATTGAAAATGTAAATACCCATAGAAGCAAGGTATTCCTTCTCTGGTGGAAGAGCTCCGCGGGCTTCCTTAGGAATCTTCCAGTCATCAATATTCTGATCTGGCTTTGGCTTTTCCATAAAGGCCTTTACACGGCTCTGGTCATCAATCTGCATGATACCAAAACCAGAAGCGTCTTTACGGTTTACGGCAGTTGTTGCAATTGTGATTTCAGCGCCAGATTTGATATGTGTATCCATAAATGCGCGCAAATCCATCTTGTAAAGCTGGTCACCAGAAAGAATGATATAATGAGTTGGTCTTTGGTTCTTAAAATGGATAAAGTTCTTGCGAACGGCATCGGCAGTACCTTCATACCAGCCCGAATGCTCAAGAGTCTGCTCTGCAGCAAGAATTTCTACGAATCCACCCGAAAAACGGTCGAAATTGTAAGAATTTGAAATGTGAAGGTGAAGTGACGCAGAGTTGAACTGGGTCAAAAGGTAAATCTTTTTATAACCTGAGTTGATACAGTTAGAAATTGGGATATCAACAATTCTGTATTTTCCGCCGAAAGAAACGGCCGGTTTTGAACGCTCTTTTGTGAGTGGATAAAGACGTGTACCTTTACCACCACCGAGGATGATTGAAAGAACTCTAGGTTCTGTGTTTGCCATAAATATACTCCTTTTGATAATGCAATAAACTATAAGTTAATAATTATAGTATAAATCTGAAATTGCGGATTTGCAAATTATTTGTGATAACAGTCATTGCGAGGAGCCCGATAGGGGGATGCGGCAATCCACATTTACAAGAATTCCCTAAACAAAATTTTTCAAACACCGAAAATCAAATTAGATGTAAATAAATTCTTCGGAGGTTAAAAAATATGATTCGTGGCTGGTATACCGGTGCTTCCGGTATGAATGCGCAGCAGAACAGACTTGATGCAATTGCAAACAATCTTGCAAATGTTGATACTGCAGGTTATAAACGTGATGTTGTTTCAAGCAAGTCTTTCCCTGAACTGCTGCTTCGCCGTACAAATCTTGACGGCGTTTATCACACAACCGAAGGTTCTGCAGATGCAGCACCTGTAATCGGTAAGCTTGGCCTTGGCGTTGAAACTAACGAGAACTACATTGATTTTAGCCAGGGCTCTTTCAAAATCACAAATACAAAGACAGACACAGCTCTTAGCGGTAAGGGCTTTTATGTAATAGACACTCCTCTTGGCGAGCGCTATACCCGCAACGGAGATTTCTTCATTGGAAAAGAAGGAATTCTTGAAACTAAAGACGGATATCCTGTTCTTGGTGAAAAAGGTCCAATTTATGTTGATGATGACAAATTCATGGTAAATGAAGATGGAATCATTGCTCGTGAAGACAATGGTGAAGAAATTGACCGCTTTAAGGTTGTTCGCTTTGATAACGAGCGTTACCTCAAAAAGATGGGAGAGAGCCTTTATGCAACAAATGATATTGCAGGTCCGGCTCACATTGCAGAAGGTAACGAGCGTCCACGCTTTCTTCAGGGCTATACAGAAACAAGCAACGTGAATGTTGTAAACGAAATGGTTCAGATGATTGAAGTAAACCGTGCTTATGAAGCAAATCAGAAAACAATTCAGTCTGAAGATTCAATGATGAGTACCCTCTGGCAGAAAGTTGCTCAGTTAGGCTAATAAAAGGAGCTTATAAATGGTAAGATCACTTTGGACAGCAGCTACCGGAATGAACGGTCAGCAGTCAAATATAGATGCAATTTCAAACAACCTTTCAAACGTAAATACAACCGGCTACAAACAGCAGCGCGTTGAGTTTGAAGACCTTGTTTATCAGAACGTAAAGCTTGCTGGAACTCCTGCAACTGAAGATACTGTAACTCCTGTTGGCATTCAGCAGGGAACCGGTGTAAAAGTTGGAGCAACACAGCGTATTATGAACCAGGGCTCATTACAGAACACTGGTGTTGATACAGACCTTGCTATCGTTGGTGAAGGTTTCTTCCGCGTTCAGAAATACGACGGAAGTTATGCTTACACCCGCGACGGTTCTTTTAAGGTTGATTCTGCAGGCCAGTTAGTTACAAATAACGGACTTCGCGTAATTCCTGAAATTATCCTGCCGGAAGGTTATGACGTTTCAACATTGAACGTTACTCAGACCGGTCTTGTTTCTGTAAAAATCAACGGCGAAAATGATCCTGTTGAGGTTGGTCAGCTTGAGCTCTACCGCTTCCCGAACAAAGTTGGCTTGCAGGCAGACGGCGACAACCTTTTTAAGGTTACTGCTGCCAGCGGTGAGGCAATTGCAGGCCGTCCTGGTTACGAAGGCTTTGGTGATGTTCGCCACAAGTTCCTCGAAATGTCTAACGTTTCGGTTGTGAACGAAATGGTTCAGATGATTGTTGCTCAGCGCGCTTATGAGTTTAACTCGAAGGCTATTCAGACTTCGGACACGATGCTGAGTACTGCGGTGAATCTTAAGAGATAAGGGGATTGGTAGCGGTTAGTTATTAGCTTTTAGCTTTTAGCTTTTAGCTAATAGCTAAGAGGGGGAAGACTCCCCCTCGCTTCAAAGCCTTCGGCTTTTCCGCTACCCCCTCTGCGGGCTCAAACGCCGCCCGCAACGCCTGCTTTAATGGGAGTAAAAGCAAATGGATATCGGATATATCACAAATAATACATTCAGTTCAATTACCGGCGGAAACGGAGCTTTGCAGTCTGCACGTTCAAATGCAGATAAGGCAAAGTTTGCAGAACTTCTCGAACGATTCCAGTCTCAGAACGAAGGCCGCGGTACAGTTTCTTCAGACCAGATTGCAGAAAAAGGCCGCCTAAATGGTGAGTACACAACTGGCTTTGCAGGCACTTTCACAACAGATGCAGACAAAACAGCCCGCCCAACAGGTGCCGCTGCAAATCAGGCAAATATTCACGTTCAGCCAAAAACAATAGATAAAACTTCAGAGCTCTACCAGAAATCAATGGAGCTTGAAAATTACTTTGTAAAGCAGATGCTTTCAGAAATGAGAAAAACAGTTCATCGCAGTGGAGATACAGACTTTGCACGTCAGACTTACGAAGACATGCTTTATGACGAATACTCAACTGCAATGACAAAAAATGCAGGCTTTGGCCTTGCAGACCAGATTTACCTTAGTCTGGTATAATTCAGTCGGCAAGCACAGCTTGCCTCTGAGCCATTCTTTCGATAATCCTAAAACGACCCTGTCGGCTCGTTTTTTAACGGATTTTCAATTTTAGGCTAATAACAGAGTCCCTCTGTATTTTGTTTACATCTATTAGTTCCTGTCGTCGTTGGCGTACAGGAACTTTTTTTATTTTAAGAGATCTTCTATTTGGTCCTATTCAATTTCTTCGATTGTCACTGTCGCTGAAGGCTGATGCAGCTTCTGTGAATACCGAAGTAAGTTCTGTCATATGATTTTTTACAACATTCAGGTCTGCTTCTGCAACTTTATTTCGGAATTCAGCCATTGGGGCTCTTCCAAGCTAAATAAATACTGTCGTAGTTTTTGCAGAATGCCTGAATATCTTTGTCTGTTAATCCTGTTGCTTTTGCATCCTGTGCAAAAGAGGTAAATGTAAGAGTTAAAACTGTGAGTAAAAGAAGAATCTTTTTCATATTGCTCTCCATAAAATAAATTTAATAAAATTAAAACACATAATATTTCAGAAAGAAAGTATTTGTGTCTTCAATAATATCTTCATTGTCTTAAACTATTGATTATGATAAAATATTTTTTATGCAAAATAATAGTTTGAACCTTTCTCTGCCCGAAGATTTTCGCGGCGTTCATATACATTTTGTTGGAATTAAGGGAACCGGAATGGCGGCTCTTGTGGAGATTCTTTTTCACAAGGGTGCGGTGATTACTGGTTCTGATGTCAGCGAGCGTTTTTATACTGATGAAGTACTTGAGCGGCTTGGATTAAAGGCTTTTTCCTTTGGGGCTGCTAATATAACAGATGACGTTCAGTATGTAATTTATTCTTCTGCCTACAAGCTCGATAAAAATCCTGATTTGATTGAGGCTGTGCGCCGCGGTCTGCCTTGTTTGCTTTATACTCAGGCACTTGGCGCATACAGCGAGCGTTCTTATTCCTGCGGTGTTTGCGGAGTTCACGGTAAAACTTCTACAACAGGTCTTGTCGGAACAATCTTAAAAGAAATTGATTTGCCAAGCCAGGTGCTGGCGGGCAGTGTGATAAACTCTTTTGGCGGAACTTGTACTTATACGTCAAAGTCGGTGGTTGAGTGTTCGCGTAGCGAACGTATCGAAACCACTGCGGAAGGCGAAAAAGGTGGTTTCGATACACCTGCTTCGCAGGCACTCAACCACCGAAGCATCTTCGTAGCTGAGACCTGTGAGTACCAGCGGCACTTTATGAGCTTCTGTCCCAAGAAAATTATTTTGACTTCGGTTGAACCGGACCATGAGGATTATTACCCGACCTATGAAGATATCCGCCAGGCTTTTATTGATTATATCTGCAAGCTGCCACAGGGTGGCGAGGTTATTTACTGCGCTGATGATAAAGGAGCCTGCGATACAATTGGGCTGGTGCGTGGCCTTCGCCCGGATATTGTTGCGATGCCTTATGGAGAAAAAGCGGCCGGCGATTTTACTGTCACCTTCGGCAAAGTTAAAAACGAGCGCAATTCTTTTACTCTTGGCCTTTTTGCGGGCAAAGGTGATTTCGCACTTGCAATGCCCGGCCGCCACGAGGTTCTGGACGCGGCTGCGGCGGTTGCTCTGGTATGTCAGCTGCTGAGAGAGTTTGGAAAAAATCCTTTAGACTACTACGAAAATATTCGCCGCGGGCTTTTGAACTTTAGCGGTGGAAAACGCCGCAGTGAGATAGTAGGGCACTTCAAAAATATAAATAGGGATGATGTAATTGTGCTTGATGATTACGGTCACCATCCTACTGCCGTAAAGACAACTTTGGAAGGCTATCGCGAATTTTATAAGGGACGCAAAATCATAGTTGATTTTATGAGCCATACTTATTCGAGAACTCAGGCTTTGCTGCCAGAGTTTGCAAAGTGTTTTACTGCAGCTGATGAAGTTATTTTACATAAGATTTACAGTTCTGCCCGCGAAAATCCTGCTGATTTTGAGATTACCGGCCGCACTCTTTACGAGGCAGTTCTTGCTACTGGTCAGCAGAATGTTCATTATTACGAAGAGATTTTAGATGCTGCAGATTTTGCAAAAGCAGAACTGGAAAATCCGCTCGAGCCAGAATATCCGGATGGCTACCTTTTTATTACAATGGGCGCCGGCGACAACTGGAAATTAGGTAAGGAAATATTAAAATAAAAGACGTCATGCAGAACTTGTTTCAGGGGCTCTAAGATAGATGCTGAAATAGTCTTGCTGAACTTGTTTCAGCATCTATAACAATAGATCCCGAAACAAGTTCGGGATGACGAAGAATAAGGAATAAATTATGACATCAATGACAGGATATGCCTACGAAGAAAAAAATTACGAAAGTGCTGTAATCAGTGTAGAAATAAAATCAGTTAATTCCCGCTTTCTGGATTTAACTGTAAATCTTCCACCATATCTAAATCCACTGGAAAGCTATTTCCGCGGTAAGATTACAGAAAAGGTTTTCCGCGGTAAGGTTGATGTATATATCCGCGTAAAGGAGCTGGAAAGTAATCCTGATATTACTGTAGATGAGGGAGCTGTAAAGGCATACTCGGAGGCTGTAAAAAAGGTAATTAAGGCTTCCGGCTTTGGAACTGATTCTAAGTCTGCTCTGGACTTTATTTTGAGTCAGCCGGGAGTAATCGTTTCTAACCACTCTTATGATATGGAAAAGTATAAGGCCTTGATTGAGCCTGTTTTTGATTCTGTACTTGAAAAGTTTAATGAAGACCGCGAGCGAGAAGGCGAAAATATGAAGCGCGATTTGCAGGAAAAGCTAGAAAAGCTCTTAAAGTGTGCACGTTTTTTTACAGAATGGCAGCCAAAAATGGAAGAAATGTTCAAGGAACAGATTACAACAAAGTTCCGCGAGCTTCTGGAAGACAAGGCAGATGAAAACCGCATCATGACAGAAACTGCGGCAATGCTTGTAAAATACACAATTAATGAGGAAATCGTTCGCCTAAAGAGCCATATTGAGGCAATGCGAGCTGAGCTTGCAAACAACCCTACACCGGGCAAAAAGCTGGACTTTATCTGCCAGGAAATGAACCGCGAAATCAACACAATAGGAAGCAAAAATCAGTTTGCCGAAGTCGGCGCAATGGTAATTACGGCTAAGGATAGTTTGGAAAATATTAGAGAACAAAGCAAAAACGTGGAATGATAAACAGGTGGTTTCGATACGATAGGTGCTTTAGCACCGTACTACTCCAACCACCGGTGTGAACTGTTGGTGGTTGAGTGCTCGCGAAGCGAGTGTATCGAAACCACCGTATTGGGGGAAATATGAAACTAAAAAAAGATCTTAGAATCGCAATCAGCGGAAAATCTGGCTGCGGAAATACAACTGTAAGCGGTATGCTCGCAAAAACTCTGGGAGTTACACTTATAAATTATACCTTCCGTCAGCTGGCGGCTGAAAAAGGCATGACTTTGCCGGAAGTAATTGAAGCGGCAAAAACCGACGACTCTTACGACAAATACGTAGACAAGCATCAGGTAGAGCTGGCCCTTGCTGAGCCTTGCGTTCTCGGCAGCCGCCTTGCAATCTGGATGCTCAAAGAAGCTGACCTCAAGGTTTATCTTCTTGCCTCTGATGATACCCGTGCCCGCCGTGTTTACAACCGCGAAGGCGGCGACCTTCAGGCAATCAAAGACTTTACCGCAATGCGCGACAGCGAAGACACCCGCCGCTACAAAGAATTTTACGGCATCGACAACAACGAC
Source organism: Treponema sp. (assembly GCA_016293915.1). Taxonomy (GTDB): domain Bacteria; phylum Spirochaetota; class Spirochaetia; order Treponematales; family Treponemataceae; genus Treponema_D. The sequence continues at coordinate 91,677 of JAEDCY010000004.1, read as the reverse complement.
TATGCTTTCTGCGACCTGATTATTGATGTAAACGAAAAAACTCCGGAAGAAATTGAAGAAATTATTCTGGATAAACTTGTTGAAAAAGGGTTGATTGAAAAATAAGAATTAGGAGTTTACTTATGATAGGTCAAGTTTTGCCATTTATTTTAATGGTATTACTTTTTATAATAATAATTAAAATTATTATGAAAATATTAAAAAAATAAAAAAACGGTGGTTTCGATACGATGCTTACGCATCACTCAACCACCGTTTCTTTTAGATGCTGAAACAGTCATCCTGAACTTGTTTCAGGATCAGCATGACGTTTATTACTAAAGATTAGCCAGTAACCAGTCCTTAAACTGATTGTAATCATTTTCCATTGGAATAGCGTTGTCCGGAAGGCGCATAACTGCTTCGAGGCGATCCGGCATAGGAGGTTCCTTACCGATTGCATCAGTTACAATCTGACCAAACTTAGCAGGTGATGCTGTTTCGAGGATTACGCCAACAGCCTTCTTTGCGGCAACTTCGCCGGACCATTTTGGAAGGTTTGGTGTAAGACCAGGCTTATTCCAGTCATTTTTCTGTCCTGCAATAAGAGCTTCCATAGCACCGCTACGGATATCATCCCAGGCCTGCCAGCCGATTGCTCCATGAGGATCAATAATATAGCCTGTCTTGTCGTTGCAGCTCTTGATTGCAGCCTTAATTCCATCATTATCAAGCCAGTAAGAAGCAAAAAGCTCACGAACCTGATCCAGAGTGTACATAGCCTTAATGCGTTCGTAGTTACTTGGAGCACCAACGTCCATAGCATTTGCGTATGTTTCAACTGAAGGGCGGGCATTGTAGTCACCGGTTGCGATCCAGTCTGGAATAGTCTTGTTTGTGTTAGTTGCTGCAACAAAACCCGCAATTGGAGCTCCCATTTCGCGGGCAATCAAGCCTGAAGTGAGATTACCGAAGTTTCCGCTTGGAACAACCATAATGATTGCAGGATCCTGAATCTTGTTGTCCATTGCACTACGGTTGCGAACAGTAAGAGCAGAGTACATATAATAGAAGCTCTGTGGCAAAAGACGGGCAATGTTGATAGAGTTTGCAGAAGAAAGGCGGAGTTTACCGCGGAGTTCTGTATCTGTAAAGGCTGTTTTTACCAGCTTCTGGCAGTCATCAAAAGTTCCTTTTACCTTGAGGGCACGAACGTTTCCTGTGAAGGTAGAAAGCTGTTTTTCCTGGAGAGGAGATATTTTTCCATCAGGATACAAAATTGTAACGTCGAGGCCAGGAACTCCGTGGAAAGCGCTTCCTACAGCAGAGCCAGTATCACCAGAAGTTGCAACTAAAATGTGAAGTGGAGTGTCTTCGTTTCTGTTGAAGTAAGACATTGTGCGGGCCATAAAGCGGGCACCAAAGTCTTTGAAAGCACAGGTTGGACCGTGGAAAAGTTCCATTATGTAAGAAATAGCATCAGCGGGAACAACCTTTGGCTGGAAAGGATAGGCATCTGCAATGATTGCAGCCAGATCATTATCTGGAATTTCGCCTTCTACATAAGGCTTAGCCATATTAAATGCTACATCGCGGAAAGAAGGAGCCGGGTCTTTATTAAGTAAACTTGAATCAAGTTTTGGAAACTCAACTGGAATATAAAGTCCACCTGTTGCCTGATTCATTCCGCCCATTACGGCAGTCTTAAAATCTGCTTTTACGCTACTGTCTCTTGTATCTGTATAAATCATATTTCCATCCTTAACCTGTTATAAACCGTAAATTAAATCATCTACAACAAGCTGTGAAAGTTTATCTTTTCCTTTTGAAACGCATTCGTTCCAGTTTTTGCCTTTTGATTCATAAGTAATTACCGAAGTATAGATTTTACTGCCGTTTTTCATGTTAACGGCTTCAATTTCTGCTTTCAGAAGGCAGTAATATCCGCTTTCATCTTCATTTTCTGTTACTGGCTGCTCAAATTTGATTGTACCATAAATCAAATATCCATACTGAGTACCACCAATAATATCATAAGTATCTTTATAAAGTGCATTAGGTTTTCCAATGTAAGATGTTTCGTTTACAGGACCGTTTCCAACCATTGTAATTCCACGACAACGGAATTCTGCCTGAATATTATAGGAATTATTTACAGGACGATCTTTTTCGTTATAATCCCAGATAAAAAGTACTGCTCCCTTAGAAGCTATATCTGATTTTACCTTCCAGTCTGCAGATGCTGTATATGGCTTAAGTCTCTCTGGAAGGGAAGCATCGTCACTTATCGGAGTTGGATAAACATTTACTTTTGTTTTTGCTGCAAAAGTAGTTTGTGCAGGAGTAAAATAAATATTTCCTTCTGAATCAGTTACAAAATCTATTTTTTCAAAATTAATTCCTTCTATTGATTTTGAAACAGGATATTCTAGTGTTAAAGCAAAACCTTCGGCAGCTGATCCGTCAGCTTTTTTTGCTGAAAAAACGAATGGTTTAGAAAAGCTTCTGCCTTTTGTAATCTCTTTTGGTGAAGAAACATTTGTAATTGTTATACCTTCCAGCGATTTGATGAAAAGGTCTTCTGCAGTTTCTTTTTTTGTTTCTATTTCTCTGGAGGGTGTTTTATGATTTGATGTTGTTTTTGATTGTGATTCAGCTGTTGTAGTTGCACATGAAGTTAGTAAAGTAATTGAAATTAAGCTAAAAAAAACGATTTTTATTCTTTTCATTTTAAATAATTCACTCTCTGTCATTTTGATTTAATAGTTAATTATATTATTTATAGGCTTTTTTTACAATAACATATTGCCGAAAATTTACTATAAATTGTATAATTGTACGTTATAAGGGTAAATGGTGGGGATTATGGAACGCTGTACTAAAGCAGTCATTTATAAAAATAATCTTGAATATAATCTAAATCAAATCAGAAAATATGTTAAAAAAGAAGTCAAACTTTGCGTTGCTGTAAAGGCAGACGGTTATGGTCATAATGCAGTTATTACCGCACAGATTGCAGAAAAGGTCGGAGCAGCTTTTGTTGCAGTTGCTACTGTAGAAGAAGGAATTGAACTTAGAGATGGCGGAATAAAATGCGGAATTCTTCTTTTGAGTCTTTGTACTCCGTCCGAAATGCCGGCTATTTTTGAATATAAAATCACACCTCTTGTATTTGGAGAAGATTACATAAAGCTCGTGGCTGAGACTGCAAAAAGTGAAGGTTATTATGATTATAAAGTTCATCTTGCAGTTGATACCGGAATGGGCCGAATCGGATGTTATCCGGAAGAAGCAGGAGATCAGGCGGTTCTGATTGAAAAAAGCGGGCTTAAACTTGGCGGTATGTGTACTCATTTTGCAGTTTCTGACAGTCTTTCTTCTGAGAATATCGATTTTACAAAAGAACAGTTTGAATCATTTAAGACTGCGGTTGAATGTGTAAAAGAAAAGGGGATTGAACCTGGAATCTGTTCCTGCGGGGCTAGTGCAGCACTTTTGAACGATGAAGACATGCAGTTTGATATGGTGCGACCAGGAATCATTACCTATGGTTATTATCCGGATGAAATTACTAAAGAATATCTGGAAAAAACTGGCCGTCATTTTGATATTAAACCGGTTCTTGCCCTTGAAACAAAGGTTGTTGCAATAAGGCATTTTCCTGCCGGTAAATCTGTGTCTTATGGACGTACCTGGGTGGCTGACCATGATACAGATATTGCAGTTTTGCCTATTGGTTATGCAGATGGATTATTACGTCGTTTTTCACCAGGGCTTGAAGTTACAATTAATGGAAAAAACTACCCGGTTCGCGGTCGAATCTGCATGGACCAGTGCATGGTAGAAATCGGAAAAGATAATCCTGATGTAAAAGTGTGGGATAGAGTTGTAGTTTTTGGTCCGAAGGAAAGCGGAGCTTTGAATACTGCGGAAGATTTAGCAAAACTTGGCAATACGATTTCGTATGAGGTATTAACTGCGCTAAGTAAACGTGTTCGCCGGGAAGTAAAAAATTAAGACTTCAGGAATTCTTTAACTTCAGAAACCAGATAGAAGGAACCGGTAACCAGCAGTACATTACCGCTGGCAACAGATTCTTCGAAGGCTTTTTTAATCATCATTTTATAGTCTGCATCTGCAGTAAACTTAATTTCTGCGTGGGTAAAGGCTTCAATTTCGGCATTTAAGTCTGACTGCTTTTTTTCACCCGGGCGTGTAACGTATACATGTTCAAAGCGGTAGCGGAAGAGCATAGAGATGTCTTTTACATCTTTATCAGCAGCGCAGGCGAAAAGCAATGAAACTTTACTGTCTCCATAAAGCTTGTTAAGGGTGTCGATTGTGAGACGAATACTGTTTAATGTATGGGCTCCGTCAAGAATTAAAGCTGGAATTTCTGGATATCCATTTATATTTTCTATAATTTCAAAGCGTCCGGGTAACTTTGCTTTTGCAAGCCCACGTTCAATAATTTCTTCATCGAGGTTTGGCATAAGCTTTTTGATTGCCACAGCAGCCATTGCGGCGTTTTGTGCCTGAGCCTTTCCTAGCAGCTGCATTTGAGTTTCAATAGGGCGGTTAAAAAGTTCACTTTCAAAATGAACGGTCATTTTCTTTTTGTCAGGACCGTTAAAATGATAATAAGCATTATTGATATAGTCTTCTACAAAATAATATGGGGCATGACGGGTAATTGCTTTTTCACGAAGTACGATTTTTACTGATTCTGTCTGCTGATGGGCAAAAATAACCGGAGTACAGTTTTTTATAATTCCGGCTTTTTCTGCAGCAATTTTTTCAAGGGTGTCGCCAAGAAATTCTGTGTGTTCAAGCTCTATCGGAGTAATACAACAGAGCTTTGGTCGCAGTACATTGGTTGCATCAAGTCTGCCGCCAAGTCCTACTTCATAAACAGACCAGTCAACTTCTGCATTGCGGAAGCAAAGGAATGCATAAAGAGTAACAAGTTCAAACCAGGTAAGCGGACGTTCTGCCGGAAGATTCTCAGGAATGATAGAATCAATATTCGGCATAAGTTCCTTTACTGTTTTTGCGTAAATCTCTTCTGAAAAGAAACCTGTTGGGGTACATATTCTTTCTCGGAAATCTGTAATATGCGGGGAAGTGTAAAGTCCGACTTTGTAACCGGCTTCTTCGAGAATGCAGGAAATCATGCGGGAAACAGAACCTTTTCCTTTTGAGCCTGCAACGTGAATGCATGGGGCATAATCCTGCGGATTATCAAAGCGCTTACATAAGTAATCAATGGTATCGAGCCAGAAAATTTCTTTTTTTGGATTATGTTCAAAATTCAGGTAATCGTTTAACCAGTCCTGAAAAACGTCTATTACATTCACAAATTTATTATAATCAGAATATAAGGTTAAGTCAAAATCCATCGTCATTGCGAGCAGGGCCTCCGCATTATAAACAAAAATCCGAATTTTTGGCTCCCAGTCACGGTTGCGTGATTCAAAACCGCGCAATAATGCGCTACACGCTTTTTGTGGTATAGAAACTATTGCACTGCCGCTTCGCAGCAGCCACAAAAAGAGTGTTTTTGAACCACGCCCCGCTCCTTCGCGCCAACATTACGGAAAAGCGTTTATAATGCGCAAGCCCTGTCATTGCAAGTCGAAGACGAAGCAATCTAAAATAGCTAATAGCTAATAGCTAACAGCTAACAGCTAACAGCTAACAGCTTTTTTTATAGAACAGCTTTATTGATATAATGCCTGTTTCTCTTTATAATAACCATAATATAATTTGTGAATAAGGATAACAAAATGAGTGAAGAAATTCAGTATATTGACATAAATAAGAGTTTCGAGGCTGCGATTGAGCGCAGTAAGAAAATTGAAGAGGATTTGATTAAAAATCCTAAAAAATACCGTGTTCTTACCGGAGATCGTCCTACAGGTCTTTTGCATATCGGACACTATTTTGGCTCTTTGCAGAATCGAGTTCGCCTGGCAAATATGGGCGTTCCAACTATGATTCTTATTGCTGATTATCAGGTTCTTACAGACCACGATGCATTTGACAAAATCAGCCAGAATACAAAGCAGCTTGTAATTGACTATCTTGCTGCGGGAATCAATCCTGAAAAGCAGGATGTTATTATTTACCCTCACAGCTATGTGCCTGAGTGTAATCAGCTTATGATTCCTTTCCTTACACTTGTAAGCAACGCTGAGCTTTCCCGCAATCCTACTGTAAAAGAAGAAATTGAATCTGCCGGTCTTAAAAATGTAAATGCCGGAATGTATACATATCCTGTTCATCAGGCCTGCGATATTCTTTTCTGTAAGGGAAACGTTGTTCCTGTAGGAAAAGATCAGCTTCCACACCTTGAAATGACCCGTACAATTGCAAGCCGCTTCAACAAGAAGTTCTGTACAGATATGGGAAAAGAACCTGTTTTCCCTGAGCCACAGGCTTTGCTTTCTAAGACTCCAATGATTTTAGGCCTGGATGGCGGACAGAAGATGTCCAAGAGCCGCGGAAATGCTGTAATGCTGAGCGCTACAGAAGATGAAACTGCAAAACTCATCAAAAAGGCAAAGACAGACCAGGACCGTAACATCACTTATGATCCTGTAAACCGCCCTGAGGTTGCAAACCTTCTTATGCTGATTTCCCTTTGTACTGGTGAAGAGCCTTCTGCAATTGCCGCTCGCATTGGTGACGGCGGCGGTGGAATGCTCAAGGCTACTCTTACTGAAGCTCTAAACGAAAAACTCCGTCCATTGCGCCAGGAACGTGCCCGCCTCGAAGCAGATCCTGCTTATATCAGAAAAGTATTGCTTGATGGTGCAGCAAAGGCTCGCGAAATTGGTATTCAGACACTGAATGAAGTTAGAACAGTTATGAATATGCTCATATAGAAAATCCGTTAAAAACGACAGTCCATCGGGACTGTCGTTTAGGATTTACCTGAAAAAAGCTCTGAGCATTTATGCGAGGGCTCATATAGAAGACGCGTTAAAAAAAATAGTCCATCGGGACTATTTTTTAGCGTCATCCTAAAAAAAGCTCGCTCGATTTATCTAGCGGGAGATCTAATCTGGACAATGATGGAGATATTCGGTGGTTGAGTGCTTCGCGAAGCGAAGTGTATCGAAACCACCTGATGGGCTGGTGATTGATGGTGATTTCGATACGCCCTTCGGGCTACTCAATCACCGCAAATCGAAGCAATCTATTTTTCTTTAAGCAACTTTTTACACTTATACATCTGTTTGTCAGCACGCTCAAAAACGCGCATATAGCTTTTGTCCTTGTTCCGGTGAAGGGTAGAAGAGCCGCTGGCAATAACAATTCCGTCATGCTTTTTTTCTTCGTCAACCATTTTTGAAAACTCTTCAAGCAGCTGCCTGCGGTTTTCGTAATCTTCACCTTCAAGAATTGCAACAAATTCGTCGCCGCCAATGCGGTAAACAGGACTGTGCTTAAAACGCTCGCAGATAATGTGGCAGGCGGCTTTTATGTATTCGTCTCCTGCATCGTGACCTTTCGTATCATTTATTTTTTTCAGGCTGTTCAAATCAAAAACGACAACTCCAACCTTATCCAGCTTTCCTTCGTTAATCTTCTGTTCAATTATGCTGATATCTTCAATGTAGGCAGCCTTATTTTTAATTCCGGTAAGAGAGTCTGTGTAAGCCATGTGACGGGCTGCTCCCAGCTCTTTTTCCTGCAGGTTGCCTTTTTGAATCAGCTCTTCAAGCAGCCGGCGGTGTTCTTCCTTTTCATCCTCAAGAACAAAGGTATGCAGAAGAGTTCCAAGCATGAACCCCATTGCATAAAAAGGCAAAAAAGGATACATGGCCTGCAGGGCAATAAAAATAGTCATTGCGAGGCCAAAAAGCCCGATCGTTCTGTATCTGGACTTTACGGGCCTGTCTCTCTTTGTTGAAATATAAATTGTGTAAACTGTCATTATAAAGAAAAGCAGGAGCTGAACGGTCAGATTTATATAGCGGGCAGGGCTTGTGTGATAGTTTCCCTCTTCATCAAAATAAAAAACAATAGGAATAAATAAATTGATTACTAAAACAACAAGAACTAAAATAAAAATGGTCAGGCTGGTATAATAAGGAATTCTTGTAAAAAGGTTCTTCTCTTCAAGATAGGCAATTACATAACGGCCCCATAGGAAAACCGAAAGAACTATTACTGCAAAATAAATCTGGGTATCAATGTATGCAAATGTTTTTATTTTAAAGGAAGCGAGAAAGCCCCATAAAATATCAGTGATATAATATGCCATTACACTGAAGAGGAACTGCCTGTAGAGAATTGCAGGCGATGAAAGGGTATTTTTATTTGATTTTTTCAGAATGTCATAATTTGTAATAAGCAGTATTAATAGTGCCAGTATACCAAAGCTCGAATAATACAAATATAAACTCCTCAATTCTAATTAAAGAATACCTTTATATTATACCATAATATAAAGGGCTTTTGAAAGTAAAAATGTATATAAAAAAAGTTGAAAGATTGTCATTCAGTTTTTATAATCAGATTATGTTCCGCGTTGCAATCTGCGAAGATGAAAAAGTTATTCTTGATTTTGAAAGTTCTCTTGTTAATAAGTGGGCGGCCGGTCGTGGCTGCTCGCTTGAATTGGATGCCTACATTTCTGCCGAGCAGTTTCTTTTTGAGAGTGAAGACAAAGCTCCATACGATGTCCTTATTTTTGATATTCAGATGAAAAATATGAACGGAATGGAGCTGGCAAAGACTTTACGCCGGCGCGGCTATGATGCTGTAATCATTTTTATTACTGGGGTTCCTGACTATGCGATTGAAGGTTATGAGGTTGGGGCTGTGCGTTATATTTTAAAGCCGGTAAAGGAAGAGGTTTTGAAGGGACTTCTGGACAGTGCCTGGGCAGAACGGCAGAAGAAGGCGGAAGATTTTTTCCTTCTGGGGCAGGGTGCTGATCTGGAAAAAATCTCTTTTGATAACATTATTTATATTGAAGCAAACGGCCACTATGTACATTTGAAGGGAAAAGATTTTGAACGGGAATGGAAGGCAAGTTTTAGTGATACGACAGCTGACTTTGAGGGACGGAACTTTTTTTGTCTCAGGCGCGGACTGATGGTGAATCTGAAACATGTGGCGCGGATTACAAGAACAGACTGTCAGCTGGATGACGGAGAAACTCTTCCGGTTGCCCGTGGTATTTATAAAGAACTGAACGAGGCTTTTATTAATTATTTTAAAATGTAGTAGAGATTATCCGTTCAAGCCGGACAATGAAAATATCTTGTGTTATATTCGGCTTCGAACCTGACATCTTTTTTGATGATTTCTTTAATTTTCTAGTGTATAATATTATCTGTGAATAATTTAATAATGTTAATTCTTGTGGCTTTTTGTGCCGCTGTCGTTTCTGTAATTCTAACAGTTTTAATTCTCAAAAATAAATATGACAGACGTTTGTCAGATTTTCAGGATTCGGTTCTTAAAAAACAGCGCGATGAGGTTCAGAATATCTATCAGACAATGAGAGCCTGGCGCCACGATTATCATAATCATATGCAGTCTATTAAGGCGATGCTTGAGATGGGGAAAAAAGAAGAGTTGTCGGAATATTTAGACAACCTCGAAAAAGATCTGGATTCAATTGATATTGCAATAAGAACGGGTAATGTTGGACTTGATGCAATTTTAAGTTCTAAGGTAAGCATTGCCAGAAAAAATAATATTGAAGTGAATTGTACTGCAAAGGTGCCGGCCGACTTGAAGATTTCAGATGTTCATTTATGCGCCATTGTGGGAAATCTTATGGATAATGCAATTGAAGCCTGCGAAAAAATTGCTGCGGGAACGGCTCCAAAATTTATCCGCGTTTACATAGGTCTTTTTAAGAGTCAGCTTTATATTTCGGTAACCAATTCAACCTGTGAAAAACACCGCAAACGACTTTCAGAACTTGTTACTTCAAAGCTTGGTGAACACGGCTTTGGCCTCCGCCGAATTGATAAGCTGGCAGAAAAGTATGACGGCTACGTGAACCGAAAAAATGAGCCTGGGATTTTCGCGACCGAGGTTATGCTGCCTCTTTAACATTTCATGCACCAATTCTTGCATTTCGTGAACTTTCTACTAAAACAATAAAAAATTAAATATATAGTCAGGGTATCTTAAAAAATTAAGGAGTCGTTTATGAAAAAGAAAAAGCAGAATGGTGTTATCAAAAACATCTGCATCGTTTATTCGGCTATGTTCAAAAGATACCGCTCGGCGCCATGGCTTGTTGCCTTATATATTGCGGTTTCTGTTGCCATGCCATTTCTAACCACACTTACTCCGTCTCTGGCTATAGCTGGTATTTCAAGCGGCAGTATTAAAACCTTTCTGATTTACAGTGCTGCTGCAGTTACTTCCTATTGTGTGCTTACTGCTCTTAAAGGCTTTTGTAATGCAAAAATGATGGCTAAGCATACTTACACCAGAATCGGCTGGTTTATGATGAACTTTTTCAAAAAGACAATTCTTACTGATTATCTGAATATTGAGCCTCAGCCGAAACAGAAGCTGATGGGTAAGGCTGTAAATGCTGTAAACTCGGATTGGGAAGGTGCTCAGAATCTTTCCCGTCTTGGTCTTGAGATGATAATCATTCTTTTTGGAATTGGTGTATACGGTACTGCAATTTTTATGCTGGACTGGAAGATTCTTCTGGTTATGGTTTTTATGTTTGCCGGAGATATTCTTTTAAGAAATCATGCCATTAAATTTGGTGATGATCACCGCGAAGATTTTACCGAGGTATACCGCAAAATAAATTATCTGGAAACAAACAGTCTCAGTGTAAGTGCTGGTAAAGATATCAGAATCTATCAGATGAAGAACTGGTTTCATTCCAAGTTTGATTCTCTGATTAAGGCAAGCAAATGCTTCCGCTGGAAGTATCAGCTTAAGTGGTACTGGCCAACAGTTTCTGATACCTTCTTTAATTCTCTGCGCGATATTATTGCCTATTCACTTTTGATTCGTCAGGTGCTTGCCGGTCAGATTTCGATTGCGGAGTTTACACTTTACATTGGAATTGTTTCAGGCTTCTGTGAATGGATTTACAGTGTTTCTGAAAACATGGCTTACCTTAAGGAATCGAGCCACAACTTTAATATGTACAATGAGTTTATGGCTCAGAAGGATTTCTTTGAACATAAGAATGAAGAGTCTGCGGTAGTTTCGACAGGCTCAACCACCGGATCAATAGATAACGATGAAGCGCCGGAAATTGAATTCCGTAATGTCGGCTTTACCTATGAAGGCAGTGACAAGCCTGTTTTGAAAAATCTCAATTTCAAAATAAAGGCGGGAGAAAAAATTGCCCTTGTTGGAAACAATGGGGCTGGTAAAACAACAATCGTAAAGCTTTTGTGCGGTCTTTACCCTCCGACAGAAGGTCAAATTCTTGTTGATGGAAAATCGATAGATGAAATTGGTATTGATAAATATCAGGATAAAATCAGCGTATTGTTCCAGGATACAACTCCAATTTCTTTTTCGATTGCAGAAAATGTCTGCGGCTGCGATTTGAATCAGATTGATAAAGCGCGGCTTGACAAGTGCCTTAAGTCTGCCGGTATTTATGAAAAAATCCAGACACTTCCGAAAAAAGAAAAATCTTATATTACCCAGACTCTTGAAGAAGATGGAATTCTTCTTTCTGGTGGTGAAACTCAAAAGCTTCTGCTTGCAAAGGCAATGTATAAAGATGGCTCTTTCCTGATTCTTGATGAACCGACTTCGGCTCTCGATCCGATTGCCGAGAGTAAGATTTACGAAGAATACAACAGCATGGCATCTGACAAAACTTCAGTGTTCATTTCGCACCGTCTTGCAAGTACAAAGTTCTGTGACAAGATTATGTTCCTCGACGATGGTCAGATTGTAGAAACAGGAAGTCATGATGAGTTGATTAAGAAAGGCGGGAAGTACCGCGAGATTTTCGACATTCAGAGTCACTATTATCAGGAGAACGCAAATGAAAAATAATAAAGAAAAAGGCACTGTAAAAAAGGTGCTCTCATTAGTACATAAACTGGTTCCGGGCTATCTTACACTGCTTATAATTATCCGTGTACTTGCTGCTTCGTTCCCATTTGTCGGAATTATCTTTTCGAGCATAATTCTTGATCAGCTTGTTGCACGTGAAAGCTTTGAAGTAATCATGAAAAATGCTCTTATTATGATTGCAATTGGAAGTTCTCTTGTTCTTATCCGCTGGGCACTTGAAGCGGCTAACTGGGTAAAGAAGTTTGAGCTTTCTCATAAAATCAGTCAGATGATTTGTGACAAAACCTTTGACATTGATTATGACGTACTCGAAAAACACGAAACCCTCGACATGATCAAAAAGGCAAAGGACGGAACAAATTCTTCCGGCGGTATGAGACAGTTCTGCGATAACCTTGCAAGCCTTCTTGAAAAAATCATAAGAATTGTTTATTCGGTTGGAATTCTTGTTTATCTTTTTATTCCAAATCAAAATGTAACTGGCGAAGGAATTGCCCTTGTTCTGAACAAATGGTACAGCCTCTTTATTATGGCTGCTGTTATGATTCTTCATCTTGTGATTTCTTTCTTTGTAAATAAAAAGTCAGCTGCACTTCAGATGAAGTTCTTTGAACGCAACGTTTCATATAACCGATATTTTTCTTACTGGTTTAATCTGGTATTTGATTACTCAATCGGAAAATATATCCGCCTTTACAAAATGCAGAAAGTTGTTCTTTCCCGCGTTCAGCAGACAAACGATACCCTGGAAGAGGAGTTTACCTCTTATCTGAATGACAATCTTAAAATTACCCTGATTCCGGTTTTGACAGAATTTGTACTTCAGCTTACCTGTTATGCTTATGTCGGCTTAAAGGCTGTATGCAATCTGATTAGTGTGGGAAGCTCTTTGAAATACGTTACAGCCTATAAAATTCTCGTGGAGTCTATAACAGGAATTTCTGATACCTTTGTTCAGCTGAATGTTGAGAGTAAATATCTTTCCTTCTTCTATGATTACATGCAGATTGAAAACAAGCGTTATGAAGGGACAATTCCAACAGAAAAACGCGACGACAATGTTTTTGAAATTGAGTTCCGTGATGTTTCCTTTAAGTATGCCAATTCAGAGACCTGGGCTTTGCGTCATGTAAATCAGAAAATTACACTGGGAACAAAGAATGCAGTAGTCGGAAAAAATGGTGCGGGTAAAACAACCTTTATAAAACTGCTCTGCCGTCTTTATGAACCTACAGAAGGCCAGATTCTTTTGAATGGAGTTGATATCCGTTATTACGATTACAAGGATTATGCAAAGCTCTTTGCTATTGTATTCCAGGACTTTAATCTCTTCTCATTCCCGCTTGGTGAAAATGTTGCGGCTGGTGCTGAGTATGATAAAAAGCGTGTTCTTGAATGTATTGATAAAGCCGGATTCACAGACCGTCTCAATCGTCTTGAAAAAGGTCTGGATACAAATCTTTACCAGTACAGTGATGAAAACGGTGTTGAGATTTCCGGTGGTGAGGCACAGAAGCTTGCAATTGCCAGAGCTCTTTATAAGGATGCTCCTTTTGTAATTCTCGATGAACCGACTTCGGCTCTGGACCCGGTAGCAGAATTTGAAATCTATCAGAACTTTGACAATATGGTTAAGGACAAGACTTCGATTTACATAAGTCACAGAATGTCCAGCTGCCGTTTCTGTGACAACATAATTGTGTTTGATGAAGGAAAAATTGTAGAGCAGGGAAGCCACGACAAGCTTATGTCGAACAAGGGACTTTACAGCGAGCTCTGGAACGCCCAGGCACAATACTATGCTTAGGCTTTTTTAAGCGGCGCCTTGAAAGACATCTTTCTTGGCGTTGCTGTTTTTTCAAATTGAATTGTGTAAGTGCCGTCTAACTCATCAATTTCCAAGATGATACCACGGCCAAGAATTCCGTGCTCAACGGTATCTCCTTTTTCGAGACCTGCGAGTTCGGATTTTTTTTGCAGTTTTGTTTCGCTTTCCTGAACGTAAAGCCTTGTTTTGGCAAGGAGCTGAGGAGAAAGTTCAACTTCATAATTAAGAAGAGGTCTGTCTATATCAAAAATAAAACGTGAAGGGTAGCGGCCGCCTGTTACCTGAGAAAAGCCTTCTGCTTCTGTAAGGTACAAAAGCTTTTGTGCTCGTGTAACAGCAACAAAGGCAAGGCGGCGCTCTTCTTCCATTGCTTCAAGGGTATCTGTTTTTTTGCTTGGGAAAGTGTTTTCGTTTAAGCCTGCAATAAAGACAACCGGGAACTCAAGACCTTTTGCAGTGTGAACAGTCATAAGGCGGATAGCATTTTTTGAGTTTTCAATATCTGCATTTGTGTAAAGGGCTGCATGTGCCAGATAATTTTCAAGCGTACATTCTTCACCGCAGGAAGTTTCATATTCATAAATTGACTGCTTGAGTTCTGCAAGATTGTCGAGTCTTTCCTGACTTCCCTCAGTTCTAAGCGCCAGCTCGTAACCGCTTTCGTTTATGATGTGACTGAAAACTTCTGAAATCTGTCGGCCAGGATAGGTAACAGAAAAGCTTTCTATAAGGTCAATATATTTTTGTGCGGTTGTGTTTGCAAAAAGAGAATCACCCACCATAAGTTTGAGAGCCTCGTAAAGCGTGCCGCCGTTAGTCTCAACATACTCTTTAAGAGCCTTTATACGACGTTCACCGACATTTCTTTTCGGCTGATTTACAGTTCGTAAAAAAGAAATGTCATCTTTGTAGGCTATCATGCGAAGATAGGAAAGTGCGTCTTTGATTTCTGCGCGGTCAAAAAAAGGTACTCCAGAGTTGAGTGTGTAAGGTAATTTTTCACGTTGGAAAACTTCTTCTAACGGGCGGCTGATGTAATGGGCACGGTAAAGTATTGCTATGTCGCTGAGAGCGAAGCCTGATTCAGACAACTCTCGAACTTTTTTTAAGATGTATTCGGCCTCATCTTCTGCAGAGGAGGCATGATAATAAAGTGGCAGCGGGGGCGTTGTTCGTTCGCTATCGCTCACTATCGAGTTTGCTTCGCAAACTCGCGGGGAATTACCCGGGGTCTTAGGGGCTGTGCCCCTAGGAGAAGGGGTAGCGAGCAACGAAGTGCGAGCGAGGGGAAGTCTTTCCCCTCCTTTATTTCCAAGAACTAAATCTTTTTTGATTCTACCTTTATTTTTTGAAATCAAACTGTTAGCGGCATCGAGAATCGGCTTTGTACTTCGGTAATTCCGGTTCATCATTATTGTGCGTACAGCAGGGAAGTTTTTATCGAACTCAAGAAGATAGCGGATATCAGCACCTCGCCAGGTATAAATTGTCTGATCCGGATCGCCCACAACAAAAAGATTATTGTGGTAAGGGCATAGAGCCTTCATAACTTCGTACTGAATCAGATCGATATCCTGAAACTCATCTATCATTATGTATTCGAGTCGTTCCTGCCATTTCTTTCGGATTTCGTCGTTAGTCTGGAAAATGTATAAAACAAATTTCAATAAATCATTGTAGTCCAGTCCAAAGCATTTTTTTTCCTGGTAAAGATAGCCGTAAAAAATTATGTCGTCAGCCTTTGTTGCTGCAAGATATTTTTGATGTATCTGCTCGAGCGGCATTGTAATGAGATCTTCGTAGTAATGTGGTTCCTTAAAAATTTTTCGGATTTCTATCATGTCGCGGGCGTGTGAAAAAGTCATCTGGCGCAGAGTGAGGCCGCGCTCTTCATAAATAATCTGCAGCATTGCGTTGATGTCTGAATTATCAAGAACCAAAAAACTCTTTGGATAACTTACTGCATTTGAATCTTCCTGCAGAACGCTTACACAAAAACCGTGAAAGGTTGAGATGTAGCCTGTGTCGTTGTCTCCGGTGAGTTCGCGGATTCTGCGACGCATCTCGGCGGCTGCTTTGTTTGTGAAGGTTACGCACAGAATGTGAGACGGCAGTATTCCAATCTGATTTACAAGGTAGGCAAAACGGTAGGTGAGTGCACGGGTTTTTCCTGAGCCTGCTCCGGCAATTACACGAACGTAACCTTCTGTTGTTGTTACGGCTTCGAGTTGTTCGGGATTAAGCGAGCTTAAAAAAGAATTAGCATTTTCCTGAATACTGTTTGTCTGCATACTTATTTATTATAAAAGATTTTTTTTGCAGTTTCTATAAGCATTTCTTTATTGTTCATGGCAGGATCTTCGATTACACATTCAAGTAGCTCGTTCAGAATTCGGCCCAGTTCCTTTCCTGCAGGAATTCCAAGCTGCATAAGGTCGCGGCCATTTACTGCAAGGGATTTAAGAGAGAGTGCTGTCTTTTTTGAAAGCTCTTTTTCTACACGAGCTTTAAGCTCCAGAAGAAGTTTTACACTTTCGCTGTATCGTACATCTACCTTTTCGTTGTACATTCCATACATATCTGCAAGCCTAAGGTCATATAAATCTTCCATGTATTCAGGCTTGACCCGAATGATAAAACGACGGACTGCGGCTTCGCTCCAGTTTGATTCATAATGGAACATATGCTCTTTTACAAGATGACACACATTTGAAATCATATCGTTTGAAAACTTAAGTCTGGTCATAAGCTTTTGTGTAATTTTTTCGCCAAAGGCTTCATGGTTGTAAAAAGTAATCGTTTCAATTTCTTTTTTACTGCCGTCGTTTTTTTCTCCATCCAGTACAGTTTCGTGCAATATTTTTTTTGCAGCTGGTTTTCCAATATCATGAAAAAGAGCAGCAAGGCGAACGTTCAGTTTGTCTGCCGGGGCACCGTCGCAGGCATAAAAAAGATGGTCAAGTACATCAAACTTATGGAAGGCTCTGTAATCGCTTTGTATACAGCCACGGCATATTTTGAATTCCGGAATAAAAATATCAAGCAGTCCGCTTTCTTCCAGAAGTTTTAATCCAACAGAAGGTTTTGGAGATGACATTATTTTTTCAAACTCATCCCGAAAGCGTTCGATTGAAATTGAAGCAGCTTTTGCCTGTATTTCTTTTTTGAAGATTTCTGAATATGTATTCTTTTCTATACTAAAACCAAGCTTTGAAGCAAAGCGAAGTGCTCGGACAGGTCTGAGTCCATCTTCCATAAAGCGTTCGTGAGCTGCTCCGACTGTACGAATCAGTTTATTTTTTATATCATCCTGACCGCCATAAGGATCTGTAATTATTCCATCTTCAAGCGAGGCTGCAATGGCATTCATTGTAAAATCACGTCGGGCAAGATCTTCTTCGATTGTAGCGGCATAATTTATTGAATCAGGATGACGGCCGTCTGAATATCCTGCTTCTGTTCTGAAGGTAGTAACTTCAATTTCATTTCCCTTATAATGAACAGTTACTGTTCCATGTTCAATTCCGGTTGGAACAACGAATTTAAAAAGTTTTATTACATCCTGGGGGGTAGCATTTGTAGCAACGTCCCAGTCATGGGCAGGAACTTTCATAAGCATATCACGTACAGCACCGCCTACCAGATAAGCTTTATAACCGGCTTGAAGAAATACTTTTCCAAATTCGATGAGGGTAGAATCAAGTTTTATTTTTTTAGTAATCATTTTAACCCTCCGCTTATATATCCTATTATATTTGAAGTACCGGTACAGAAAAAACAGAAAATTGCAGAAGCAATAAGCATAATCATATTTATAAAGTTTTTGATTTTATGTTTTTCTGTAAAAAGTTTTATGGCAGTTTCAGCTGTAAGCAAAATAGAAAAAAGGGTATTAAAAATTGCAGCATAAGAAAGAATCGAAAGCAGCCATTTTTGATTTTCATCCTGAAAATTCTGATAATTTCCAATAATATAAAGAGTTATAAGAAGTACACAAAAAATTGTAATTACAAGATTTAAAGTCATGGAAAACTTATAGGTGAGGGTGTTTGAGAGCATTTTTTTTGAATATTTAAATCTTGATTTATTGTTCATGTAAATAAATGGGGAGCAACTTATACTTGAAGGTTGCTGCCCTATGCTGATATACTAATCAGAATATGAAGAAATTTCTAGCATGTGTTGTTATTCTTGCAGTTTTCACAGGTCTTGTTTTTTATACTGGCTGGACTCAATTTAAGGTTAAGCCTGATACAATTGGTATAGTAGTTTCAAAAACAAACGGAGTTGATGAAAAGCCTGTACTTAATGGAGAGTTTTCCTGGCACTGGCAGTTTCTTCTTCCTACAAATGCAACTCTTAAAACCTTTCATATAAAACCATTTATGACTCAGAAAACGATAAATGGTACTCTTCCTTCTGGCGAAGCTTATGCTTCAATTTATAATGCACAGGGACTGTTCGATTACAGTTTTACATTTGAAATATCACTTACGCTTTCACCAGAAGCTCTTGTTGAATTGATGGAGCTTAATAAGATTACAGATGATTCTGATCTGGAATCTTATTTTGAAGGAGCAGCCGGCTCCCTTGCTCAGCATGCAGCATCCTATATTCTTGGACTCTCAGAAGGAAATCCCGGCTTTCGTGTAGAATCCCTTAAACGTGAAGAAATTCTCAGGGGCATTCAGATTTATAAAGATTTTCCGGAGCTTGATGTTATTGTATTTTCAGTTCTGAACTCAAAGCTCCCTGATTATAATATGTATAAAAAGATTTCTAATATGCAGCCGGATGCACTTAATGCGCCTGCTGCACTTCCGGAGGTATTGTAAATGGAAAAAAGACTTGCAGCATTTAGAGGTGCTGTATGTGTAGAAAATACAGCAGAAAGTATTACTGAAAATGTATGTCTTATGTGCCGCGAACTCTTTAGTCGTAATTCAATTAAGGCTGATGATATTGTTTCTCTTCAGTTTACAATTACAAAAGATATTACTGTATTAAATCCTGCTACAGCACTTCGCAAGGGAAATCCAGGACTCGATGTAAGTCAGGTTGCTCTTTTCTGCAGTCAGGAAGCTGAAATTGCTGGTGGAATGCCTTTTGTCATTCGTGCACTGCTTACTTCTTATGTTGATGCACCAGACGGAAAGCTTTTAGAAAAGCATAATGTTTATCTTAATGGAGCAGAAAAGCTTCGTCCTGATTTTGGGTTGAAAATTGATTCCAACCCAAAAAACGGCTGAGTCAAGGCCTTGAACGAAGCGTGCCTTGACCAGACGTATTTTACTGAAAATTATAGACAACCTGTATTTTTAGGGGGATAATAGAGTTATGAAGATTTGGGTAGTCAGTATGGAATGTGCCGGAATTGCAGAGGCCGGCGGAGTAAAAAACGTAGCTTTTTCTTTATGCAAAGAATTTTCTGAGTTAAAGCACAAAACAACTCTTTTTATTCCGGTTTACAAGTGTACCTGCCTTGATTCTCTTTTTGAGTTTAATGATATCGAAACACCCGCAGAAGTTGAACTTTGCGGCAGAAAAGAAAAGGTAACTTTTACAACAGCAAAAAGCACTTCAAATTTTGATGTAGTTCTTGTTAAACACCGCCTTTTTGCAGAAAAAGAAGCAGTTTATACCTATACAGAAAATGAAGAAAAACAAAATCCGGCTCACAAAAAGGGGGCCGGCCACGCCGACGGACTTTTCCTCGATGTGCTTTTTCAAAAAGCAGTAAGCGCTTATGGCTCATTAATTCCACGTTCAGAAATCCCAGAAATTCTTCACTGCCAGGATGCATCAACCGCTATGCTTCCTGCCTTTATTGAAAACTCAAAAGCCTTCAAAAAAACAAATTGTGTAGTAACAATTCATAACGCAGGTCCATTCTATCATCATTCTTTTACAAGTATAGGAGAAGCTGCCTGGTATACAGGGCTTGCAACTTCACTTCTTGAAAAATCTTTAAACGGAAGAGCCGTTGAACCTTTCCTTGTAGCTGCAAACTGTGGTGCATACCTTACTACAGTTTCTGAAGATTATGCAAAAGAACTTACAGATCCTTCCAATGGAGAAGCAACGGAAGGTCTTGCCCCAATTTTTGCAGCCCGCCATATCGAAATTAAAGGAATAATTAATGGTTTTGATTTTGACAGATATAATCCTGCGTCAAAAGATGCTTCAAAACTTCCTTTCGAATTTGATCCGGAAAAAAATGATCTGGACGGAAAGCTCAAATGTCGTAAATTCTTTATCCAGAACATTGTAAATACAGACAATTTTAAGTCTTCGGGAATAAAAAAATACGGAAAACTCGATTGTTCTACAGAGTATACAAAAGAAATTTTCTTTTCTTATCATGGCCGTATAACATCACAGAAGGGGATTGCAGTTCTTACAGCAGCAGTTCCGGCAATTCTTGAAAATTTCCCGGATGTACGATTTATTTTTGCAGGACAGGGAGAGCCTCGTCTTGAAATAGATATTGTTCGTCTTTGTGAAAAATATCCTGGAAAAGTAACTTTTATGAACGGATATAATCAGACTGTTGTCCGTCTTGCTACAGCTGTAAGTGATTTTGTGGTTCTTCCAAGTTATTTTGAACCTTGCGGACTAGAGGATTTTATTGCTCAGGTTTACGGTACTGTTCCTGTGGCTCACAGAACTGGTGGACTCAATAAAATACAGGATGGCCGTACCGGCTTCCTTTACAGCTGTAATACACCAGGGGTGCTTATCACAAAGCTTACAGAAATAATTATGCTGAAGATGCTCAGACCAAGTCAGATTTCACGTATGATTAAGAGTGGTGCATACAGTGTACACCATGAATATCTTTGGAAGAATGTAATTCAAAAAAAATATCTTCCGTTTTTTAAAGAAATTTTAAAAAATAGTAAGGAATGATATTGACTAAAATATCATAAATCTATATTATGAGACTCACGTTCGACACAATAAGTCGAGCCAACATAAATGCTGCTTTAGCTCAGCTGGTAGAGCACGTGATTTGTAATCTCGGGGTCGTGGGTCCAAATCCTACAAGCAGCTTATAAAGGGGAGTTCGCATAGCGGCAATTGCAAGGGACTGTAAATCCCTCGACTAACGTCTCCAGAGGTTCGAGTCCTCTACTCCCCAGTTTGTTATTGAGTTCTCCAAGTGGAGGACTTTTTTTTTGGTTTCGATACGGCCTTCGGCCTACTCAACCACCGATGGTTGAGTGCCTGCGAAGGCAGGCCTATCGAAACCAATTATTTTTTTAAATTCCCCCTATAATCTTTGACAAAAAATCATATTTTAGAGTAAACTTATAAAGATATTTCATTTTAAAAATAAATGAGGGGGAAATGTGAATATCCATTTCTGGGGAGTAAGAGGATCAGTTCCAACTCCATTATCACCGCAACAGATTCAGTCAAAGATCATGGCCGCAATTCAGCGTGCAAAGCCAGAAGATCTTGTAGATGCGGAAACCAGAGCGAAATTTGTTTCTTCACTTCCTTCCTGGATTTTTGGTACAGCCGGCGGAAACACTGCCTGCGTAGAAATTGTTAATAACAATACACATTTCATTCTTGATGGCGGAACAGGCCTTCGTCCGCTAGGCAAAGCCCGAAAGTGTCCTGATAAATATCATGTTTTCTTTTCTCATTTTCACTGGGATCATATTCAGGGGTTTCCATTTTTTGATCATGCTTATAATCCTAACTGTCAGTTTGAAGTTTATTCTCATTATGATGATGCAGAAAAATATTTCAGAAATCAGGTAAAAGAACCTTACAGTCCTCCTTCAGTAGGAAAGACTCTTGTACCAAATATCAGATTTAATCGTATTTATGAAGATGAAACTCTTGAGATTGACGGAATAAAAATCAATTCTCAAAAAATGAGGCATCCGGGAGATTCATATTCATTTTCTTTTGAAAACGAAGGTAAGAAGTTCGTATACGCAACTGATGTTGAATTAAAAACTGTTGATTATCAGAATACAAATGCTGGTGAAAGTGTTTTTAGAAATGCAGATGTAATTGTTATTGATTCTCAATATACTGTAGAAGAAGTTTACCGCAAGGAGAACTGGGGGCATTCTTCCTTCTGTTATGCAATTGATTTTGCTGTTTACTGGAATATTAAGAAGGTTTATCTCTTTCATCATGAACCTGCTTATGATGACAAGAAGCTTAATTCAATTCTTGAAGCAGCCAGATGGTATGCTCAATATATAAATCATTCGGATGTTGAAATTTATCTTGCAAAGGAATCCCAAGAGATAGTTTTATGATTGTAGATAACGAAGATATAGATATTCTGGATTATTCTTTTACAAAAAAAGAAGTTTTTGTGCTTGCAAAATTCTTGAGAACAAAACAGGAAGAGCTTCCGGAAGGTTTGGAGTTATTCTATAAAACACTCGAAGATTCCATTTACAACTGTATGTCTCTTGAAGAGGTTAAAAGATTCTATTCATGAAAAAAAAATTAATTATTATACCTGTAGTGTTACTTCTGCTGGCCGGTATTATTTACGGTGGCTTTGTATATTTAAAATTTCTCCTTTCACCTGTTTCAGAAAATGATGTTACAGAATCAGTTCGAATTGAAATACCAAGCGGAATGTCTGTTTCTGGAGCAGCATCACTTCTTTACAGTAAGGGGTTAATCAGAAACGAAAAGCTTTTTTATTATATTGCACGATATCCGGTAATAAAAAAATACCTTTTTGAAGAAGGTTATAACGATAATTTTGTATTAAGAAGCGGTATTTATTATGTAAAGCCTTCAATGAATATTGCACAGATTCAGACTTTATTATCTTCCGGTCAGCAGGAATATATTAAGGTATCAATTCCTGAAGGGCTTACAATTTCAAAGATAGCCGCAGAACTTGAAGAAAACCGTATCTGTTCTGCAGCAGATTTTATAGATGTATGCAAAAATGAAAGTTTTACTGCTTCTAGCAGAATAAAAGGTCTGACTTGTGAAGGTTTTCTTTTTCCTGATACTTATTTTTTAACAGCAGGAATGTCTGCTGAAGCTGTTGCAAAAATAATGATTGATAACTTTTTTGTAAAAATTAAAGAGATTCCAAGTCTTGCTCAATTAAATGATGCAGACCTTTACCAGACTGTAATTCTTGCTTCGATTGTAGAACGAGAATACCGGGTAGAAGTTGAAGCTCCTTTGATTGCAAGTGTATTTAAAAACCGTCTGCATCGTAATATCGGGCTTTATTCCTGTGCAACTGTAGAATATATTCTCACAGAAATTGAAGGACGTCCTCATCCGGAACGAATCCTTATTGAAGATACAAAAATTGATAATCCATATAATACTTACAAATGGGCAGGTCTCCCCCCTGGACCAATTTCGAATCCTGGCCTTGTAGCTTTACGTGCCAGTTCAGAAACTCCAAAAACAGATTATTACTTCTTTCAGATTGTAGATGCTGCAGCCGGAAGGCATGTGTTTACAACTAACTTTGAAGAGCATATACAAAATCACAGCCTTTATACTAAAAAAAGCGGACGCTGAAAATGGCAGGCGGATTTATTTCAAACGAGACAATAGATGCTATCCTCAATACTACAGATATAATTGCTACGGTTGGAGAGTATACAAAACTTGAACGCCGCGGAGCAAATGACTGGTGGGGCTGTTGTCCTTTTCATGGTGAAAAAACAGCTTCCTTTCATGTAGATGGTGATAAAAAATTTTATCATTGTTTTGGCTGTCATAAGGGTGGAAATGTAGTCAATTTCATTATGGAGATGGAAAAGCTTTCCTATCCAGACACTCTTGAACTGCTCGCGAAAAAGGCTGGAATACAGGTAAAGTATCAGGATGGTTATAAACCGGATCAGAATGCCTCAAGAGTAAACGAAATAGAACAGTTTATTGAGCTTTATGAAAGAACTGCCTCCATGTTTCATTATTTTTTAATGGAAACAGAGCAGGGGAAAAAAGCTCTGGATTATATTACAAAACGCGGGCTCACAAAAGAAACAATCGAAAAGTTCAAACTGGGCTATGCCCCTGCAGACAGAAAATGGCTTCATAAATTTCTGCTTGGAAAAAACTTCAGTCCTGAATTTCTTGCAAAATCAGGCTTATTCAGCCAGAAATACCCGGATTTTTCATTTTTTTCTGACCGTCTTATGTTTCCGATTTTTAACCGTCGCGGTCAGGTGGTTGCTTTTGGCGGCCGCGTAATTCCTCCGGCTGATGAGTCTCAGCGAAAATACCTTAACTCAGGCGATCTTCCTCAGTTTAAAAAACGCGAAACTCTCTTCGGCTTCAGTTTTGCAAAAAATGCTATACGCGAAAAAAAGGCGATAATTTTCTGTGAAGGAAACATGGATGTAATTGCATATCATCAGTGCGGCCTGGATTATGCTGTAGCTACTCTTGGAACAGCCCTTACAGAAGAACATATTAAGATGATTTCGGGCTTTGTTGCCGGAGGAACTGTTTATCTTTCTTTTGATTCTGATGGCGCGGGCGAACAGGCTACGTGGAAGGCGATAAAGCTTTGCCGCGAGCACGATCTTACCGTAAGAATCATCAGGCTAAAGGGCGGGAAAGACCCTGCAGAGATTATGCTTAAATTTGGTGCCGAAAACTTGACGACACAAGTTAAAAATGCTATATTAGATAGCGATTATTTGATATTTAGACTAGGTGAAAAATACCCTGTGGACACTCCTGAGGGTAAAACAAAAGCTGCATTGGAATATTTTCAGTATGTAGACTCACTTCAGTCTGATATTCAAAAAGAATCATGCCTCGAACAGTTATGTCAGGCATATAATCTAAAACCGGAGGCTGTAAAAAGGGATTTTAATAATCGTAGTCAGGCCCGCGAACGCGCGAATATCCGGCAAAATAATAATCAAACAGAAGAAGGAACACAAGTTAAGCTCGATGCTGAATTGAGAGGGTTAATTGCTGTTACCGCCGACTTGAACCAGTTTGAGGTTCTTCGCACTAAGCTCACCGAACAAGATTTTACAAATCCGGCAGCCAGAAAGTTGTACAAGGTACTGGAAGAATGCTTTGTTGAAAAAATCTTTACTATAAGGGATATCCTTAGTCGTTGTGATAATGAACAGCTGATTCAGTTAATTACTGGAGCTCTTTCGGATGGTGTATACAAGAGTGAAAAAGTAAGTACCGTTGTTGATGATACGGTAAATTATATAAAAAGAAACAAACTCGATGCCCAGCGAAATAAATTATTGCAAAGAATTAAAGAATATACCGTAGTAACTCAAGAAGATCAAAATCAACTAAATGCGCTTCTGGCTGAAAAACTCGAACTTGATAAGCAAGTACAAAGCTTAGGGAAAAAGTAGTGAATACTTCTATTGACGAAAAAAGCAGTGCTGCACTTATTAGCAATGCTGCCGTTGAAAAACTCGTTGAGTTTGCAAAATCAAAACGGTTCATTACATGGGACGATGTAATTGAATATCTTGGACAGGAATTTGTTAATTCAGATGAATTAATGGAGCCGGTTCTTAAGCAGCTTAAAGATATAAATCGAGAGCCTGTTGAAACAGACATTATTGGTGCTGAAGATGTAACTGATGATGCTCTTGTTGATGATGATGAAGATGAAGATGGAATCATGCTTGAGGATGATGACGATGATGTCGCATCTGATGATGAGACCGCAGAAATCGAACAGGCTGAAAAGAAGCTTGCAGCTTCTAAAAACCGTCTTGTAAATTCTGATAAGGATTCAAGTGTTGATGATCCTATCCGCTTATACCTCCGCGAAATTGGTAAAGAAAATCTTCTTACTGCAGAGCAGGAAGTTGAACTTTCAAAAACAATGGAGCAGGGTAATAACATTATAAAAGATGTAATCAAGAATTCTGGAATTATAATTCCCGAGTTCTTTGCCATTGCTCAGAAAGCCTTTACAAGAATTGATATCCACGAACCTGGAAAAACCCGCAAGGAAATCAATGAGGAAATGGCAGATAAGCGCCGTCTTAAGAGTTTCTATGGCGAGCATATCAAACCTGTTTTGCCAGAAATGAAGCAGTATATGGCTCTTAAAAAGCAGCTTTTCGAAGCAGAGCAGTCATCTGCAATTTTTGATAACCCGCAGCTTGTTGAACTCCGCAAGAAAATCATACCTGAACTTCAGAAAGTAGATATTCAGACTGAAGAACTCGAGAAGTTTACACAGAAATATCGTGAAGCTACAATAAAAATTGAAGAATATCATCAGAAACAGGAAAAGAAGATGAAGGAGCTTCGTATTTCGAACCCTTCAGAGCTTCGTAGTCTTGGTCGTAAGATTTCAATCCGCTCACAGGCTGCAAAGCTTGAGCAGGAACTCAATATGAGTGCAGATGAAATCCGTGAGATTTACACTCAGATTCAGAAAATCGAACGTAAGCTTCACCGCCTTGAATACGAGTTTGAAAACGATGTTGAAATCATTCTTAAGATGGCAAAAGACATTGAATACGGCCGCCTTATGATGGAAAAGGCAAAAAACCGCCTTATCAACGCAAACCTTCGTCTTGTAGTTTCTATTGCAAAAAAATATACAAACCGTGGACTTCACTTCTTTGACCTTGTTCAGGAAGGAAACATCGGTCTTATTAAAGCTGTAGAAAAGTTTGAATACCGCAAGGGATTTAAGTTTTCTACATACGCTACCTGGTGGATTCGTCAGGCAATTACACGTTCTATTTCTGATCAGGCTCGTACAATCCGCGTTCCTGTTCATATGATTGAGCAGATTAACAAGGTTGTACGCGAAAGCCGTCAGCTTATGCAGAAGCTTGGCCGTGAACCAACCGACGATGAGATTGCACAGCAGCTTGGCTGGCCATTAGCCCGCGTAAAGCAGGTTAAGAATGTTGCCCGCGAACCAATTTCTCTTGAAACTCCAATTGGTGAGGAAGAAGACTCAATCCTTGGAGACTTCATTGAGGATAAGGAAGTTGAAAATCCAGCAACACAGACTGCCTTTACTTTACTTCAGGAGCAGCTGCGCACTGTTTTGAACACTCTGCCACCACGTGAGCAGGAAGTTCTTAAGATGCGCTTTGGTTTGGAAGACGGTTATTCACTTACACTCGAAGAGGTTGGCCTTTACTTTGACGTAACCCGTGAGCGTATCCGACAGATTGAGGCAAAGGCTTTGAGAAGACTTCGTCATCCACGCCGTGCTAATGGTCTTAGAGATTACATCGAGACCTAGGAAGCGGCACTGCGAAATATAGATTGCTTCACTGTATCTAAAATGAGATGCAATGAAGCAATCTACAATATAGACTAAAAAGACATTTTATTATAAAATAACTAGATAATTATTTTTGAGGAACCATAATGGTAACAACTGAAGTTTTTGAGAATTTGAAATCTTTGCAGGAGATTCTCGTACAGAAATACGAGCTTGAGGAAAAGAAGAATGAAGCTCCAAAGCAGCTTAGTATTCAGGAAGGTCTTCTTGCAAAAATACAGAAAGAATTTATTGAGCAGAAGTCAAATTACGACGCTACTCAGGAAAAGGTTTCACAGCTTAAAGTTCAGCTCGACGAAACAGTAAAATCACGCGAAGAGGGTGAAAAAGGCGTAGCTAACTCTACAACTCACCGCGAGTACGAAGCTCTGGAAAAGCAGATTGCCGAGGCAAAGATTCTTGAAGATCAGCTTAGAAAAGATCTTCAGAAAGAAGAAAAAGAACTTGCTGAACTCAACGATGCTCTCAAGACTTCTGAAGGCACAATCAAACAGTCTATGGACAGACTTAATGCCAGCCGTGATTCTTTGAACAAAGATCTTGCTTCTTATGATGAAAAACTCAACAAGCTCAAAGTTCAGGAAGACAAAGTTACAAAGAATATCAATAACATATACTCAAAAGAAGAAAATGCAGAACTCAAAGCTCAGGAAATTCTTTTTAAGTTCCAGAGAATTATTCAGCGTAACTCAGAAGGTATTGTTTCTGTAAGAAATGGTGTATGTTCTGGTTGTCATATGATTCTTCCAGCAAACTTTGCTAATCAGGTTCGTGAAGGTGAAGATATCAATTTCTGCCCTTATTGCAGCCGTATTCTTTATTATGAAGAAGTAAGCGAAGATCAGCAGGAAGACTACTTCGACATTGGAGCTGCAGGTAGTCTTGCAGGTCTTGATGAAGACTTTGATGATGAAGATTCTGAGTACAATGAGGATGAGGACGAAGAGTCAAAGTCAGAGTTTGAAGACGAAGATGAAATTGACGAAGATGAATCAGATGAGTCTGAAGATGATGAAGACGACGATGATGATTCTGACGAAGAAGAGGATGAAGAGTAATCTTAATTCCTTAATTAGTTTGTAATACAGATGGAATATAACCGCGCTGCTGCCTGCTGATGATAACGGGTAGTGGTGAGAGAAAGTCCGGGCTCCTTCGGAAAGAATGCCGGGTAACAACCGGGCA
This sequence comes from Treponema sp., assembly GCA_016293915.1. Lineage (GTDB taxonomy): Bacteria > Spirochaetota > Spirochaetia > Treponematales > Treponemataceae > Treponema_D. The sequence continues at coordinate 63,376 of JAEDCY010000004.1, read as the reverse complement.
CAATCTGGCAGCTGCAGTTTTTCTGCATAGCCCAGTGCGTGACAGATAGTGCAACAGAAATACTACCGCCCGCCAAAAGGCGAGTAAGGGTGAAAAGGCAGTGTAAGAGACTACCGCAGTTCTGGTAACAGAGCTGGCTTGTAAACCTCATTCGGAGCAAGATTAAGCAGCAGTTATGTTTTTCCGAGCAATACTGCGGGTAAATCGCTGGAGCTGAATGGTAACATTCAGTGCGGATAGATGGTTAGTACTGTCACTCTCTTTTTAGGGGGTAACAGGAGACAGAACCCGGCTTATTGTTCCATCTGTTTTCTTTTATTATAAAAGTATTGTAAAAGTGGTGGGGAATTGAAAGCGAATTACAATATTGAAAACAGCAGTTACGCAAAAAAGAAAAGCAACCTGCTGCGGAATATAATCCGTGTGGCAGTTGTAATTCTAATTATGTCTGCTATTGCATTCGCTACTGTTTTTTTCATCAAAAGATATACACGCGATAGAATTACTATAAAGACCATAAAAGAAGCCTGGGAATCTTATGACTATCAAAAGGTTTATGAATTGTGTAAGGTTTTTCTCCAGGATGATACTTATAATAACAGTGCCCTTACATATTATAGTTATGCCTGCTTTTTCCTTGCCCAGTCTCAAACAGATACCCAGCAGGCTCAAAGTTATCTTGATGAATGTATAAACAATATTCGAGTTGCTCTTTATGAAGCAGATAAAACTCTTATACCACAGCTTCAGTATATGCTCGGTCGGGCTTACTTTTATAAAAATACAATCACAACACATTATTATGCAGACCTTGCAGTAAAGTATCTTTTGCTTGCAAAAGAAAACGGTTATAAGGCAGATGATATAGCTGAGTATCTTGGCTTAAGTTATGCTTCTCTTGGAATGACAATGGAAAGTATTGCTGCTTTTACAGAAGCTCTTCTTGTACGGGAATCTGATTCACTTCTTCTTGCAATTGCAGAGCAATATTATAAGGCAAACGAACTTAATGCCGCAGAACAATATCTGTTCAGAATTATAAAAAACAGCGATAATGAAGATATAGTATTAAAAAGTGAAAATCTTCTTGGTACAATTTATATTGATAAAGAAGATTATGAGGGTGCCCTTAAAGAATTTGAGAATGTTTTGAAAAAAAACGAGAATTCTGCTGACGCACATTATGGAATTGGTGTAATATATGAAAAGCAGGGAAATATAGTGAAAGCCCGTTCACAGTGGCGTAAAGCCCTTAAGATACAGGTTAATCACGCTGGTGCCCTGCAGAAAATGTCAGAAAATTGATAATATAAAAAATGGAGAATCGGGAGGAAATAGATGGGTTTTTTTGATAGTTTTTCAACAGATATAGGTATTGATTTAGGTACTTGTAATACATTGATTTATGTACGCGATAAGGGCATCGTTATTGATGAGCCATCTGTAATTGCTGTTGAGAAGGGAACAAAGAGAATCGTAGCTGTAGGTGCAGAAGCAAAACGAATGCTTGATAAAACTCCTGGAAATATTATGGCAATTCGCCCGCTTGCAGATGGTGTAATTGCAGATATTGATTCTACAGAAAAGATGATAAAATACTTCATCTCAAAAATTATTCCACGCCATCAGTTTTTCAAATCTGTAAGAATGAAAATCGGTATTCCTTCATGTGTAACTGATGTAGAACGCCGTGCAGTTATTGAAGCTGCAATGAAGGCTGGTGCAAAGGAAGTTGAGGTAATCGAAGAAAGCCGTGCAGCAGCAATTGGTGCTGATATTCCTATTTTCGAACCTGCAGGACATATGATTTGTGATATAGGCGGTGGTACTGCAGAGATCTCTGTAATCTCTCTTGGTGGTATGGTTGTTACTCACTCAATCCGCGTTGGTGGAGATAAGTTCGACGAAGCAATCGTAAAACACGTTAAGAGTGTTCATAACCTGATTATTGGTCAGCCGGCAGCAGAACGTCTTAAGATTCAGATTGGTAATGCAGCTCCAGAAAAAACAATCGAAAAGATGGAGCTTAAAGGTACTGATGCTATTACTGGTCTTCCACGCCGCCTTGAAATTGACAGTGTAGAAGTTCGAGAAGCCCTCAAAGAGCCTGTAACAAAAATCGTTGAAGAAATTAAATCTGTACTTTCTGAAACTCCTCCGGAGCTTGCTTCTGATATCATTGAACGCGGTATTGTAATGACTGGAGGTGGTTCTATGCTTCGTGAACTTCCAAAGCTTGTATCAAAAGAAACTGGTGTACCGGTTATTCTCGTAGAAAAACCACTTGAGTGTGTAGCACTCGGTGCCGGTAAAGCATTTGGTTTGTTCAAGGATATGTATTCAGAACGTACAATTTACGACAGTCTGAACGACTAATCTTTGCATTCTTTCTGGGTGGGTGAATATGCGGAGAAAGCCGAATTTTTCTTTCAGAATTAAATTTGCTGAATTCCTTCTCATTATTTACATTCTTGCCGGTGGCTTTTTGCTTGCATTCAGTTCCGGTGGCTTTGTATTAAATTTCAAGCAGATTGGTTTTTCAATTTTTTCATCTCTTGATAAAGGTGTATATTTCATAACTGATGGAATTGCAAATACTTTTAATGCAGTTGGCGAGCTCCGCAAACTTAAAAAAGACTACAATGATCTTGTACTAAAACTTGAAAACTATGAAGAGATGCAGAGATCAAATGCTGATATCCGAAAGGAAAATGCAAGACTAAAAGAACAACTTGATTTTGCAGTCTCTCTGGATGAAAAAAATATTCCTGCTCAAATTATAGCCCGCGATCTCGATAATGCTTTTACATATCTTACAATAAATAAGGGAAGCGTAAACGGAATAAGAAAAAATATGCCGGTTATTGCTTTTCAAAATGGAAACCAGGGGCTTGTTGGTAAAGTAGTTCAGGTTGGAACTTTTACCAGCCAGATAATGCCAATCTATAATATCAATAATATTGTTTCTGCACGTATACAGAATTCCCGAGACCTTGGTCTTGTAAATGGCCTTGGAAGTCAGGATCAACCTCTTTTAATGCAGTATATCCGAAAATCTGTTGTAGACGAATTGAGCTACGGAGATATCGTAGTTACTTCCGGTGAAAACGATAACTATATGCGTGATATTGCAATTGGAACAATTTCCAAAATTACTACGCTGGATTACAACTCATCTCTAAATATAGAGCTTGTACCGATTATTGACTTTGCCCGGCTTGAAAATGTTGTTGTTGTAAATCAGAAAGAGCTTAACGATCGTAAGGCATACAAGGAGTAGGGGAAATGACAAAATCAATTCTTGTAAGTGCTTTTATCCTGCTTTGTGCAGTTATTATTGAATCATCCATTCTTTCAAATATCAGTTTTATTTATATTGTACCGGATCTTGTTTTAATCTGTTCAATATATTTTTCTTTATTGAATGGAAAAGTTGTTGGAGAAACTACTGGCTTCATTTCTGGTCTTTTATTAGATTTTGTAACAGGCATTCCTTTTGGTTTTAACTGTCTTTTCAGAACAATAATTGGCTACGTTTATGGAATCTTTGCAAAAAATGTAATTATTTCCGGTTTTATTCTTCCTATGCTTTGTGTTGGAATAGGAACAATTGCGAAAACTCTTATGGTACATCTTCTGGGGCTTCTCTTTCCGAATGTACACATATATGTTGCAGGAATTATTTCTTATGATTTTCTTTTTGAATTTATTGAGAATGTTCTTCTTGCTCCATTTATATTCAAATTTTTAAGCTTCTTTAAAAAATCTCTTGCAGTAAAATCTGTAAAGGATGCAATAGACAATGATTAATACAGAAGACAAGCTTACAAAAGTTGCTAAAATTTTCATTCTTCTCATACTGCTTGTTTTTTGTTTTTGTATATATATTTATCGTCTCTTTTCTATGCAGATTGTTCAGGGAGAACATTACCGTTCACAGTCTCAACGTATCTCAAGTCAGATTACAGTTATTTCTGCACAGAGAGGAGAAATCTTTGACCGCAATGCTTTACTTCCTATCGTAATCAATACTGACTCTTTTGCGGTAGATGTTACTCCAGGTGAAATTCCAAAAGATCGTTACGATACAGTAACACTCAAACTGGCACAATATCTTGGAATCAGTAAAACAGATATTGATAAAAAAATCCCAAAGAATATGAGACGCTCTTATTCTACTGTACAGATAAAATCCAATGTTCCTTTTACTGTTATTTCAAATATTGCAGAAAATAAAATCGATCTTCCAGGTGTTTCATGGGTTTCAAAACCTATGCGAAACTACCAGCATACCGGCTCAATGTCTCATATCGTTGGTTATGTAGGTGATATTAACCAGGATGAAATGACTGTTCTTTACAACCAGGGATATAAAAAGACAAGTATTGTCGGAAAAACTGGAATTGAAAAACAGTATGATTCACTGCTTCAGGGTAAAGAAGGTCGTGAAATGTCTACTGTAGATGTTCATGGAAGAATAATTTCCGATACCCCTATTGTTGAACCTCCAGAGATGGGAAAGAGTCTTGTCCTTACAATTGATTCAGATATCCAAAAACTTGTAGAAGATGCTTTAGGAAATCGAGTTGGAGCTTCTGTTGTTCTTAAGCCTGCGACAGGTGAAGTGCTTGCAATGGTTTCTTACCCATACTATGATTCAAATATCTTCAGTTCCGATGATGCTGGAATTGAATACGCAAAACTTGTAAATGATACAACAAAACCTCTTTTGAATCGTGCTGTTCAGGTTTCTTACCCGCCAGCTTCCACATTTAAAATTATTATGTCTGCAGCTATGCTGCAGGAAAATGCTTTCCCTGCAGCCAAAAAAATTGAGTGTAAGGGTGTTATGGTTTATGGTGGAAGAAAATTCCATTGTCATATAAAAGAACCCGGCCACGGCTGGCTTGATATGAAAAATGCCATGGCACAGTCTTGTGACGTTTATTACTGGACTGTTGGACGAGATTATCTTGGAATTGAAAAAATTGCATCTTATGCCCGTGAATTTGGTTTTGGTAAGAGTGCTCAGATTGATCTTCCAAGTCAGGTTTCAGGTCTTGTTCCAACCGCAGAATGGAAGGAAAAGAAATATCATGAAAAATGGCTTGGTGGAGATACGATGTCTTGTTCTATCGGTCAGGGATACATGGAAGCAACTCCGCTGCAGCTTGCTAATATGGTTGCAATGGTTTGTAATGAAGGCGTTATTTATAAACCACATCTTCTTAAAGAGGTTCGCAATCCTGTTACAGGTGAAGTTATTCAGGAAGTAAAACGACAGGTTCTTACAGAATCTACAATTGATAAAGAGGTATGGAAACAGATTCAGGAAGCCATGCGATATACAGTTACTGACGGTACACCTCAGTATCCTATGCATAATAAAATTGTACAGATTGCATGTAAAACTGGAACTGCCGAAGTTGAGCCATACAGCAGCAGAAAAGAAGATAAAAGCTGGCACTCATGGCTTGTCGCTTATGCTCCATACGATGCACCACCTGAAGATCAGATTTGTGTTGCAACAATTGTAGAAGCCTGCAACGTATGGGAATGGTGGGCTCCATATTGTACTAATATTATAATTCAGGGAATCTTTGCAAATCAAAATTGTGAAGAAGCTACAAAGGCTCTTGGCTTTTCATATCTTACTAACAATCGCGGAAGACAGGAATAGGAGAGGGGAGTATGAAGAATAAATTCTTTTCAATGTTTGATTATCTTCTGATTCTTGTTGTTCTTACTCTGGTTTCTCTTGGAGTTATGTTTATTTATTCTTCAAGTATCAACTCCGAAGGTGTAAGAGTTACAAACGAATATATAAAACAGATTATCTGGGCATCTATTGGATTTGTAATTATGATTTCAATTACAGCTTATGATTATAGACGTACAGAATCAATTGCGATTTATGGCTTTATAGGACTTTTACTGCTGCTTGTATATACAAAACTTTTTGGACGATATGTAAATGGTGCAAAAAGCTGGATTGGAATAGGTGAGTTTGGAATTCAGCCTTCTGAATTTGGAAAGGTATTTTACATTCTTTATCTTGCAAAAATTCTTGATGATACAGCCAATGGGGATCAGTTGAAGAGATTCTTTCTGGCAACCGGAGTACTTCTTCTTCCAATGGGTCTGATTCTGCTACAGCCGGATCTTGGAACTTCTTCTGTTTATCTGCCTATTTACTTTATTATGTGTTTTATTGCAGGAGTTCCTCTGCGTTATATAGGTTATATTTTCCTTTTTGGTGTATTTACTATATTTCTCGCAATTCTTCCGGTATGGAATTCAGAAATTGCTTTGACTCCCCTTGCAGTTATTTCAATCCTGACTAACATGCGGCTTCGAATGCTTTTAATTTTTGCATTTTTAATTATAACTCTTTTAGGTTATGTAATCCGCCGATATCTACATGGTCCACGTTATATTCACTGGATTATTTACTTTACTTCAATAATTGGTCTTGCTCTTATTTTTTCTTTGTTACTTGGAAAAGTTCTTAAGGATTATCAGATAAAACGTCTTATCATTTTCATGAATCCGAATAAGGATCCTCTTGGAGCTGGCTGGAATATTATTCAGTCTAAGGTTGCAATTGGAGCCGGTGGCCTTATTGGACAGGGGTATCTGATGGGGACTCAGAGCCATTACCGATTTCTTCCACAGCAGAGTACAGACTTTATTTTCAGTATTCTTTCTGAGGAATTCGGCTTCCTTGGCGGTATTCTTGTTTTCTCACTTTATCTTATTATACTTTTAAAAATACTTTATATCATGCGTAAATGTGTAAACCGTTATGGTTCATACATCTGTGCAGGAATATTTGGTATGTTTACATTCCACTTTTTTATTAATGTTGGAATGGTAATGGGTATAATGCCGATTACCGGTATTCCGCTGTTATTCTTATCCTATGGTGGATCTTCGCTTCTAACTGCAATGACCTGTATAGGTCTTATTATGAATATTAATTATCGAAAAGCAGAATTGAAATAGCAGAGAATAGGAAAGGAAAAGAAATAATCTATTAGTAGACAGAATATACATTATAATAAGTATTATAATATTAAAAGATTAGAGGATGAAACAAGCTGGGAAGCCTATCACTCCAGCTGGCTGAGCTTTTCACGGATAAATTCAGACTTTTCTTTTAAGCCGATTTTTCCAAGTTTAATATATATGTAATTAGGTAGTTTTGAATTGAGACGTACAGTTCCCGGATTGTCCTTAATAAGTTTTAGGATTTTATCAATAGAGATATTTGAAACCTGGTTGAACTCAACCGCAACTTCACCCTGTCTTTCCTTGATTGATTTTATTGAGAGTTTACGACAGATAATGCGGATTTCGGCAAGAGCCAGAAGACTGGAAACTTCTTCTGGAATTGGTCCAAAGCGGTCAGCGAGCTCTGCAAGAACTGAGTCGAATTCTGCATCGTCAGTAACGGCTGCAATTTTTTTGTAGATTTCCATTTTGATTTGTGGATTGATGATATAGGAATCCGGAATAAAGCCTGTGTATTCCATTTCCATAAGTACTTCGGATTCTTCCTTGTAGTCTTTCTGGAGGGCTAAGCGGTTAACAGCCTCGTTCAAAAGACGGACATACATATCAAAACCAACAGAATAAACATCACCACTCTGATCGCGGCCAAGGAGGTTTCCGGCTCCACGGATTTCCATATCCTTCATGGCAATCTTAAAGCCGGAACCAAGCTCTGTAAAGTCGCTGATTACCTGCAGACGCTTCATTGCGACTTCAGAAAGCGCTTTATTTTCCGGATACAAAAGATATGCATAGGCCTGGCGGTCGCTTCGTCCAACGCGGCCACGGAGCTGGTAGAGCTGTGAGACGCCGTACATATCTGCGCGATCTATAATGATTGTATTTACATTTGGAATATCAATTCCATTTTCAATGATTGTAGTTGCAATAAGTACGTGGAAGCCTCCCATTTTAAAACGATGGAAAATTTCTTCCAGCTGTGTAGATGTCATCTGACCATGGGCTACATCAACTAAAACTTCCGGAACAAGAGTTTCAATTCGGCGGCGGATTTCCTGAAGAGACTCTACCCTGTTATGCAGATAGAAAACCTGACCACCACGCTCTATTTCACGTCTGATTGCCTGAGCCACACGCTCATCTGTAAACTCGTCTACAACAGTTTCAATAGCCTGCCGGTTTTGTGGTGGTGTTGTTAAAAGGCTCATATCGCGGATTTTTAAGAGGCTCATATGAAGAGTTCTTGGAATTGGTGTTGCAGACATTGTAAGGCAGTCGATATTATTTTTCATTACCTTGAGTTTTTCCTTGTCTTTTACTCCAAAACGCTGCTCTTCATCAATAATCATAAGACCAAGCTTTTTGAAGTTTACATCCTTTTGGATAATTCTGTGAGTTCCTACAAGAATATCGACATCACCGCTGGCAACCCTGGCCAGAATCTTTTTCTGCTCAGAAGGAGCTACAAAGCGGGAAAGTCTTTCTATTTTCACAGGGAAGTTCTTAAAACGGCCCTTGCATGTCTCATAATGCTGTTCTGCGAGAATCGTAGTTGGTGCCAGAAAGGCTACCTGTTTTCCGCCCATAACAGCTTTAAAGGCTGCACGCATGGCAATTTCAGTTTTTCCATAGCCTACGTCGCCGCAGATAAGACGGTCCATCGGGACTGGCCGCTCCATGTCTGCCTTAATTTCTTCGGTAACTGTAATCTGGTCCGGGGTATCCTCGTAAGGAAAAGCTGCTTCAAAGGCGGCCTGCCATTCAGTTTCCTTTGGAAAGGCAAAGCCTACAGAGGCCTGTCGGCGGGAATATAAATCAATAAGCTTTTGGGCAATATCTTCTACAGCCTGTTTTACCTTGTTTTTACGGCTTTCCCAGGATTTGCTTCCAATTCGGTCCAGACGGGGCTTATCGCCTTCATTTCCAATATAGCGCTGTACGAGGTTTACCTGCTCAATTGGAACAAAAGCAACTTCATTATCAGCATATTCAAGCTTGATGTAATCGCGTTCATTGCCCATAGCCTTTACGCGTTCAATTCCGTGAAAAAGCCCTATTCCCCAGTTTACATGTACAACATAATCACCCGGATTAAGTTCAACAAAGGTGTCAATTGCCTTAGATTTAGCCTTATTTACTGATTTTGCAACATACTGGCGGCGTCCAAAAATCTCGTTTTCCTGAATTACCAGAAGTTTAGCTTCAGGAAGTCTGAAGCCGGCTGATATTGCTTTTGGAATAAGGATTACCGGATGTACAGAGCCATCATCTTTTATATCAGTATAATCCTTAAAAATTTCGTGAATACGAAGCTGCTGGTTCTCATTATCAGTAAAAATAAAGATATTCCAGCCTGCATTTTGAAGCTGAGACAGCTCCTCTTTCATAAAGTTGATGTTTCCAAAGAAAGAACGTGCAGGTTCTGCTCCAATCTGATAATGGTAGACAGAATCAGATCCTTCTTCTTTGTTAAGTGTCCTAAAAAGTATACATTTTGAGATATTTTCTAGTAATTTATCATAATCAGAAAGCACAATATCAGGCGGTAAAACCGGATATTCTTCTCTAGAAGTGCGGTAAAGTTTGTTGTATTCGCGGTTTATTGTTAGTCTGGCGTTTTCCTGTTTATCGTAATTATAAAAAAGAACAAAGGTATTTTCGTCTATATAATCAAGGATTGAATGCGGCTGGTCACTTACCAGCTGATATAAAAACTCTTCTCCCTCTGCTTCTTTGCTTACAGAAAGCCCTGTAAGCAGGTTTTCCAGGTATTTTTGGGCGGTTTCAGTAAACGGCAGATGTACGGAAAAGTCTCCTGTTATAACATTTTCTGAGGTACCTGCTCCATCCTCTTTTATCGCTGTTTCCTGATATTCTGACATTCGTTCACGGACTTTTTCAATCAATTCATCAGTCCAGAGTATTTCTTTCGTTGGATAAATCAGGACATCTTCTTTTGTTCCAACTGTAGTTTGAGTATCTGTTTCAAATTCCTTGAAAGATTCTATTTCGTCAAAATCAAAAATGATTCGGGTTGCATGTTCATCGCATGGCAAAAAGATATCAAGAACTTCTCCTCTAAGGCTGAATTCTCCCCGAACATTTACTTTTGGAACCCGGGTATATCCCATGATGCTGAGTCTTTGTGCAATGTTTGTAGTATCAATTTTATTGCCCTTATTAAGCTTAAAAGAAAGGGATTTTAAATATTCAGGCTCCGGCAAAGGAGACATAAAGGCTCTCTGGGTAAAAATAAAGATACGTGGTTTTTCATTGAACGTAATGGTCTGTTTTTTTGAAAGAAGTTTTGAAAGTACACCTGCCCTTTTTCCAAAAGTTACTGAACCACGGGCCGCTGGTCTGTAAGGAACTGTTCCCCAGTCTGGAAAAACATGTACTTCAGCATCGCCAAAAATTGCAGAAAAATCTTCAGCAATATCGCGAGCGTCAGTTTCTGTAGGAACTACGATAATCAGATCGGAAGAATAGATTTTGTACTGGGGAGTTTTCTTACTTGAGTTAGAGTACTGTTCTGCCTGAAGAGCTTTTAAATGATTTGAGCGGCAGACTTCGGCTGTAAAATATGTGAAAAGACTTCCGTGTAATCCTTCAATATTTAATGGAAAGTTTGTATTTTCATCAAAAAAAGCTGCTGAAGTATCGCGGATTTCGCTGTGATTATGTAAGATTTCGTCTATAGAAGTTAATGATTTCATTTTAAAATACCGATATTTATATAGTATAAAAGAAAAAATCTTTTTAGGAGAATACGGTGAAGATTCGTAAACTGCTTTCAATTATATCAATTCTTTTTGTTTTTGGACAGATGGCAACCTTCGCAGAGGAAAATACTGTAGATTTCAGTAATGCACAGGTTTCAATCAAGTATTACAACCGTACTGTTTACTATCCGGGAACTGCAGATGAAGCACCTGTTTTTGTACATATTACAATAAAAAATAATGGTTCAGAAACGCTTCGCTTTAAGCTTGCTGATGATCGTTCCTTCTCAATGGACTTCAATGCTTATACAGTAAAAAACAGTCGTCTTGAGCAGACTGAAAACATTATTGAAAAGAGAACTACAAATCAGACTGTTTATTTCAGAGAGCTTGCTCTTGAACAGGGAGAAGAATATTCCTTTGTTGAAAATGTAAAGAATTTTTTAAAAATTGAAGAGCCTTCTGTTTATTATCTTGAACTGTTCTTTTATCCGGAATTATATAAATCAAAGTATCTTACATTAAAATCTAACCGTCTCACACTTGAGGTTCGCCCTTCTCCATCAGCTGCATCATCAAACTTTGTTCCTGTAAAAAATGGATCAGTTGAACTTCTTAAGCCTCAGGATATTTCTCCAGATAAGGTTGTTGAACAGACAATTATAGCACGCCAGAAATCTCTTTGGGATCAGTACTTTTTGTATATGGATGTTGAATCCTTGATTCAGAGAAATCCTTCTCTCAAGAAAAAATATATTACAGTTTCTGCAGAAGAGCGTTCAAGAATGGTTCAGTCTTTTAAGGGTGATCTTATGCAGTCTCGTATTGAAAATGATATTGTTGCTGTTCCAGAAAGTTTCCAGATTGAAAAAACAACTTATTCTCCAACTGAAGGAAGCGTTACTGTTATTGAATGGTTTAAGTATCCGAATTTCAGCGAAAAGAAACGCTACACTTACAAGGTATGGCAGCGTGAAGGAATCTGGAAGATTTATGATTATACTGTTGTAAATCTTGGAACTGAATAACGGATGGCAGAAATAAAATGAAAGCGCTCGTTATTTCAGACAGACAGGAAATTATTGATTATGTAACTCCCCTTGTAAAACAAAAGGGCTTTGATTTAATTCATTACAGATGGATTATTAAAGCTCTTGATAATATCGAAGAAATACAACCTGATATAATTGTTCTTAGTGCGGGTGAATATCCAAGACACTGGAAAACTCTGGCTGGCTTTGTACAAAGCGGAATTGGTGGAAATGATGTAAAGGTTTATCTTTATGAGACCAGTCCTCTTTCTAAAGAAGATGAAGAAAAAGCAAAAGGTCTTGGAGTATTATCTTTCATTGAATCATTTTCCAAGTCAGAAGAAATTGAAAAAACTATAGAAGAAGAATTTGAAGAAGAAGAAATTTTTGAAGATGATACAGATTTAAAAAATATTCCTGCAAATGAAAGTGAAGATAAAATTATAAACGAACGTTTATATACAAATGTTGAAATAGCTTATAATGAACCTTATGGAATAATATATCTTTGTAATGGAAAATATTATGAAGATGATACTCTTATTGAAGTCGAAAAAAAACTACCAAATGGTAGTTATTTAAAATATATAAGTATATTTGATGGAAATCATGTAAAATCATATTCTGCAACAGTAGAAAATACATCAGATGACTTTTCCAGTCTCAGGATAAATGAATTATGAAAAAGAAAAAGTCAAAAGAAGCTAAATTTTTTTGCGAAAGCTGCGGTTCAGAAGTTCCTCGTAATTCAAGAGTATGCCCTACCTGTGGAAAATTCTTTGCATCTGTAAGATGTCCTCAATGTGGAAGAATTGGCAGTAATGATGATTTTAAAAATGGCTGCCCTACTTGTGGTTATGCGGTAAATCCAGATAGTTTTACTGGTGGAAATTCCTATAATTCTGCAGGCAGTAGATTTGGTAATAACAGAAAAAAAGCCGGAAGATTTGGTGTAAGAGGAAAGCTAGGATTAGCAAATAAAAGAAGTGCTGTTAATAACAGTAATACTTATGTTGAATCCGGTTTACCTTTCTGGGTGTATTTGATTTCGATTATGATTCTTATTGCTCTTGTGATTGGGCTTTATAGCTGTTTATAAAAAATTTGCATAGTTTCATAAACAAAGATTGTTACCTTGACTAAAGAAGCCTGTTTCGCTAATATATAATAGCATTTTCAGCCCGGGTGGCGGAATTGGTAGACGCGCTTGGTTCAGGTCCAAGTGTCCTTACGGTCATAGGAGTTCAAGTCTCCTCTCGGGTATTCAAACGAAATTTTAGTTGCAGAAAACAAAAGGTTTTCTGCTTTTTTTATTCCTGATGAAAAAAGAGCATTATAAAGTAAGTCACCTCTAACGGGTAATCCTGCCCATGCTAAATGACAGCGAACCTGATGTCGATAACCTTCTGTAATAAAACATTCAACAAAAGCTGTTTTGGAATCTGGATCCATTTTTAATATTCTGATATTTGTGTTATAAAGCTTTTGTTTTCCAATTTTTGAAAGAGCTGACTTTCCGGATTCTTCTGTAACAGGACGAACTTCTTTTCTTCCTTCACCATAAGGTCTAAAATATGAAGAAAGAGACAGTTCTACTGAATCTGTTTTATTAAATGGAGGAAAGCCTCCAAGAGCTTTTGCATTATCAGTAAGAATATCACATTTTGCTTGATAGTATTTTACAAAGTTCCCTAACCTCTGTTCTTCGCATAAAAAATCATAACATTCTTGACTTGCAGCAATTACCATCAGTCCATCAGTAGCAGTATCTAGCCGGTGCAGAAGACCGTATTCTATTTCTTTTTTACCGTGTACATTAAGGAGCTCTGGATATAATTCGACAGCCTGTGAAAGAGCATTGTCTTTATCTGTTGTACTAAGAGGTGCTGAGGCAAGTCCTTTAGGCTTATTAATAACGAGAAATGGTTTTTCTGATGTAGGAGAATGAAGTATTTCAATATTCATTTTTAGGAAATTTTGCCCGCAGTTTTTTTTCGATTTTCTGGAAGCGGCCGGGTACTTTTGTACGGAAGGTTTTGTATTCTTCAATTCCCGGAAGCTTTATTTTCAATTGTACGGAATGAAGCATAAGTGTAGCATCTGGAAAATATGAATCAGGTTTATTATAAGTCTGGTCTCCAAGAATTGGACAGCCAAGATATTTCATATGGACTCGAATCTGATGTGTACGGCCTGTTTTTAGACGGACACGAATTAATGAATAATTTCCATAACTTGCAATACAGTGATAAAGAGTTCTTGCAAATTTTCCTTCGTCTGTATCCGTTACAGCTTTAAAGCGGTGACGATTTTTTGGATCACGAATAATCTGAGTTCTTATATCACCGGTTCTTTTTTTAGGCCGGCCGCAGCAGATACAGATATATTCTTTTTGAAGAGATTTATCTTTAAACTGTTTCTGTAAAAATTCTTCTGCATCACGATTCTTGGCGGTAATAATAATTCCAGAAGTTTCTTTATCGAGTCGATGAACAATACCAGGACGGCGTCTTTCCAAAATTTCTGCAGCATTCCCCTCTTTTAGCTGTTCAACAGATTGTCTTCCCCAGTGATATAATAGAGCATTTACAAGAGTTCCTGTCCAGTTACCGCATGCAGGATGTGTAACCATTCCCTGTTTTTTATTTACAACAGTTACATTATCATCTTCGTAAATTATGTCGAGAGGAATATTTTCCGGATTAATATTATCAGGAATATTATCTTCCCACTGAATATCTATCTGATCTCCGGCTTTGATTTTTTGTGAAAGCTTGACTTTTTTTCCGTTTACAAGAATTTCATTTACACCACTTTTGAGTTTTGAACGGTTCATACCGTTTGGAAGTGAAGCGATAAATTTGTCGAGGCGCTGCTGATCAGGAAAATCTGCAGGTACCTTTGCACTGAAAAAAGGCATTACTCTTCAATCTCCTGAACTTCTTCAGTGTCATCTGAAACTTCATCACTTGTTTGAGTTTTGTCAGGTATGGCTAACTCTGTTGCATCAGGATCTTCAGAAATCGGGATAATCGAAATATCATCATAAGTAACCTGGCGTACTTTTCTCTTTTTGCTGTTACGTTTTATTAACTGAACTATATAATCTGTTAGTCCTATACCAATACAAATTCCTACAGAAGTAAGAATAATATTCTTTTGTTCTTCCTGACTGAAATTTGCTTTTGAAAAAATGTCTGGTGCATAGGCATTATCAAAATTATGTTGAGCATATCTTATTGTTGAATATGCTAGTGTTGTATCGAGTGTAACAAATGGCAAAGCGCCAAGTGTAATAATTTCAAATCTGCGTAAATCTTTAACACCCTGAGGAAATTCTTTTTTATCATAAGGCTTAGGCGTAGTATCCTTTATTTCTTCTGAAAAAAGAGGTACACCAAGGTTTATTATCATTGAGAAAATCAGAACTTTTATTATTATTTGATTTTTTTTCATTTGCTGTAATCACGTTCTCCAAAAATAGCAGTACCAACTCTTACAAGAGTTGAACCTTCTTCAATTGCAATTTCAAAATCTCCAGACATTCCCATCGATAACTCAGTAAGAGAAAGAGATGGAAATTGAGGACGTATTTTTTCAGAAAGATTTCGTAATGTAATGAATGAATTTCTTACAAGTTTTTCATCATCAGTAAAAGGTGCCATAGTCATAAATCCTTGTGGAATTATGTGAGGAAATTCTCCTTTTGCACACTTTTCAATTGAATCCAGTAAATCAGCTTCTGAAGTATAGCCAGATTTTGATTCTTCTCCTGTATGAACTTCGAAAAGTATTTTGATTTTGCGATTTATTTTTGTGCACTGTTTTTCAATTTCATGTAATAAGTCAATTCGATCTACAGATTGAATACAAGAAGCATATTCGATTGCTTTTTTTACCTTGTTTGATTGAAGCTGTCCAATCATGTGAACAGAGATTTCTGGATGAGCTTGAATAAGAGGAGGAAATTTTACAGATGCTTCCTGAACACGATTTTCACCAAATAAAAGTTGACCTGCATTAAAGGCTTCTATAACAGCATCTGATGGATGGAACTTACTAACAGCCATTAGTTTTACAGAGCCTTCTTTTCGGCCGGATTTTTTTTCTGCTTCTATAATTTTATTTCTGACTAATTCAAGATTGTTTTGTATGCTCATTTTGAAGCCTCAATAATATCAGACAGTTTTAAGAGTTCAGGTAAGGTAAGAACTTCAGCCCTTTTCATAATATCAATACCAGCTTTTTCAAGACAGCTTACAGCAAAATCGTTGTTTTTAAGAAATTGAGAAAGATTGTTACGAACTGTTTTACGACGTGAACTGAAAAGAGCTCTTTGCATTTTTATAAAAAGCTCTGGATTTTTACAGCATGGAAAATCAACTTTCTTAGTAAAAACAACAGCCCGTGAATCTACATTAGGCTTTGGCCAGAAGTTTCCACCCGATAAATCAAGGAGAGGCTTTACATCATAAGCCCACTGACAAAGAGCCGAGAAAGATGAATAATCGGCAGTTCCAGGTTTTGCACACATTCTCTGGGCAACTTCTTTTTGAACGGTAAATACGCAACGGTTAAAGCGAACATTGTTTTCAATTGTATCAGCTATTATTGTTGCAGCAATATTGTAAGGAAGGTTTCCAAAAAATCTGTCTGCCTGACCGGCGGTCTGAAAATGATTTTTCCAGGTTTTTAAAACATCACCTTCTACAATTCTGAACTTTCCTTTTTTAGTATATTCTTCAAAAAATCCGCTTATAAGTGAAGCAAAACCCCGGTCAATTTCAAAAACTGTAAGGTTTGCTCCTCGCTCAAGAATTGTATTTGTCATTGCACCAAGCCCCGGTCCAACTTCCCAAACTTTCATTCCTTCAGAAAGTTCAAGTGCATCAACAAGACGGCGGCGTGCATCTTCATTAATCAGAAAATTCTGACCGAATTTTTTCTGCATTGAAAATCCGTTTGCATCAAGAACCATTTTAAGTTCTGCTGGTGAATTGTAGTCAGGGTGCTTCAATTTATGCTCCAGTTTGGTACAAGTGAAAAAAACTTCACAATATAATTTATGACAGTATACTGTAAATTTATAAAAATTCCACTAGGTTTTGAAAGGATTGGAAATATAAGACTTAATATAATCAGAATTAGTCCGCTGTAAATAAATATGGTAACAAATGGGGAAACTACAGTTGCAGAAACAATTCCAATCGGGCTGAAAGAACCGAATATTTTCAAAGAAATTGGTGCAGTTACAGTTTGTGCTCCACTGGCAGCCGAAAGAGAAGATGCAATCAATTTAGGGCTGAATTTTGAATAAAACAAATTAAAAAGTCGACTCGTTAAAAGTATTCCTGCAAGGGCTCCATATGAAAGGATAAAAGCTGTGCTATGAATATCCTGAGGGCAGATAGCGCTTTGAAATAAAAATGAAAAACATAGAATCGAAAGCATATCCGGTTTTCTAGCACCTGCAATGGAAGATATAATCATAAGCATTGCACAAATAAAAGCTCTTGTAAGGGATGGTGAAAAGCCTGCAAACCATACAAATGCTACTAATGTAATTATTCTCAGAACAAAGGTAAACTTTTTTATACCCGTTCTGTTTCCAAAAAAAAGTGCAATTGCAGAAAACATTGAAAGATGCATTCCAGAAAGAGCCAGAATGTGTGAAAGGCCGGCGCGGCGGAAAGCTTCCTGGGTGGCGGTATCTGTGTATTCGCGGGCCCCGCAGAGGAGCGCCAGGAGGAGGCCGCCTCCACTGCCCCAGCTGTACATTAATCTTTTAAAATGTAAACGGCATAAGGCTCGCAGGTGTGCGAGGCGGCCCCGACACGAAGAAGGCCAGTGTGAGCCGGTGCATTCGCGGATGTAGAAGCCGCTTTGTGTGAGCCGCCCGCGGAAACTGCAGTGACCGCCCGTTTCAAAAAGAAAACCTGTCTTTGAATTTGAATAGAGTTTTCCAGGTGAGTATGCTTCTGCCATTTCTGTAGGAATGAAGATTTTAAGGCGGCCGCTTGCCGAAGAGCGGAAGTTGCGGGCGTCTGCGGCAGATTCTAGCGAGAAAGAAGCCGCGTAATATGAGCCGTTTCCCGTTTTTGCAGGAGAAGAAATAATTGTTCCTGAGATTTCTTTTATGGATTCTGTCTTTAAAAGTAAATGTGGGCTTGTTTTATCAGGGATAATGAAAAGCCCGGAATAGAAAATAAAAATACAGATTAATGATGATATAAAAACAGGTTTCTTAAAATAATTTACTGCCATCTGAGTCCTGACAGTGCTTCTCGGGCAGCCGTCAGAACCGATTCCTCATAATTAAGATAAGTAACAGCAAGCAATGAGTCGAATGCAGCTTTATTGCCGATAGCACCTAAAGTATTGATAATTGACAGTACAATATCTGTAGAAACAGACTTACCTTTTTCTGTACTGTCATTCAATTCTTCAAGATAATCTATCAGCGGATTTACAGCATCAAGTGGCGCAATATTTCTGAGCGAAGTAATTACAGTTTTAAACTGTTCTCCACTCATTTTACTCTTATCATAAAGTTTCTTTGAAAGATCAAAATATGAAAGAGCTGGTGCCGATGCTCTGGTCCATCTGTTTTCGCTAAGAATTTCCAAAGCAGAAATCTGGAGCGTAATATTTTCTGTAGAATTTCCTGAAGAATCGTCTACCAATAATATAGACTCATTTAACACATTTTCGGAAATCTCACAGAGATTTTTTTTAGAAATTTGTGAATTTTCTTTTGCAAGATTAAAAATTGCAGTCATTTTTTTCATATCAGAAGTTTTAATCTGTGCAATTACTTCATTCATTGCATTTGGAATGAGTGCAACTGTTGTTTTTTCAATTTCTTTTTTATATGCAGAATAAGATGAATCGTTCAAAAATCCATAAAGAATCTTAAAAGACTCATCGTTACCTATATTTTCTAGAGCTGAGATACATGCCTTAAAAACACCAGCATCAATTGTTTTTATATCTGTTGTTTTTAAATAACCGTTTAGAAGTGCTGTAAAGGAATCTGTAGAAATGGTGTCCTTTAATGTTACCATTTTTGAAATCAAGGCAATCTGAACAGTATTGCTTTTATTAAAACTTGTAAACAAAGAAATAAAATTATCAGTAAGTTTCTGCTTCTGATCATCAGGTTGATTTTTTAATGATTCTGGATAATACGAAAGAATTGCAGCAACTGCAAGGGCATCGAGTTCCCTGTCATTTCCAAGCAGTTCTTTATTTTCAAGACAAAAGGCAATTGCATTATCAGAAACCCAGTCTGCTTCTGAATCATCTGCTTCACGAACAGCAGCTGTTTTATCTGTTATATTTCCTTTTATGAATTTTACTTTTGCACTTTGTGCAAAAACTGAAAATGAGGTAAAAGTACATAAAATAATTAAACAAATCTTCTTAATCATATCATCCAACTCCATCTGATTACATTATATTAAAAAACATTTATTGTATCTTCAGGATTAATCCCTTCTTTATTTTCGTTTTTTGCGTCGGTTTCTGTTTTTTCAGAAGTCTGGCTTACACTCATTTTGATATCTGATTCAATTTCTGAAGCAGGTTTTGTCTCATTATCAGGTTTCTCTTCTGCTTCAGAATCATTTCCTTCATTTTCTGTATCAGAGTCTTTATTGTTTTCAGAAACATTTGAAGCAGCTTCAGACTTTTTTGTATCATTATTCTGTGCTGTCGCTTCATCAGTTTCTGTCTGTTCAAGAGCTTCAAGAACCTCTTTTTCACTTTCCGGAAGCATGTTATAAACAAATTTCAAAATCTCATTTTTCATTGTTGTATCAATATGTGTACATTCAAAATGAAGAAGAGATTGATTTTCAGCTTCATTATATTCTACTGTTCTTACAACTCCAACCATTAAAATCAGTTTATTCTGAATGTTGAACTGGAGTTTAATTTTTACATTCTGAACACCTTTTCCGCCAATACGGATAAGAGCTCCTGCTTCAGAGATATCTTCAATTAAACAACGAAAACCATTATGAGTTTCAATTGCAGTGACATCAACTTTATCTTTTTTGATGATATAAAGCATTCCGTAAATCTGACATTTTACGCGAACTGCCTTTCTTTTTTGTGTTCTAACAAGATTTGATGAATGCTTTAAGAAAAGAGATGATTTACCAAGAAAAAGTCCGTTTTGTGTAACTGTTGTATCAAATACATAACGTGCATCACCTTTTCGCCAGAGATAAACGCTTATTACACGTCCAACCCATTCTTCACCAGGTAAAGGAATAAGATTTTTCTGGCGCGGAACATTAATAACAAGAAAATTTCCATTTCCTACAATCTCAGAAGTGAACACACCTTTACCTGGTAAAATGATTCTTAGGGTCTGCCCTCTTTCCAGAGAATGTGTTGTAGTCATTCCCTTTTTGGCATCAGCTTCATTCTGAATCTTTGTTCTGTAATCAAAGAGCTTTGTCATTATCAACTGATTCTTCTGGGAATTATCAGTGTTTGTCATGTTAGAAATTTGAGTCATACACTTTGTAAGTGAGGGCAATGAATAATAAAGAGAGGTTGGCTGTTTCAGATTACAGATTTCTGCTGCCTGCCAGAGAAGCGATATTTCTGAAATTGAAAATCCTGAATCCAGACCTGTAATAAAAAAATTGATTCTTTGCTTGAATGCTGTATATACTGCACCCATAGCAGTGAGAATCACTAATATAATTATTAAGAAAGTAACTGTATACAAAATTCCCTCTTTTTTACTATAATGTAATTATAACATATTTGTAATGAAAAAGCATACTTTATTATCGGATATAGCAGTCTTTTTGCTTATTATTTTCTTATTTATAGTACCTCCTTTCTTTTCTCAGGCTGTTACTCAAACAAAGCCTTTATTCAGCGGATGGTCATTTCCCTGGTATCAGATTCTGCTTGCTTTTTTGAGTATTCTCATTTTATTGTTCTATTATGAAAAAAATGACAGACGAACCCTGCTTGTTTTTCCTGTTTTATTTACCAGCGGAATGCTTTTCAGTACATCTTTTTTCTGCAGGTTTTTATCTGAAATTACAGGGGCTTTTGATGGTAATCTCATAGTCACAAAACCTGAAGATCTTGTACAATGGTTATTCTGTCTTTTAAATTTTTTATGTGCAGCTTTTTTTGAAGAAGTTATTTATCGTTTTTATTTTATTGACCAGTTTTTTAGTCTGATTACAA
Organism: Treponema sp.; assembly: GCA_016293915.1. Classification (GTDB taxonomy): domain Bacteria; phylum Spirochaetota; class Spirochaetia; order Treponematales; family Treponemataceae; genus Treponema_D. The sequence goes on along the minus strand of JAEDCY010000004.1, from coordinate 42,390 downwards.
GAAAAAAAGTATGGCCTTTAAGCAGAATAATATGTGAGCTGACGGGTCTTTTGTGTTTTGCTTTTGCACATCTTTACATGGGATGGATTTCTGTTTTAAATGCAGTTTTTGCCCATATTTTTTTGCGTCTATGTTATAAAAAGATTGGAAAACTATGGTCTTGTGTACTTTCGCATTTTATCTATAACGTTATTTCTTTGATTTTATTATAGGTCCAGCTGCTTATTTTTGAATATGAAGTATAGTATGGTGATTTTGATTCGGAAATGCCCTGCTGTTTATAGTATTCTGCCTTTACTATATAAGAAATATCCTGATTTTCTGACGGATAGATTTCGAGTTTTATGCTGCTTTTGTCTCCGTTTTCAATAAATATTTCCATTGATGCTTTTTGATTTTTTAAGACTTCATACTCGGCTGCATCTACTCCACCGCCATGTCTAAGTTCAAGAAACTTATTAATGTCAGAAATTATTGCAGTTTTTTTACCGTCATTTTCCTGGGGATTTGAAAAAATGACAGTTGTACTTTGAATGTCCCTGGAAACAGAAGCTGTGCGGCTGATCAGATATGGTTCAGCCCAGCTTTGAAGAGAGCTTGTCAAATAAGCATCAAGTGAGCTGTCTGTCTCATACACCTGGCTGCTTTTTTCTGTCATTAAATACCGTGATGAAAGTGCAAAATCCTGATTTCCAAAAACAAGTTCATGAAAACCTGAATCAGTATAATAACGAAGGTGAAATTCGGTTCCATTATTAAGGCCGAAAGAAGAATTCTCAGTAATTTTGTCTGAAATTTTATACAAATTACGAATACTTGTCAGGTTTTCTATAAAATTTTTAATACGTTCTTTTGATGCTGTAAGACTTCCTGCTGTCCAGAAACTTCCGTTGTTTACAAGCTCAAGGTTACCGCTGGAGTCAGAAAGTTCAAAACTTGTTATGGAATCTTTATATTTTGGATTTATAAGTGAAGTTTTTATTTTTTCGCGAGAGTCTTTTCCTGCAGTGCTTGTAATAAAAGACATAAGGTAAAGTAAAGCAAGAAAGATTGCTGTTATAAGGAGAATCATATTCTGATGTTTTTTATCTATCTTTTTTAACATTAAGAATTACTCCTGTCGCTAAAATTACAAATGGAATTACTATAAAGAGAATAATAAAAGTTATGAGTCGAAGTGTATTAAAATGATGTGCATCTGTAATTTTGTAAAGACTTGTGTCGCGGTTTGTTCGGCTCTGTAAAGCTGCAAGCTCCTCTTCTCCGTTGAGTTTTAAAAGTGCATTCGTAAGGAATTCAAAATTACGATAATCACCAGTGTCCCCGCCTATGTAGCCGGTCATCAATGAATTTACAAAATATTGATCTGAAATAATTATTATATGTGAGTTTTGTGTCCGGGAAAAATTATAAAGTCCGCTTAAAGGACCTGTAATTTCTGCACCAAGAATAATACTGCCACGTGAATGTGTGCTGGTTTCTAAGCTTCTGTTTTCAAGAACAAATGGATTGGTTTCTATCAGTTTTTCAGGACTTTGATTGTCAATTTCATAAGAATATGCCGCAGGTGAAGTAATTAAATATGGTTTTAAATTTTTGTTATCGTCTGTAAAAGTAAGCGGAGTTGCCCAGAAAAGGGTCATTCCAAGCGGACTGTTTTGTTGTGGAAGAAGGCTTATCCATAGCGGATAATTCAAAAGAGTTGTCTGATTATTGTCATCTGCATACATTGTGATTCGTGAACATGAAATATCTGCTGCAATCTCATTTTCAAAAGTAATTCCCCAATGTTCTGCAAGTTCTACAAGATTTGTTCTTTTTGCCTTTGTGATATACCAGTTGTTTTCGATATCAGTTACATAAGGGCTTATTGCAAGAAGAGCGCTGCCCTTTTCGTTTAAAATATAGTTTTCTATTGCAATTGCCTGCTCTATTTTGATTTCACTGTCACCAAGAACCAGAAGCGGCCCTGTACACTTTTCCAGTTCATTTGCAAAAGCAGGGTCTTCAATAAAAAGTGGATTACATATAAAACCCTGAGATTGCAGCCATGGAATTACGTAACCATAGTCATCATTAAGACTCATTCCATTTCCGATTACAATATTTACGTTTCGACTTGTTCCTGACAGCAGATGTCGGATTCTACCATCTAAATCATATTCCAGAGTATTAGCTGCCATTGTAAAAGGAATTGTTTCTGCGTTTCCTTCATATTCAATTACGATTGCGGAATATACTGTAATAAATTCTGTGCTGGTGCCGGAAACTGTACGAAGCTGCTGGCTTGCTATTCCGTAATTTTCAAGCATAGTTCTGCTGGCCTGATCTTTGTCCGGGTCTTTAATAATCAGATTTATTTTACGGCTTTGTGAAGCATATTCTGTCAGGAAATCAGCAACATCACGAATCTGGGGATATAATTTAGCAATTGATGAGGAACGGTAATATGTGATTTTTACAGGATTTTCTATCCGGTTTATGAGTGATTTACTGTATTTTGAAATTGAATAAGTTTTGTTTTTCGAAAAGTCAATTCTTGTATACCAGCGGTTTCCGTTGAGCATTATCAAAAGAGATATAACTGAAAGCAAGATATGATGGAGTTTAAGCGAGGATGAAAACTGCAGACCTTTTTTAATCTGTATTGTTGTATTACTAAGACAAAGAAAAAATGCTGAGCCTGCTCCAAGCCATAAAAGGTCTCTTGTGTCTAAAATCCCTTTTCCTGCAGCATCAAAATGCCAGGCAAAACTGAGTTTTCTTGCAAGGCCTGCAAGAAAATCTGGGAGATTTACATAAACTGAAAAAAGATGTGCACTATTAAAAACTGCAAGTATAAGAGCACTTATAATCATGCTTGTTACTTTGTTTGAAAGAGCAGTCTGAATAAAACCACAAAGAGAGATGACTGCCGATCCATAAAAAACAAGACATATAAGGCTGGTAAAAATCTGTCCATTGTCGGTTGAGCCAAAAAGATTAATGAGAAGAATAGCCGGAAGTAAAAGAATAATCAGAAAAGAGAATAAAATCAGCCTTGTCAGATAAACTGCCAGTATTCGTTTGAAACTTGACAGAGGGATAAAATCATCATAAATACTGAAGCTTTGTTTATAGCAGAGAGCAGGTATTGCGATTATACAGATATATGGAACTGCGGAAAAAAACAAAATGAGATCTGTTGAACCGCTGCCTGTAAAAAACTGCTGACGGAAAAAAAAGTTGATTGCGACAAAGGTTTCGAAAAGAATGGAAATGAGAATGAAGGACGGAGTTTTGATGCTATTCAGAATATTGTGTTTAAGAAAATTCTTCATCTTATTCTCCGCTTGTCTGTGTTAATTTGATAAAAGCCTCTTCCAGAGACTTTGTGCCGGCCTGCCTAGTAATTTCTTCTTCAGTTCCGCTGGCAGTGATTTTACCCTCACTTACAATGTAAAGATTATCGCAAAGAGAGCGCACTTCCTGAAGAATATGTGTGGACATGAGAATGGCTTTTGTTTTTGAAAGCTTTTTAATTAAGTCGCGCATCTGTAGAATCTGGGCCGGATCCAGGCCGCTGATTGGTTCGTCGAGGATAAGATTTGGCGGATTATGGATTATTGCCTGGGCAAAGCTTACCCTCTGCTGCTGGCCTTTTGAAAGGGTTTTGATTTTTTTTGTAAGCAGTTTTTCGAGTGAACATTCATTGATTACAAGCTCGCAGGCTTCTTTTGTTTTTTCTTTTGGGATTGAGTGGGTGTCGGCGGCATAACGAAGGAATTCAAGAACTCGCATATCCTTGGGAAGAAGCGGGATTTCGGGAACATAGCCTGTGTATTTCATGCAGAGCTCGGGATTTTCATCTGTGGTGAAACTTGTACCATCCGGCGAGCTGATTGTGATGCTGCCGATAGTTGGAAAATGAAAACCGCAGATTGCCTTCATGATGGTTGTTTTGCCCGAGCCGTTGGGGCCGAGAAGTCCTGTGATAGAGCCGTCGGCGATGGTGAGAGAGACGTCGTCTGCTGCGGGTGCGGATTTTGAGGAGTAAGATTTAGAAAAATTACTTAATTCAATCATAAAATAACATCACCGTGATATACGTCTGGTCAAGGCACGCTGCGCTCAAGGCCTTGACTCAGCCGTTTTGACGGTGGCCAGAAATTGTCCACCGTCAATCAATAAACGGAATCTCTATATGCATTCTGTCCTTGGAAAGCTCGGCCTTTGGCCACACTTCCCTTGCCTCGTCTAAAAGTTTCTGCAGCTCCTTGTCGGTATAGCGAGGTGAATAGTGAATCATGCACATGCGGCGAACGTTGGCATCGCGGGCAATTGTTGCGGCCTGAACGGCGGTCATGTGCTTTTTTTCTTTCGCCTGATCTTCGAGTTCTTTTTCAAACATTCCCTCGCAAATCAAAAGGTCAGAACCGCGAACCTCATCAATAATAGAAGGTTTAAAAAGCGTATCGGTTACAAAAGAAAATTTTCGGCCGCTACGTTTTTCGCCCATAACATCAGCAGGCTTAACTACCTTGCCGTCCGGAGTTGTAACTTCAAAGCCCTTCTGTAAATCAGACCAGAGAGGACCACAGGGAACTCCAAGCTCACGTGCCTTATCCGGGTGAAATTCTCCGGGGCGGTCTGCTTCTTCAAGAGTATAACCTACGCAAACCTTAGTGTGGTCAAGCGGAAAGGCACGGATGTAAAAATCCTTACCGGTGTGCACAATGCAGGGCGCGGTTATTTCTTTTACGACAATCGGATAGTTTATATACATGTCGAGCACTTTGCGGCTCGTTTCGATGTATTCTTTGATTTTCGGGGGGCCGTAAATGTAAAGAGGCTCAGTTCTGTCAACCTGGCTTGAAAGCATAAGAATGCCTGGTAGCCCCGTAACGTGGTCTGCGTGAGTATGAGAAACAAAAATAGCGTCGATTTTTTTCCATTTGAGATTCAGTCGTTTCAAGCTAACCTGTGTACCCTCGCCGCCATCAAAAAGAAAAAGGTCACCCTCGCGGCGCAGCAAAACAGATGTCAAATGTCTATATGGTAAAGGCTGCATTCCCCCGCAGCCCAGAATAAAAGCTTCCATGTTCATATGGGTATAATAGCAGAAATATCAAAAAATTGAAACTAAGTAGAAAATAAATTTGACATACATATAAAACATACATATAAGGCTTCCTGCTATCTTTCGAATGGAGTTTCGTCGATAATCACTGCAAATCCTGGTGATTTCGAGATTTTTGAATGCTTTGAGATTGAGGAGTATAATGGGTGAAAAAGATATAGCAGAAAAACATCTTGAAGATTTAAATGATGTTTTTGCAGACATTGTTAATGTTCTCTTATTTAATGGACTTCGTCTTATGAATGAAAATGAGCTTGAAGTTGATGTTAAAGACAGTCAATTCAAATCAGATGGAAATCTGCATGAACAGGAACGAGATGTTTCAAAGCTTTGGAAGAACGGTAAAGTAAGAATATCAATCATTGGTTTTGAAAATCAAACTGTACAAGATTATAAAATGCCGCTTCGCATAATAAGCTATGATGGTGCTTCTTATAAAAAGCAGCTGCTTGATGAAGATTTGCATAAGTATTATCCGGTTGTCACTATGGTTTTATACTTCGGATATAAAGAACGCTGGACAGCTCCCAAAAATCTTTACAGCTGTTTTAATGTTTCAGAAGAATTAAAGACCTTTGTTAATGACTATAAAATGAATGTTTTTGAAATTGCCTGGCTGGATGAAAAAACTATTAATATGTTTCAAAGTGATTTCAAATTCATAGCTCAATATTTCCGTGCTAAAAGACTGAATAATGATTACGTGCCTACTTCAGAAGAAGTAAAACATGCTGATGAGCTTACAAAAATGTTTACTGCATTGACTGGTGACAAATATTTTGAAAAGGCTTATAATGAAACTAGATTAATCAAACAAGGAGATATTACTATGTGTGATATTGTACAAGGCTTCGTACAAGAAGGCCGTATAGAAGGCCGTGAACAGGGCAAGGCAGATATAATTAGAAAAATGCTCGATGCAAAACTTGTGTCAGAACAACAGATAGCAGACCTTCTTAAGATTTCTGTTGAAGAAGTAAAAAAAATTGCAGCTAAAGTGCCTGTTCAGGCTTAATTAATTCCCTCATATATTTATTATAAAATACCACATTTGCCGCAAAGGTCAGTATCCAGCTGATTGGGTATGAGATGAAGATTGTTTCGGGTGTGTGGAATTGTGGAATCAGGAAAATTGTAAAGAGCCAGATGATGCGGAAGATGCAGGCTCCGATAAGTGAAGAAATGACGGGCATAAGTGAGTGACCGATTCCGCGGATTGAGTTTGCCATGCCGTCCATCATACCGCAAAGGTAATAAGTTGTAAAAATTATCCAGAGGCGACCCATGCCCGCTTTTATAACTTCCGGGTTTGGCGAGAAAATGCTTAAGAGTTCGTTTCCAAAGTAAAGGAAGATTGTCCCGAGAATTCCGCCGATTACGATTATGCAGGCCTGTGAAATCCAGACGATTTTTTTGATTCGGTCTGTGCGGCCGGCCCCCATGTTCTGGGAACAGAAGGTCAAAGAGCCCTGAGAAAAGCCGTTCATTGCGGTGTAAATAAAGGCTTCGAGGTTTATGGCGGCGGCGTTTCCGGCAATTAAGGTTGCTCCAAATCCGTTTACTGAACTCTGAATGATTACGTTTGAAAAGCTGAACATGATTCCCTGAAAGCCTGCGGGAAGGCCAATTTTTACGATTTTTGTGAAAATCATGCGGTTTATGTGAAGTTTACGAAGATTCAGCTTAAAATCATCTTTTTCTCTAATCAAAATGATTAGAACGGCAACTGCGGAAATCACCTGGGAAATAACGGTTGCAAGCCCTACTCCTGCTACATCCATCTTAAAACAGATTACAAAAATCAGATTCAAGATCAGATTGATGATACCTGCTGCAAGCAGTATGTAAAGTGGACGGCGGGTGTCGCCCTTGGCGCGGAGCAAGGCGGAACCAAAATTATAAACCATTGTGGCTGTAATTCCGCCAAAGTAAATGCGAAGGTAAATGGCTGCCAGGTTCAAAACCTCGGACGGGGACTGCATGAATGTTAGAATAGGCTTTGCTCCCAGCACGCCTACAACTGTAAGAATAAGGCCGCTGTAAACCGAAACCAGAATTGCCGTATGAACTGTGTCCTGCAGCTCTTCCGTTTTTTTTGCACCAAAATAGTTTGCGGCAACTACGTTAGTTCCGACAGAAAGGCCCATAAAAAGATTTATCAAAAGATTTACAAGAGAACCTGTTGAGCCTACCGCCGCAAGCGAATTGTCTCCGGCAAAGCGGCCGACTACAACAACATCAGCCGCATTAAAAAGCAGCTGCAGCACGCTTGAAAGAATAAGAGGAATTGAAAATTTGAGGAGCTTTGAAAAAATCGGCCCCTCGGTCATGTTAATCTGATTACTTGCCTTTGCAGAGGCGCGGGCAACTACTGTCTTGTGCCCAATATTATGATTTATATTCATTAAAAGATATCCAGCATGTCCTTAAAGAAATGATTTTCGATTTTAGCCTTGTTGAGAAACTCGCCTACTGAGTCATACTTCTGCTTGTCTGCAATGTCTCCGAAAATAATCCAATTGCGGCCATCCGTTCTTTTGTCATAAGTTATGGTATATGTTTTTCCCTTATAAAGAAAGTCGTGAATAGTCTCGGTTTCTACAAGAAAAAGGAAATCATCTTTAGTCATGGAAAACATTTTAGTGAAATGCAATAACTTTTTAAAGGTGTCACACGGATTCGATTTTCCTACGGAAAATCATATTTAAAATTTAAAAAAGGAAATGCCGTATGCATTTCGAATCCGTGTGACAATATCATATTTTTTATGCTATACTTTAAGCATGTCAAAAATCAAAGAAGTTTCAGATAAAATCAAAAATGAAGTTTGTCAGGTTTTCAAAGGAAACACTGACGTTGTTGATATGCTGCTTGCCTGTCTTTTTGCAGGCGGACACGTTCTTCTGGAAGACCTTCCCGGTACAGGAAAAACGGTTCTTGCAAAAGCAGTAGCTAAAGCTTCCGGCCTTTCATTTAATCGTATTCAGTGTACGCCGGATCTTATGCCTTCAGATGTTACAGGAAGTTCTGTCTGGCTGCCTGATAGCAAGACATTTGAGTTTCGTGCAGGCCCTGTAATGTCCAGCATTGTTCTTGTTGATGAGCTTAACCGCGCTACTCCGAGAACTCAGTCTGCCCTGCTTGAGTGTATGGCTGAAGGTCAGGTCAGTGTGGACGGAACCCGCCATCAGCTGGAAAAGCCATTCTTTGTTCTTGCTACAGAAAATCCGGTTGAATCAGAAGGAACCTTTCCTCTACCAGAAGCACAGAAAGACCGCTTTATGATGACACTTTCTATGGGATATCCAGATGAAGCAGAAGAAGCAGAAATCATTACTGCCCAGAGAAGTCTTATCCATCCTGTTGAAAATGTAAAAGCTGTAGTCGGTGCAACAGATATTCTTGAAGCGATGAAGGAAGCTGTTGAAGTTCATGTTGATGAAGCAGTTCTTGCCTATCTTATTTCACTTTCTAAAGCAAGCCGTAATGATGTAAGAATTGCTGCCGGGGTTTCTCCTCGCGGTTCAATTGCTTTATACAAAGCCTGCCAGGCTTATGCTGCTGTAAATGGACGAACCTTTGTAACTCCAGAAGATGTGAAGCTTCTTGCACGTCCTGTATTCAGAAAAAGAATAATTCTGACAAGTGATTCAATTCTTAAAGGTTATTCTCCTGAAAGTATTATTTCTGATTTGATTGAGCAGGTAGCCCTTCCAGCTTTTAAAGCTCATGTTTGATTTATTTAGTCTGAGATAATGATAAAAGTTTCACCTCTGGTATATATATCACTTGCATTAAGTCTCACTTTCTTTCTGATTAGTCCTTATAGATTAGTTCAGTTCATATGTCTTGGTATTCTTTTTGTTTTTCTTATTTCTTTTTTATATGCTCTTGTTCTTTCACGTTCGATAAAGGCAGAACGTAATACAGAGAAACTAAAGCTTGCCTGTAAAGAACATTCCCAAATCTCATTTACAATCAAAAACTATTCTCCGCTTACAGCTCATATATTGTATTTTTTTGATGATATTCCTTTTTTTCAGGTTTTTGATGATGGAAATAAAGGTCTCACAAGACTGCGCCCTCACGAGATTCAAAAAATTCATTATGAAGTAACTTCCAGAGACAGAGGACTTTTTCATGCAGGTCCAGTGAGATTCCGCACAAGTGATCCTCTGGGACTTTTTATAATTGATATGCAGGTTGACTGCCCGCTTGAAATTACAGTACGCCCTGCCCGGATTAAACTGATTACAGAAGCAGTTCCGGGCTTTCCTCAGGGTTGCTTAAAAATAAATAATCCCTGCTATGAAGATATTACAATACGGCGTTCTATCCGTGAATATATGAATGGTGATGAACAGAAACGTATTAACTGGCGCGCCAGTGCAAAATTTAACAGCCTCTTTACCAATCACTATGAAGATTCTTTCGATGCTCCTTTTTTTGTTTTTCTGAATCTAGCTGATGAAGATTATGAGCTTCATACCAGACAATATCACATGGAAAAAGCTATAGAAATTGCAGCAAATATCGTTGAAAAATCACGTGTATTACGTCAGCCTTGTGGTTTTGCTGCTTTTGCAGAAGGTTTTCCATATTTACCGTCGCATCAAAATCAAGCTGATAATATTCTTGATATTCTTTCTGTCATAAAATGTGCACATGGTAAGATAAATTATGATCCTGTGAAAAGATTTCAGCATCAGTTACCGCATGGAACCCTGCTTTTTGTCGTAGGTCCAGAAGAAGTTGAATCATATTATCTTAAGGTTGAGGCAAATAAAGAAAATATCAACACACAGAATGTGGGAATAATGAGGAAATATGGAAAAAACGTTTAACAGAATTTTTGAAAGGATTTTGGTATTTACAACTGCTGTTTCTCTTATACTTACTGCAACAGGTGTTTTTTCTACCGTAATTAATAAAGCTGAGTTTGAAGTTCAATATATCAATATATTTACCTACATTATTTTTCTGGTTTCTGGATTGATTTTTACTCTTGTGTTGCAGATTTTTGCATTGGAAAAAATCAAATCTTCCATGCATATAGTTTTTATATTTTTTTATATTATGATTGTGCTTATAATTGCAGCTGTTTTTGGTCAAGGTTATACTCCCTATGCATTGATTCCTTTTCTGCTTGTAGAATATTTTATTGAAGCTGGAATTAATGATATGTTTATTCTTCATGACAGATTTCTCTATGAATGTGAAAGTCTGGATGGAAAAGAACTTGAAACTTATCTTTTTCACAATAATCTTTCAGCAATTGATTTAACTGAAAAAACAAAAGGTCAGCAGGCTGTTTTGTTTGGTCTTTGTGTTGTAATGTTTATCATAATTGTTTTTGGAAAGCTTTCTGAAGGGCTTTTTAATCCTCTGATTATTGGGCTTGTGATTCTTTTTTACTTAAGTGTGTTATTGTGTTATTTTATGCTGGGGCTTTTTAGAAATGATATTTTTTATGCTTTTCTGGGCTTTAAAAACATAGTTCATGATAAAAAAAGACTATTCCGTTCTGTATTATTGATTTTTATGATTTCAGCTGGCGCGGCTGCAGTTATTTCTTCTGATAATCCACTTATAAAAATAAATTATGTGGAAGAATATAGAGATACTCAAAAAATAGAACAACAGCAATATTATGAAGAAAAAGAATTTGCTGAACCCATAATTGAAAATCCTAACAAGTTTCTTGGATTACAGGAAGGCAAACCTAACTGGATTCTTGAGTTTATTTATTCCCTAATAAAATATGCTGCAATAGTTAGTCTGGCAGTCGGATTGATTTACTTTTTTATAAGGCCTTTCTTTACAAATCACTGGCGAGTTTTCTGGTCAGAAGGAAGATTAATAAAATTTTTACATGATGTCTGGGAAGATATAAAACTCTTTTTTCATTATATATTTTCAAAGGATGTGAAAATTAAGGAAGAATATTCAACTGTAGAAAGCAAAAAATTTCGTGATTCAATGATTGATTTCCTAAAAAAAACAAGACGCTCTAAGGAAAAAGCTGCAGAGATTGACCGTCTCACAAAACACTTCATGCGTCTTATAGACTGGGGCGAGTCTCACAAAATAAAATATTGCTTAAACCTTGCTCCTGCAGAGTATACAGCCCTTATTGAAAAAAAAGTCAGTAAAGAGATGGCAGAACTTGTTCATACTGCAGGTCTTCTTTTTGAACAGGCTTTATATGATAAAAACGTGCTTCCACCGCAAGAAGAAGCACGTTTTATTGAAAGTATAAAAATGTTTTTAGAGCAGGTTAAACTCTAAACTGATCTATCTTTTCTGGGTTATAAATGAGAATTATTTTTTACAGTACGAATTCAAATATTTTTGATGAAGAGAATTTTAAAATTAAAGTGATGCCGAAAAATGCTGCGACTTTCAGCAACTTTTGTAAGGCTCACCCCGAGCATGAGTTTTTTTGCGTAACACAGAAGCCTGGAATGTTTTTGCCGGAGAAAACTGATGGCTCACACGATGCTGTCTTTACTCTTCCTAATGTACATTACCTTCCCCTCGAAACTGATACTGATACTTTTGCCGGGACTGTCGCAGCATTAAAGCCTGACATGGCAATTGCAATGACCTTCTGGATTGAGCCATACGACTGGCTTCCTGTGAGCGATGCAATTGTAGGAGAAAAAATAAAAGCTGCCGGTATTAGGACAATCTGTCATTCGGTAGAAACAGCTCTGATTTGTTTTGATAAATGGCGGACTCATAACGAGCTGGCGCGTCTGGGATTTAAGGTGACTGCTGCGGTTTTCTGCGATCATGATTTATATTTTTGTGCAGGCAGTAATAAAGAAGTTTTACGAAATGTTTATAAGGAAAGCGTGCTGGCTCAAATCCGAGGGCTGAGGCTTCCGGTTATAATAAAAGATACGACGGGGCTAAGTTCTTATGGAATGACTGTTGCCCATACCTATGGCGAAGTTGCGGGCTATCTTAATTCTAAGCGTAATAATTCCAACAGATTGATTGAGGAGTTCATAAGTGGCCGTCAATTTGGCCTTGAGATTTATGGATTACCGGGTGCTTACACTGTATTACCACCTTTTGAGTTCAGTGTAAATCAATACGGAATTACAAGTCCAAAGCAAAGTGTGAAATATGGAACTTGCGAGTTGCCTGCTGAATTGCGTGAAATGATGTTGAAGCTGGCTGAGGGGCTTGGTCTTTGCGGGGCTGCTCAAGTTGATTTGATTTTGGATGATGATGGTAAATGGCACATAATTGAAGTGAATCCACGTTTGAGCGGAATGACTTATACCTATGCGGCAGCCTGCGGACTTTCAGTTTTTGAGATGATGTACAAAGCTTGTGTTGAAAAAAATGCTCTGCCCCAGCCTGCTCCATTTGTGATGAGTTTAAAGCTTCCTTTGATGACGGAGAATGAGATGTCAGAAATTCTTCAGCTGCCGGGAGTGAAGCTTTTGAATCAGACTAACGACCTTGCCGCAAAACAGGAGCGTGAAAAAGGCTTTTGTGAATGTATAATTGCAGCAGATGAAAAATCCGTTTTACAAAAGGCTGTGGCACACTTTGAAGAATTATTCCCCGACAATGCTATAATTCTTCAGGCAAAGAGAATTACATAGCGATTGTAACCAGCGAATTACATTTCTACAGTCTGAATCAGGGCAGAAATTGAGCGGTTTGAAAAGTCGCCTTTTTCTGCCATTTTTTTGATTTCTTCCGGCTTGTATTTTGATTCTGGATACACTACAACTACGGCCTTGTCTCCATTCTGCAAAAAGTTTGATTCTCCCCAAGCTGTGTAGCGGGTTGCGCCTATTGAAACTAATATGCGTGGCGGACGGCCTGCGGCTAGCAGGTAGCTGTGAATATCTTCTGCAGGACCTTCGTTTTGTTGATGATTGAACTTGTCCATCATCCAGTCGGTGAGTTTTTTATAGATATAGCTGTAATCACGGACTGCTGAGTTTTCGCCGTAGTCGTGAACTTCACCATTTCTGATAAGAAAACTTGCTATGCGGTAGTCGTTGAGATTGCAGTTTTCTGTAAAGCTTTGAGAGTCGAAGGCAATCTGATTTTCTGAAAAGCCTTTAGTGCAGCTTCCCCAGTTTTTCTTTTCACTGATTTTCTTTGATCCCTGCTTACGAATTGAGCAGTCGTTAGAAGCGCCAAAGCTTACCGGTGTGAGTTCTACTAACTGGTCGCCCTGCCAACTGGCATCAAAGATGATTGCACATTCCGGCTCTATCTGCAGCTTTTCTTCTCCTTTTGGGAAAATTATGCGTTTTGGGTCAAAAGGAAAGATTGTGAGAAATTCTGGAATTACTGAAGCGTCTGGGCCAGAATTTGACTCTTTTTTAGGTAAAAAGGTTGGAAAAATGGCTTTTGGAGCGTTTTGCTCGAGCGTCTTAACGTTTTTGAAGTCAGCGGCTTCTCCAGCCTGTTCCAGATGTCCTGTAAAATTTCCAGCCACACCGAAGCATGGAATATCATTTGTGTCGTAAAAGTTCATAAAAAAATATCCTTATGGTGGTTTCGATACACTTTGCTCCGCAAAGCACTCAATCCCCCCTATTATAACTGTTTAAGTAATTCAATAAAATCCTCTTTTGTCTTTGCACCCTCAACCTGAAGCTTGTCATAAACAAGGAAATACTTGAATTGTTTTCCGGCATTTTGGGCCCATGTATTTCCAAGCTTTATTTTCTTAGTCGCTATCAGATGGTCGCCTTTTGTTTCAAGCATAACGATTTTTCCGCTGATGGTTTTGATTATGAAATCAGGATAATGATTTGTAATGCCATTAATCTCAAAACCTTCACCCCGGGATGGATTTCTGTGCCACCATTCTACATTTGGTAAAACAGCAACTTCCGAAATTACGAGCTTTTCAAAATCATTCATCTCGCCCTCTTTTTCATAAAGAGACTTTTGAATAGACAGAGTTGTCGGATTTGCAATAGTCATAATCTCTGGAAGTGCATACCAGTAATTTAATTGTATTTTTTCTGACTCAACATCGTCATAGAATTTTGGCTCGCAGTAAGCATCGCTTAATTCATCAATTTTATCACTGATTGTTTTTGAATAAAGCAGGATATTTGAAGCAAACTTTTCAAACTCTTCTTCTGTAAAGTTTTTAAGAATGTGCTCAATGTAGGCGGCAAGTTCCTTGTCATCAATCGGGTATTTACTGCCCATAATTTCCATAACCTGAGATTTTGCAATTTCAATACGGGCTTCTTTTTTCTGGTTCTTATCGCAGATTATCTTTTTAATGCTTTCAAGTTCTGTTCCAGTAATGCGTTTGAAAGTCATCTGCTGATACTGGTTTTCGCTTGAATCAATTTCATACATTTCTATATCAGCGGAAAAGTTGATTTTTGTATCTTCTTTGCTGAGCTCAAAACCCTGTAAAAGATATGACTTATGGAATTTAGTTCCGCTGTTTTCTAAATCAATATTATCAAAATTGAACTGAGGCGGAAGTTTAACCGGCAGACTGAACTGAGGTATTTTTAATGATGAAGCAAATTCCTTGAATTCTTCCTTCATTGCATACTGATTTTTCTTAAGCTGACTCTGCAATTCTGGTACTTCTGTTTGCTGATTTATATTTTCTTCTTTTTCCTGTGCGGCCTGGCTTGCGGCGTTCTGTGCCTCTTCAAGAATTGACTTTGTGCTATCTGGAATTGAGTTTTCATATTCTGATACCGGACTTTGAGCAGTATCATCAAAACCAGAGTCCTTATAGAAACCAATTAAAGAAGCATCAGCATTATTAAGATCATCACTGCCTTGAGTGTTTGAGGTATCAGTGATTTTTGAATCAACAGTTTGAGGTGTAAGTTCCAATTCTGATTGCAGATTTTCGTCATCCCGAACTTGTTTCGGGATCTCTTCGCTAGGAGACGCTGAAACAAGTTCAGCATGACCATTTTCGTCGTAAGCCCTGAAATCTTTTCCTGTAAAATGATTCTGATTAAGGGTATAGGCAATTCTTTCTACTGTCTTGAAAAAGTCGCTTGAGTTTGTAAGGACATAACTTGTGTTTAGATTTTCATCCGGCAGGTGCTGAACATAAGGCTGACGTAAAATGCGGCCGAGAATCTGGGTTACATCAACATCGGCAGAGCGGTTTGCAACACTTGCGAGAATGTAAGCAAAAGGACAGTCCCATCCTTCTTTGAGTGCATTTACCGTAATGATATATTTGATTTTACAACGGTTACTCATCAGGTTTACATTTTTGAGCTCGTTGATTTCGGCAGTCTTAATCGCAATTTCTTCTTCTTTGCATCCTGCCGTAATGAGAATCTGTTTTAGTTTTTCAAAGGTCGCTGCTTCTTCTTTTGATTTTGGTTGAGCTTGAAAAAGTACAATCGGGCGGATATACGGAGTTCCGTAATTCTTTTCACATTCCTTTGCCTTCAGTTCAAGTACACGGCGGAGATGAAGAGCGTTTCCAATTACTCCTTCAATTTTGGAATTATTCTGAATGATAACAGGAAGCTTTACCATGTTTTCATTTTTCAATTCCTGGGCGGTTACAAAGCTGATTATGTTTGAGCTTTCTCGCGGAGTTGCAGTTAAATCCAAAACAAAAGACGGCTGCAAAACATTGAGCATATCAATTGAAAGCTCCGATACTGCATTGTGACTTTCATCTACAATTACAATTGGATGCAGTGAAGAAATAACTTTCATTAAAGTAATATCTTCATCAGTTGAATCTGCTCCAATATCATCAGAAAAGTTCATTAATGCACCATTGTCCTGATAAACCTTTCGCCCTTCTTTTTTGCTTGTACGCAGACTGTCAAAGCTCAAAACAAAGATACTTAGATTTTCTTGTACAGTTGTTGGAGAAAATCCCTGGCCTGCAAGAAGCTCTGATTTTTCATAAACTTCTACGCGGTTTGCAAAATCAACATTTATTCGCTGACGGTATGGATGATTTGGATTTTTCAATGCTGCCTTTGTCTGTTCAAGAATTGAATCTGAAGGAACAAGCCAGACAACAGCTTTTTTCTGAATTGCGGAGTATTGGTCAAAAATAGCTTTAAGGGAACTACAGGCAATAAAAGTTTTACCGCCGGCAGTTGGAACTTTTAGGCAGACGTGGGGAGCGTTTTTTACAGAATCATTGTAAGGCTTTATGTTTGCATCTGAAGATGGAATAATGCCCTTTGATTTCCAGTATTGCTCATAAGCTTCGGCTGCATTTTTTGAAGTTTTAGTAAAAGCAATAAATTCTTTGAGCTCCTGTATTGTTCGTGCCTGATATGATTTAAGTTCCATAATAGTTGTATCTCTTAATCTTTATAGAATGTAGTAATTACTGGATAAAGTCTTTTCAGATAGTCTTGAAAATATTTGTTTTTTTCATCGTTAAAATTGGAATGAATAATACTTCCATCATTGTTGAGTAATATAGCTTCTGCCGTCTTGCAGTCTTCGAAACATACATCATTTTCTGTATAAGTAATGAGGATTCCGTCTTTTTCACAAAACTCTTTTCTCATATCTGCCTCCTATTTAATTTATTTTATTATATCATACTTTTTAAAATTTCTTTATATCACGGGGAATCTTTTTGAAGATGATATTACTCTTCTGCAGCAAGTCCTGGGGGATAAGGCAGATGTCTGCATAGATGATGTACTGCTCGTATTTACCCTTAATCGTAGATAAGAAATCTATATCAAGGGTTGTTGCCTTTTCCTTTTCGTAGTAGAACCAGTAGGCGGCTCCGTAATTGCAGCCGAGGAAATATTGATTTTCAGATGCTGAAACAAGTTCAGCATGACCGTCACCCCGAACTTGTTTCGTGGTCTCATCTGGAATCTTTCTGCCTGTTTCCGTAAACCAGATATATTCGCGGATGGTCTGGGTATCGACCTTTTCATTCAAGAGATTGTTGATAAGAAGCGGTTCTCCCAGTTCGTAGAAACTGAAGGATTCATAACAAGCGGATTTGCTCAGTCCTAACGGACTTCGCTTTTCTTTTTCGTGAGCATCGTTAGATGCGAACAAATCCGTTTGTTTTTCCTTTTCGTAATTTTTTATTACCCTTTTTACCCGTTCTGCGGTGATGGTTTCTGCGTAGTCCATCATTTCTATGAGGATGAAGCGGCGCCTACCACCGTCCTTGCGGTTCATGTTCAAAACGGCGTGGGCGGTTGTGCCGGATCCTGCGAAGGAGTCTAGAATGATTGAATCTTTTTCTGTGGCGATTTGCAGGATGCGTTCGATTAGGCGGGTTGGTTTTGGAGTGTCAAAAACTGTTTTTCCGTCAAAAAGAGTTTTTAGCAATCTTGAAGCTTCATCTGTATGTCCACATTCTTCAAATGACCAAAAATTGGTAACAGGGCGACCAGAAACAGAATTAAGATATGCTTTACGGCTTAATGTTCCATAACCTTGCTTCGAAAAATAGAATTCAGGAAGAACACCATTGTTTAATATATTAAGCACTTTTTGTTTTGCCGTTTCTAAATCATCTTTTATAACTATGGCAAGAACATCTTTTTTTACTTTATCTTTGGAAACTCCGCACATTTCTGCACGTTTTTCTATATCATGCAAATCTTTTAATTCGTAGTTACACCATTCATTCATAGCATTTAACATTTGATCTTGTCCTAGAGACCAACAGCGACCTTGTGGCGGATATGCAAAATCGCCAGTTAATGGATTTTGAATTGCATAAACCATTCCTTGATGGGTCGCTGCTCCAGGTGCACTTGCAACTATATTACGCCAAGCCCCTTTAGGGTCATTATCTGGATTTTTGTATTTTGAATCCATTTCTTCTGTTCTTTGCAGTCTGTTTGGTTGCCAGCATGGATTTTTACTATAAACAAGTACACTTTCAACTTCTGATGCAATTCCCTTTACATCATTTCGCATAGAATACGTTCTCTGCCAGCTGATATTCGCTACAAAATTGCCGCTTCCAAAAATCTCGTCGCAAACAAGTTTCAGGTTTGCCTCTTCGTTGTCGTCTATGCTTATAAAGATTGCACCTTTGTCGCTCAAAAGCTTCTGCAAAAGTTTGAGCCGGGGGTAGATCATGCAGAGCCACTTGTCGTGGCGGGTAAAATCTTCGCTTTCTTTGCCTACTACTTCGCCCAGCCATTTTTTTATGCGAGGGTCGTTTACGTTGTCGTTGTAAACCCAGCCTTCGTTTCCGGTGTTGTATGGGGGGTCTATATAGATGCAGTCGATTCTGCCTTCGTATTCGGGAAGCAGGGATTTTAAGGCTTCCAGATTGTCGCCGTGGATTATGCGGTTTTCGGGGGTTTTTAAGGGGGTGTCCCCCTTAGGAGAAGGGGTGGCGAAAGACGGCTTGCCGGCTGGAGACAGGGGAAGGCCTTCCCCTCCTTCTGCATAAAAATCATATTTCTTTTCTAAAACTCTAAAGGGAACTTCCAGATGATGATTTACAACTTTCTTTTTTCCAATCCAATCTAAGCTAGGCATGGGTACAGTATAGCATTAAAGAGGTAAAAATGCCATGCAGGAGTGAATTAGTTAATTATCTTCCTTTCAGCTTTTTTATCACCTTCTTATGCCAGAAGGCACGGAGCTTTTCTGCAGCGCTGTATGGGTGGTAAATTGCCTTGAGCGGGATGTCCCAGCTGCCTGTACGGTGGATGTTTTTTCCGCCGAAGTTTGCCTTGAACATGTAAAGTCCGTGCATCGGGTGATTTTCATCTTTACCTTCCGGCGGCATTCCGTACATGTCGTAGTATTTGCTGCCATAAGCCTTTGCATCCTTCATTGCTGTCCACTGTAAAAGATGATTTGGCATGAGGTTGCGCTTGTTATTGCTGCTGGCTCCGTAAAGGTAAATTGCCTCGTCGTGACTGAAAAGTGTCATGATTGAAGCAATTTCTTCTCCCTCGTGTTCTGCGATGTAAAGGCTGATTACAGGAACGTCTTTTCCAGCGGCAACTTCTTCTGCGGAGGATTTAATAAGGTCTGCATAATATGCTTTTGAGTGACTGGCATTTCCGTCGCGGGCGTTTGTAATCTTTGTAAGCTCGTAAAATTTGTCTATTTTTTCAGACAAGTTGATATCATTTCCTAAGTAACGGTGAATAACAACGCCCTTTCTTTCACTAAGGCGGATATTGTAACGCCATTTGGAGTGCATTTTCTCGAGGATTTCTTCTTCTGTGCCGGTGAGGTCTACAAGTGTGCTGTCCGGCGGCTGAATATCTACCGAGTTCTTTCTGATTTTAAGTCTGTCTGCATAAGTAATCAGCTGCATTCCATAATTAAACAAGTCGCGATCTTCAGGATTAGTAAAGCTTACATCCGGATCAAAACGGATTGCGATTGTGTTTTTAGGAAGTTCCGGTTTAAGGGCTATGGCAAGCTCGCTTAAAAAGTGTGCAAATTCAATAGCCTGAGTTTCAGGGGTTATGATTTCCTGTGAAATTACACTGGTGGTTGAGTAGTCCGAAGGACGTATCGAAACCTTTTCGCTTGTGTTTTCGATACGCTCGCTTTGCTCGCACTCAATCACCGTATTTTCTGTCTCATCACTAAAGGCTTTATCTAAAACTTCTTCCGGAGTGCATTCATAAGGTAGCTTTGGAAACAGCGGAATGTAGGCAATTGAGAAAAATCCTTTTGCAAAGCTGCGGTTGAGAACAGCAAGTTCAGCGCGAACATTGTCACCCTGAACTTGTTTCAGGGTCTCTTTTGACTTCTCACACCCTTCTTCTGCATTCAATGGCGGCAAAGTATATTCAATTTCAAAACGGCGGTAAGTCCAGCCGTGGCGGGCCTTGAACTCGCACCAGAATGGAGTCTGTAAAAAAGTTCCGTCATTTTCGTGGGCGGAACTCTCGATTTTGTGTATTTTAATGTTGAACATATGAGTCCTTTTTAATTGTGGTTTCGATACGCCCTTCGGGCTACTCAACCACCGGTTGGTATGCTATTCAATTTTACTAAAACACCGGTGGTTGAGCCTGTCGAAACCACATTTATTATTTTCTAATCGATGGCACAAAGCATGGAAGATTTAAAAGCTTCTTCTTAAAATCCATACCGTCGATTCTTTTTTTGATGACATCAACCTTAGCAGAATCCATGCCATCAGTTTTTCCTTCGGCAACTGCACGCAAATCTGCATAAGTAAAGCCGAGGTTATCTTCATCAGTTTTGCCTGACATGCCATCGCTTGGAGCCTTGTTGCAAAGCTCTTCTGGAAGACCAAGGGAAAGTCCCAGCTCCACTACTTCATCAACGTAAAGATTTGCAAGTGGTGCAAAATCACCTGCTCCATCTCCCCAAAGGGTGAAATAGCCTGCAAGACGTTCGCTCAGGTTTCCGTTATTTGAAACACGGGCATTTCCTTCCAGAGCTGCAATTCCGTAAAGAGTTGCCATGCGAAGGCGTGCCGGTGTGTTTGTTTTATACTGTGAAGGAACTTCATCAGCTCCGACTGAATCTTTTATAGCGCGGGTAAGACCATTGTAAGCATCGGCAATATTTACTGTGTAATTTTTGATTCCAAGAAATGCACAGAGCTTTTTGGAATCTTCAATATCAGACTGAACTCCGTTTGGCATCATCACGCCGATAACGCGTTCTTTGCCAAGAACCTGGCTGCAGAGAGCGGCAACGGTAGATGAGTCCTTACCGCCCGAAATTCCGATTACGGCCTTGGTTTGGGCATTGCCGTTTTTTTCAAAATAATCGCGTACCCATGCAATTGCTTCGTCTTTAATGCTCATAATTGTCCTCTGCGGTGGTTTCGATACGGCTTCGCCTACTCAACCACCGTACTTTTAGCCTATCTCCGAATTCAATGCCTTTTCAGTTTTGATTTCTTTTCCATCAGCGATGAGCTTTTTTCCTGCAATCTGAACGATTCCGTCTTTTGCGGCAATCTGAACTGCAAAGAATTCATCACCTGTTATCTGCTCTTTCTTTGCGGCATTTACATCAGCGCCTTCGAGAACTACTCTTGTGCCAGGTGCTGCCCAGCTGGCATCGAGAACCTCAACGCAGTCTTTACCATCAGCATCTTTATAGTCGCCTGCAAGAAGCATACCGCGGCTTTCAACACCACGCATTGTACGAGGGGCAAGATTGCTTGCAATAATTACGTGCTTACCAAGAAGGTCGCTTTCTTTGAGGTACATGCGGAGACCCGACTGAATTGTACGAGGTGTTCCGCTTCCGTCAACAAGAGTTTCGATATAAAGCTTTTCTCCTTCCGGATTTGGCTTTACGTCGACAATCTTTGCTACAGTGAGTTCAATATTTTTGTTGAAGAAATCAGCCTGCTGGTCTAATGGCAGTACAACCGGCTCTGCTTTTTTGGAAGATTTTTTATCTTTTTTATCCTGTTTATCCTTGTTTGAATTCTTATTCTGCTTACCTGCAAACTTCTCGCGGAAGGCAAGCATTGTCTTCTGATCCATTGGCTTGAAGTAAACTTCTGTAGGTCCTACTGTTGTGAGGCCTTCGAGCTTTCCAAGATCTTCCCAGGTGTAGCCAGGCTGAGTTTCCATTCCAACCTTCTTAACCTGAATGGTCTTACCAAAGTAGCTCATGATTTTCTGAGTGTACTGAGGCATATAAGGATTCATCATAATCATCAAATCCTTAATTACATAGCAAAGGTTGTGGATAAGGCTTTCTGCCACTGCAGGATTTTCTGTACGTGCCTTCCAAGGCTCAGTTGCCTGGAACTTCTTATTACAGATATCAGAAATCTCAAACATTGTATGGAAAGCATCTTTGAGGTCAGCCCATTCAAGGCTTGCAGTTGCCTTAGCTTCAAGCTCGCGAACCTTTGTCCAGAGCTCTTGGTCAACTGGAGCGTTAGGAATCTTTCCTTCATAATATTTATTTACAAACAAAAGAGTGCGGTTTACAAGGTTTCCAAGATTACCAATCAGCTCGCCGTTCAGCTTTTCCATAAAGTCTTTCCAGGTGAACTGATAGTCCTGCTTTTCAGGGCGGTTATAGAAAATGTAGAAACGCCATGCATCAGCTGGGATTCCGCTCTCAATTGCATCCGAACCAAATACACCAACGCCAAGACTCTTAGAAAACTTTCCATCCTCATAGTTCAGGAACTCTGTAGAAGACATGTGGTGAAGCTTTGTCCACTCGTGAGGCGAGCCTAACATTGTTGAAGGGAAAATTACAGTGTGGAAAGGAATATTGTCTTTACCGATAAACTGGAAAAGGTCAACCTTTGGCTTACCCTTAGCCTCTTCACTCTCGCTAGGAATCCACCAGCTCTTCCAGTCAAAGCTCTGTTTGCCTGCCTTTACAAGTTCATCAGCCAGCTGCTTTGTGATGGAAATGTAACCGATTGGCGCGTTAAACCAAACGTAGAAAACTTTATTTTCATAACCAGGCTTTGGAACAGGAATACCCCACTTAAGGTCTCGGGTAATTGCGCGCTCCTGAAGTCCATCACGGATCCAGGCTTTAGTCATGTTGATGGCATTGTCAGCCCAGCGGCCTTCAACACTAGCCTTTTCCATCCATTCGTTGAGCTTTCCGCTCATTGCAGGAAGGTCAATGTACAAGTGCTTTGTTTCGCGAACTTCTGGAGTTCCGCCGCAGGTATGACAGCGCGGCTCTTTAAGTTCAGTAGGGTCAAGCAGAGAACCGCACTTATCGCACTGGTCTCCGCGGGCTTTTTCGTAACCGCACTTAGGACAGGTTCCGTCAACATAGCGGTCTGCAAGGAACATATTACAGTGAGGACAGAAAAGCTGCTTGTTTACATGCTCGTGAATGAGGCCGGCCTTGTCCAGGTCGTTGAAAAGGCTCTGGGTAATTTCGGTACACTGCTCGTTGGAAGTGCGGCCGAATTTATCAAAATCAATTTTAAACCATTCGTAGATTTTAGTGTGCTCGCCATAGTAGTGGTCGCAGAGAGCGCGAGGCTCAGTCTTTTCTTCAAGAGCCTTAGTTTCGGTTGCAGTACCGTATTCATCAACACCACAAACATAAAGAGTGTCGTAACCACGGCTGCGGCAAAAGCGTGCAAAAACATCGCCCGAAAGCGACTGAATTATATTTCCCAAATGCGGAATGTTATTAACGTAAGGTAAAGCTGCTGTGATAAGTCGTCTGTTCATATTATGAAATCCTAAAAAAGAAAATAAGATAATGGTTGAGTCGGCAAGCACAGCTTGCCTCTGAGCCGTTCTTTCGATAATCCTAAAACAACCCTTACGGCTTGTTTTTTAACGGATTTTCGATTTTAGGCTTATTATAATGTTTTTCTTCAATATATTCAATTTTATATGGGCCCAAAATCACCGAGTCACACGCCTTGCGCAGCTCCCTAACGGTCGGTCTCCTCGGCTTCGCCTGCGGAGACAGCTATGAGTCTTTATGAGTTCTTGGATTTGTTGTTTACAGCAATTCCAATTATTTTAGACATTATTACGCGCCTTCGTCGTAGACGGAAAAAAGGTAAACGAATAAAAAAATAGCCCGCCAAGTGTTAGGCCACTTAACGGGCAAGTGTCTGTAAAGACATAGACCACTAGGAGGCAAGACGCATGACTGCGAATGCCTTTACTTTATAATATAAAATACATATACAAATTATGCAAGTATTTTCTTCAGCAGATTTTTTTATACTACATATTGTGCCTTGCTAATTACATCTTCAAAAAAATCTCTGTAATTTTCTTCCTTCATCTGAACATAGCCTGCTCTGTTTTCTGAGCCAACCTTAGCCAGGATTTCTTCCTTTATCTGATTATATCTGTCGCGAGCTTAGACTTGACATATTCAACAACAACCATAAATCATTCCTTGTAAAACGAATGCACAAGCTATTTTGTCAATGGAAGCGGCAATCTATTTTGCACACTTCTTATTTACAAACCATAAGCAGATAGAAAAGAGCCAATCAATTTATGGATTTATACTATTTCTTGTTATATAATTTTATTATGAAAAAGTACAGCAGGCTTCCAATTGACTTTCTGAGAAAAGAATTAAAATCACTCGAAAAAAGTTATGAACAGTTTAAAGAAATCTACGATTATTTCCATTCAGAAGCAATGGGAATAGAAAATAAAGATGTTGAAAAAAAACTTGCACTTCCAAAAGAAAATTATAAATACATTTTTATCAGATTATATGATCCGGTTTATACAGCGAATCTCCCCGCAGAACTTTTGAAAAAAGGACAGTACATCACAAACACCACGAAAATCCCTGCGGCACATGCTGCAATCGGTTTTGATTTGTCAGATAATTTTTATGGACTTACAATCGGTGGCGACTATGATATTAAAAAAGAACAATGTTGTAATCCTGATTCCTGCGCATACATGCAGACTTGTGATCCTAAAAAGTCATTTCACTATACTTACGCAATAAAAGTAACGGCTCAAGAATACGAAGCTGCAAAAAAGAAAACACTCGGCTATTATGAAACAAAAGAAGTGAAATATGCAGTTCTTCATAACTTTCCTGTTGCGCTTTACTGCATCAAAAAAAAGATGAATATCCCAAGACTTCCAAAACTTCCGCTGCCTGATGAATACCGAGAGTTTCTGACAAATTTAAAAAAGACTCTCCGTGCATTCAAAGGCTTTAAGGAAAAAGATCGTTTTGTCTGTTCGACCTTCTGCAGTTATATTTTGATTTCCTGTGTTCCACGTATTGCGCTTTATTTTTGCGAAAGAGATTTCAGTTATGATTACATAACACCAAGCGAGCTTTCTATGCTTCCGGGAATGAAACTTTTATTTTCCGGTAACTGGCTTGATTTTAAAAAAGACGCAGAATCTTTTACAAAAGAAAATCCGGAGTTTATAGAATATCTTTAGGAAAGAGGGCTTAATCATCTGATGAATTATCAGCTTCCCCTGTCGACTTTATAATCTTCCTTACTCCACAAAAAATTCCAAATCCGCCAAAAACAGCAATTGCCTTATCAATAAGATTTACAGGCAACCTTGCAAGAAAGGCGCTAAACTGAACACTAAGATTCTGCATAATCAGAGTATAGGTTAGAAACATAATTGTTGTATTTTCATTATCTCCTACTCTTTCTGCAAAGAAAACTGAATAAATAATAGAACCTTCAAGGCTTATAATAACGGTTGAAAGAAAGAATAAAAGTGAGAGCCGAATCAAAGAAAAATCTTCATGTCGTGTTACAAGCGCTTTTGTAAGCAAAGTGCCTGTTATGCAACAGATTCCGTAGAAAATGTATAGAAAATTATGATGATAAAAAATGGTCCAGAATGAATGTCCAAGTCCAACAATAAGACCACAAGGAATTCCAAAAAAACTGCCGGTATATACAAAAATCATGTCCATAAAAAAAGGCCATTGCAAAGCTTGAGCTGATAAGGGAAACAGTATATTACACAAAGTAAAAATGAGTCCGAGAATAATTTGTGTTTTTATTGAATATTTTTGAAAGGTCATGAAAACATTTTATAAAAAAAGGAGGGGGATGTCTCCCCCTCGCTTCAACGATTATTTTATTGTTGATTTACTGACAGCTTTTTCAATCGTTAAGGCCGGAGTTCCATCATGACGTAATTCGTCGTAAGAAAGTTGCAGAATAAACCAGTCTTTTGCATCTGCAGTAACATCAAATGTTAAGACTGTATCAACCTTCTGTCCGGCTTTTATGTTCTTTATTGATTGTGTCTCCGAAAGATTGATAATATTATCTTCTCCCTGAGAATCATCAAGTGGCAAAACTTTTAATTCTGGAATGTCAGTATCAGATGTAAACTTCATATGAACTGTGATTTTATCACCGGCTTTTGGCAGGTTTGCTTTTGTGAGGCTGGTAAAATCTGCACCTGTAGATTTTGCCCATGTTGCAGGATACTTAAGAACACCGCCAATTGCTCCGTCATATAAGTCCATATCGTAAGTTGCTGGATGAGAAGCCTTTCTGAATACATCAGTTTCAAGAGGATCTCCTGGTAATTCTTTTATCCAAAGCTTTTTTTCGCTGTCTACGCCTCCAAGAGAAGCATAAGCCCATGAATAATATTTACCGTCCTTAAAACAGGTTTTTTCATAACAGCTGCCAAATCCATATGTAAGTCCTTCAGAATTAAGACGCCAGAATCTGTAAACTTCCTCTTTTATGTCAGATTCGTTTTTAAAACCTGCAGTTCTATAAGATGTATAACTCTGTTTCTTTTCTTCAAAACTGTAGAAAGTCCATTTCATTCCGTTATATTCAAATTCATAATATCCGTTTTTACATTTATCGCCGTAAGGAGTTTTCTTTGCCTGTACAAAAATTCCAGGAACATTAAGATATCCTTCTTTATAATTTCCATTCTGGAAGTCTGTTTCTGAAAAACAGGTTCCCCATGGAGTATGGTATGTATCTGTTGCAGGTGGATTTATTTTTGCTTCTGCTGTTGAAACAGAAACAACTGCATTATTATTTGTTTCTTTTGCAGCTTTTGCTTCATCAACTATTCCTTCCATATCCTCAAAATAGTCATAGGCCCATGCTTTGTACATACCGTTTGAATTTGTTGTCTTCCATACTTCATTAAAATCACCGACTGCAACTTCAACTCTGAATGTTCCTGTTAAATTACTTCCGTTCCAGTTCTGGTAACAATACAATGTATCGGCACGAACTTGAGCTTTAGCAACTTTTTTATCAGGAGCAATATTCTTTTCCCACCAGTCTGAAAGGATTGCATTTTTTGCAATATTTTTGAACCAGACTGGCATTGTGTCTGCAACTGTAATTTCAATAATTCTTCCGTTTGATTCAGAATATCGGTGGGCAACATGAACTTTTTCTCCATCCTGAACAGAAAGTCCTGTCGCAGAAGTGTCTCTCTCATAGATTTCCGGCTGAACAGGAGTTACAGTTTCATCAACCATACCTAACCACTCTTCAAAGTTATTCCATGGATAGAAATTATTTCTTGATTTTCCACCTTCGTCTTTCCAGTAATCTGTAAAACGTGTACCGGTCATAATGGAATTAATACTGAACATAAAATTATCATTGAACTTATTTTCTGCCTTATTCCATGTTCTACCGCAAGAAATTCCGTTTACAAACAAAGGAACTTTTGCACATTGTGATTTCTTGTATGGTGAAATCTTTTTCCACCAGTCACTGTCTGTATCCATCGACACTTTTGTAGATAATTCCTTAAACCAGTCTGGAGCACGGTCATCTACCAGAACTTCAAGAATAACACCATCTTTCATTGTAACTCTGTGTGTTACAATCCATTTTTTTCCATCAATGATTGAGCTTGCAGCGAATAGTTTTCCGCCCAAAGCAAAAATAAACATCAGAATGCTTATTCTCATGATTTTATTAAATTTAGTCATTTAAAATCCTCCTTTAGTTATTCTTTTATAAAATGACTTAAATCTTATTCAATCTTAGAAAAAACAAATTTTCCGCTTATAGTAACGCTGGCCCCAGCTGTTATTTCGCTTGGATAGGAGCCTGAACTCATAGCGAGCTTGAAAAGAAAATATGTTCCGGCTCTTTCTTCTGGGATTGTTACAGTCTTTTCAAATGTTTTAGTAGCTCCATCAAAGCCTTCTTCAAAGTGCCATCCGTAGTCTTCCAGACTAACCCAGGTATTGTTTATTACAGACTGTGTTGCCACGCTTTTGATGACTTTCTCTGAAGGGTTGTTTTTCTGAGGACTTACCGTCAATTCAAAAGAACATCTAACCTTATCTCCCTCTTTTAAAATGAGGATTTCGTCTGTTGGTGGAAAATAAAGGTTATATTGATCAGTACTTGTCAGCTGAACCTTGTTTAGGGTTATGGTCAAGGTTTTGCCGTCACACTCAGAAGTTATTGACTTATTGCTTTCATGATTTTTCCACATGACATAGGACTTCTTTCCGTTTGACCAGTAATTTTTGAAATTAGGTCCTCTTTGTGAAAAAGCAGAAATATAAAAATCTTTCATTTCTGCTTTGTAAGCCTTGTCTTTGCTGCAAAAAATCTTTTTAGGGGCATAACAGATTTCAAAATACCCCTCCTGACTATATCTGTCTCCATATTGTTTTTTTATGGCAGTTAAATCTGTGTTTGCTCCAAGCTCCTTGAACCATTTTGGTGCAGTCCTATTAACCAGAATCTCAAGAACTTCATCTTTTGAATTTTGAATTCTTTGCACGATAAAAAGATTATCAGGGTCATTTTCTGTTCTTTCTGATTTTACGGGATTTTTTATTTCATCATTTATTTCAGAAAAGTCTGCTATTGCATTGTAAGAAATGCTGTTTTTTCTTGATAGACTTGCCTCATCTGCCCAATAATCTAAGAAAGGCGAACCAAGAAATGATTTGATTTCAGAATTAAATAATCCTGTAAAGTTATTTTTTTCATCAAGTTCTGCCGTACATTCCAGCTAGTTGACTACTATAAAAGCCTTTGATGCATTTCCGTCTTTGTAAGGAGAAAACTTCTGCCATGAAGTTGAATTGGAATCTAAAGAAGCATGGGCAGCTGCAAGTTTAAACCATTGGGGTGCTTTTGCTTCAGTACAAATTTCCATAATAACACCGTCGTTCATGACATAACGGTGAACTACCTCGTAATCTTTTGCTTTTACACCTGCTGCAAAAACAGGTATATTAAAAACACAAAGAAAGAGTGCAATAAAAGCAAAAATAGATTTTTTCATTTTTCCTCCAATTTCAATTTTACATCAGAAGAAAAGTTTTGTAGTTAGAGAAAAATAATCAAAATTTGATGAAAAAATTCACTATTCTTGGGTTACAAATTATTAAAGTTTAATTCCCCAAATATCACCAAACCTGATCATTAGTTCTTTTTTGCTGGTTACTCCAAGTTTTGAGAGAATTCGAGTTATATAGTTATCTACCGCTCGTTCTGTAATTCCCATAGTTCTGGCAATTTCTTTTTCGGTTTTATGTTGAAAAAATAGACCTGTTAATTCACGTTCACGTTTTGTAAGACTCTGGTAAAGGTTTGTATAAATTATATAATCTGAAGTAAGGCTTTCTTCCATAAAAAAAATACCGTCACCAGCCTTTTTCATTGCCTGAAGCAGAACGTCTAAATCTGCATTTTTAGAAACATAAGCAGAAGCTCCAGAAGCAACAGCCTGCTCAACAATACCCGCTCCTTTAAACATGGAATAGCAGATGCTGTACAATCTGGGGTAATTTTCTTTTATAAAACTGATAAGAGAAAGTCCATCTGCATCATCAGCTTTGTCTCCAAGATTTATATCCACAATACAGATAGGAGGCTCATAATCTGTACTCCTGCAATAATCAGCTAGAAAAACTTTTGCTTCATCTATACTGGAAAAAGTTCCTGAGCAGCGGAAATCACTCTTTTCTTCAATTATTTTACTTACACCCTGACGTACAAGGTTGTGATCTTCAATCATTATAAAATTCATAACAAGTTTTTCTCCTTAAAAATAAACAGGCATTTCAAGGCTTTAAGCAATGCGTGCCTTGAACTGGCCGTATATCACTTTTATTTATTTTCCAATCTTAATTTTAACTTCCGTACCCTCGCCTGGTTCTGAAATAAATTTTATACTTCCGCCGATTTCGTTCAAGCGAAGTTTTATATTCTGCAGACCAAAGTGAAGATTTTTTATACTTGTGATTTTTGATGAGTTCATCTGTTCGAGAAGCTTTGAATCAATTCCTTTTCCATCATCCGAAATGAAAACCAAAAGTCCATGTTTTATTTTGTCGGCAGCTGTTGGATTACGAATTAAAACAGTTACTTCGCCTGCCTGGTTGTGCTTTTCGATATTTGCAAGCAGTTCCATAATAATTCTAAAAAGATGATGGAATGTAATTTGAGGCAACGAATTAAAATCTGCATCTTGTGTAATTACAAGAGAGCATTCGATACCAGTGCGCTTCTGGTAATTATCGATTGAATTTTTTAAGGCTTGAGAAAAGTTTCCCTTATCCATGTTTATTGAAGAAAGTGTGTAACAGGTATTTCGCAGGTTTTCTATACATTCGCTCTGGTTTGATTTGATTTCTTTTGCAAGTTCTTCATCTGAAACTTTTTCCGCAAGGATTGAAACATAACGCATCTGCTGGGCAACTGAATCATGAAGCTCTAGTGCAATGCGGCGGCGTTCCTCTTCCTGACCTTTATTTGTTGCTTTAAGAATTTTTTCGATTTCGATTCTGCGGGCGTAAGTAAGATGATAAAAAAACAAAAGTGCGAGAACAAGCAGAATCAAAATACCCATCAAAATTATCATCTGCATAAAAACTGTACCGCTTTTCTGATAAATTAAACCTTTAGAAATATAAAAGGCTGTTACAAGACGCGAAAGTGTCTGGGCATCCAGATTTTTACAAGCCTCTTCCATATCAGAAATTTGATTTTGAATTCCATACATGCTGTTGGCAATTCTATAAGTTTTAGATTCTTTTCCACGTTCCAGTTCGCGTAAAAAATCATTCTGTGCTGTGGCTATTGTTTCCTGAGTTTTATTTGAGTTATATTTAGTCGATGAATCGTTTAGAGCAAGAGCTTCATCAAGTCGAAGCCATGCATTATAAAGTGCAAAATCAAGACTTTCTGTAATATACATTTGTTCAAGAAAAATTGAATCAGTTGTTCCAAGTTCTGTAATTTTTTGATTTGCTGATTGAGTTTTATCTGTCGTTATGTATTTATTACATGATGGAAAAAGAGAAATTAGAAAGAAAAATAAAAAAGTCATTCCGATTGTTTTTTGGAATATATGAAATTGCTTAAAAACAGATGCTGAAAGAGGTTTTGTCTGGCAACTCATTTTTTTCATATTGAAATTATAGCATGAATTTTAATCGATTTCCAATCTTATAATTGTTGAAAAAAAATCATCAAAAATCAGTTAAGTAATACTATCTACAATTATATTAATTTGAATTATAAGGAATTAGTTATGAAAAAAAGATTTTACAATAATAAAATGGATTTTAAAGATGAATTTGAATTAACCTCAGGGCTTCCGCATTATAAATGCTTATCCGTGACTGGGAGCCAAAAATTCGGGATTTTTGTTTATAATGCGGAAGCCCTGGAATTAACCTTTGAGCCCGCCCGTACTTACGCCGTTCACAATGTATTTTCTTGTAAGAATAAAAAGAATAATCATTGGCAGAACGACTATAGTTGAGGCGGCCATTAAATATTCTGAATAACTTGCGGCTTCGGTTGTGAATACCTGAAGTCCGTAAGGCAGCGTGCGGCTCTTTGCGTCTGATGTAACGTAAAGAGGCCACATAAAGCTGTTCCAGGAAGAAAGTGCATTCAAAAGAATAATTGTAAAAATCGAAGGCTTTGCAATCGGCACCATAATGCGCCATAAATAGGTCCAGTTACTTGCCCCATCTATTCTGGCAGAATAATAAAGACTGTCAGAAATCGTGTCAAAAAAATTCTTCAAAATATATGTGTAAAAGATGCTGGAAATAAAAGGCATAACTAAAGCCGGAATTGTGTTGTAGAGTTTAATCTTAACTATTGTTGTATAGTTAGTGATGATTAACATTTCAAAAGGAATCATCATCAGACTGAGCAGAATTGAAAAGATAAGGCTGCGGCCCGGGAACTTCATTTTTGAAAAGGCAAAGGCTGCAAGAATTGTTGTGGTGGTAGTTGTGAGAACCGAAAGAATCATTACAATTACAGAATTTATAAAATATTTTCCAAAGGGAGCCATTGAAAA
The DNA here is from genome assembly GCA_016293915.1 of Treponema sp. Classification (GTDB taxonomy): domain Bacteria; phylum Spirochaetota; class Spirochaetia; order Treponematales; family Treponemataceae; genus Treponema_D. The sequence goes on along the minus strand of JAEDCY010000004.1, from coordinate 10,560 downwards.
GGCTTCGCGATAGTTTACAAAAGAAAAGCTTGCAGGCCAGAATTTCGGCGGGAACATGATTGCTTCGGCGTGAGTTTTAAAGGATGTGAGAATCATCCAGATAAATGGGAAAATCATGAGGAGGGAGCCGAGGATGAGGAAGAGGTATACCGGTGTTTTTCGAAGGACTTCGCGCCAGTTGACTTTCGTGCCTGAATTGATTTTTTTCATTTGAGCCCCTTCCTTCCCATCCGCTTTTTAAGATAAAGCTCAAGCAGAGTTACTACAAAAATACAAAGAAAAAGAATAACTGCAGCAGCGGCGGCATAGCCGTACTTTCGCTTTTCCATCATTGCGTATCTGATGTAATAAACAACTGTGTATAAATTATAGTATGGTCCCGGCTTTCCGTAGAAAAGCGGATAAAGCTCACTGAAAACCTTAAAGCAGCTGATTGTGTTTACAATGCTGACGAGGAAAATTGTAGGCGACAGAAGCGGAACTGTAATGCGGAAAAAGATTCTTGCAGGTTTCGCTCCGTCCACGCGGGCAACTGTGTAATATGTTTCATTTATATTCTGCATACCCGAAAGCAGAATGATGATTGTAAAAGGCAGGATATTCCAGGTTCCGAATATGATAAGGGCAAGTAGTGACCAGCGGGATTCAGTCACCCAGCCGATTTTTTCAATTCCCAATTTTGAAAGTAGCCAGTTGATAATTCCGTATTGCTGGTTATACATAAGGCGCCAGATAAGGCCAACAGCAGTTACAGAAGTTACCATTGGTAAAAAGAAAGCGGTTTGAAAGATTGCACTGCCCTTTACTTTTTTGTTCAAAAGATTTGCAAAGAAAAGTGAGATTGCGGTACTGACAGGAACAACGAATAAAACGTAAAGTGCCGTGTTGCGCAGTCCAGAGGTAAACTTGTCGTCGGTTAAAACGTATTTATAGTTTTCAAAATTGAGTGCTTTAAAGGTGCCTCGAAGATAGCTGTAGTTTTCCTTAAAAGAAATTGTAAAAACATTAATTACAGGATAGAGAGTAAATATGATTATGAAAATCAGAAAGGGAGAAAGATAAAGCCAGGGCTCTATTTTGGAAAATAGTTCACGACGTTTTGGTGAAAAACTCATCGCGATTCTCCTAGTTAGATCCCGAATCAAGTTCGGGATGACAGCGGTGGCCTTCTTTATCAAAAGTGAAGACTCCTTTTTTCTTTAAGCCGACTTTTACTTTTGAACCAATTAGTCCGGTGGTTGAGCCTGTCGAAACCACCTGTTCAAGTTCTTCCAGATTTAAAATAGCACGAACAGTATTACCAAGATATTTCATTGTAACAATCTGGTCTTTTCCCATTTCGCTGATGAAGAGGATTTCTGCTTCTATTCCGTTTGGATCCAGAGTAAAGGCTTCAGGGCGGATGGCGACTGTTGCCGGGTGGTTGAGCTTGTCGAAACCACCAATGTATTTCTGGAGTTCTGTGGTGGTTTCGATACGCTCGCTTTGCTCGCACTCAACCACCGAGGCCGGAAGTTTGTTTGCCGGTGGATTTCCCAAAAACTCAGCAACAAAAAGTGAGTTCGGATTCACGTACAATTCCTGACATAGACCGCTTTGAATCAAAAGCCCGTCCTTCATCAAAAGAATTGAATCAGATATAGACATTGCCTCTTCCTGATCATGAGTTACGAAAACTGTTGTAACGCCAGTCTCTTTCTGAATGCGGCGGATTTCTTCGCGCATTTCAAGGCGGAGTCTGGCGTCAAGATTTGAAAGCGGTTCGTCCATTAAAAGCAGCTGAGGCTTTTTTACCATTGCACGGGCAATAGCAACTCGCTGCTGCTGGCCACCGCTTAGTTCGGAAGGATAACGGCGCAAAAGATTATCAACATGAACAAGCTTTGAAATTTCCTCTACCCTCGCCTTGCGCTCATCCTTTTTCACCTTCAAAACTTCCAGTGGAAAAGCAATGTTTTGGGCAACTGTCATGTGAGGGTAAAGGGCATAGTTCTGAAATACCATTCCGATATTTCTCTGATCCGGAGGAAGCTTTGTTACATCCTTATCATCAAAATAAATCTTTCCTTGGGTAACCGGAATAATTCCGCAAAGCATATTAAGCAGAGTTGACTTTCCGCAGCCAGAAGGTCCGAGCAGACAAATCAAATGCCCGTCTTCAAGTTCTGCGGAAAAATTGCTTACCGCTGTGGTATTACCAAATTTCTTTGTTACGTTATCGATTCGAACTTTCATTTGTGTTATAGATCCCGAAACAAGTCTTGTCATCCCGAACTTGTTTCGGGATCTTTTTATAGATGCTGAAACAAGTTCAGCATGACACTATCTGCCGTTAAGTGCGTCGTTACACTGCTTTTCAATTGCCTTTACGGCTTCTTTTGCAGTCATCTTTCCATCAACTACATAGTTGAGGTACTCTTCAAGAATCTTACGAACAGCAGCAGAACCTGTTACATTAGGGAATGAACCAGAAACTGCCATGTTTGCCTGAACGTAAGGAAGAGCTGAAGTTGCAGGAAGATTTTTCAAATATGCAACATATTCAGGATAATCAGATGATGTACCATATGGACAAAGTGCAGAGTTTGCAATTGCCCACTTAGCAGCGTTTTCACGGTTCAAGAAGAACTTAACAAATTCGTAAGCACCTTCATCAACAGCGTCATTTCTGTGAAGGAAGATTGGACCACGGTTCCATGCAGTATAAAAGTCCCCTGCAATCCATTTAGCCATGCCTAACTCACCCTTGCCTTCTACCATCTGAATGTACTGGTCGTTTACACAAGAACCTGAGAAAGATGCGATATCACCGTTAGCAAGATCTTCTGAAGAATAGCGGCCGATTGTATTGAAAGAGAAATATCCCTTCTTACAGTTATCAGCATACCACTGATAGATTTCTTCGAGCTTTGGACCACAGAAGGTTACGCGCTTATTAGCTACATCAATATAACCAAGTCCGTTGTGCATAATCAATTCCTGAATGTTGTCTACAAGACCGTCTGAATGGAAGCCAGGAATTCCCTTCTTTTCTTTGATTGTCTTAGAAACCGATACAAGTTCATCCCAGTTTGTTGGAGGATTCAAGCCAAGTTCATCAAAAATTGTTTTATTATAGAAATAAACAGGACCTGTTGTACAACCAGGAAGGTAGTAGATTCCACCGTCTTCAAAGCCGAGAACATCAGTCTTCATTGCTTCTGGCAAAGAGTCAATGATGTTCTGCATTGTCTTGTCGCCTTTTTTGTTGTCTTTTTTAATATATTTTCGGATATCAATTGCAAGACCTTCGTTAGCATAGTCTACAGCTGTTGTACCATAGTTGAAAATGATGCTAGGTCCAATTCCGTTTGCAACAGCATTGTAAACTGTGTCAGCAAAACCTGCATAATCCTGATTCTTTACTTCTACCTTGTATTTTGTCTGGCTTGAATTAAAGCGGTCTGCAGCGTCATTAAGGGCTGCTGCCTGCTTACCATTATAAGTGTGCCAGATTTCAACAGTAGTAATTTTGTTTTTTGATTTTTTAGCACCGGCTGCAAAAACAAGACCAGTTACCATTACCATTGAAAGTAAGAGAGTTGTGATTTTTTTCATTGAGATACTCCTGAGTCCGCGCTTTGCGGAAAATTTAATCGCACTGCCGTCGTGAGGCAGGGAAAGTGATGTGGAGTTCATCACTGCGAGATAAGAGATATTAACATTTTACGTTTAATTATTCAATTCAATATGATAAAATATTTTTATATAAAACTAATAAAACAAATGGATTGCTTTGCAAAAAAAAGTCATTGCGAGGCCGTTATTAAAGACCCCGAAACAAGTTCGGGGTGACGATGTCATGCTGAACTTGTTTCGGGGTAACAGTGTCATGCTGAACTTGTTTCAGCATCTATTTAATATCCTTTCTCATAATCTTACCCGAAATAGTCTTTGGCAGACTGTCTCGGAACTCGACAATTCTCGGGTATTTATATGGTGCAGTAGTCTTTTTTACAAAGCTCTGAATATCCTTTACAAGCTCGTCGCCAGGCTGGTAGCCCTTTGCAAGAACGATTGTAGCTTTTACAACCTGACCGCGTACCGGGTCTGGAGCTGCTGTAACTGCACATTCTACAACTGCAGGGTGCTGCATAAGAACTGATTCAACTTCAAAGGTACCAATGCGGTAACCAGAACATTTTATTACGTCGTCGTTTCGGCCTGTAAACCAGAAATATCCGTCTTCATCACGCCAGGCGTTATCAGATGTATGATAGTAACCGTCGTGCATAACAGACTTAGTTTTTGCAGGGTCACCAAAATATTCCATGAAGAGGCCCGGGAAGTTTCCGTTTTTCATATCAACTACAATTTCGCCGACCTCACCGTCTTCTACTTCATTTCCTTCTTCATCAATCAAAGTAACGTTGTAGTAAGGTGCCGGCTTTCCGAGGCTACCTGGTTTGATACGTTCATTTCCATAATTGAACAAAGACAAAGTAGTTTCTGTCTGGCCAAAGCCCTCGCGGATTTCTTTTCCTGTGATTTCCTTCCATTTATTGAAAACTTCTTCGCTCAAAGGCTCGCCTGCTGTCGACCAATGTAGACAAGATGAGAAATTATATTGGCTTAAATCTTCCTGAATAAGGAAGCGGTAGATTGTTGGTGGCGCACAGAAAGAAGTAATGTGATGCTTTTCTATCTGCTTAATCAAATCAATAGGCTTAAACTTATCATGATAGTCATAAATAAATACACAGCATTCAGCAATCCACTGACCATAGAGTTTACCCCACACTGCCTTACCCCAGCCGGTATCAGCTACAGTAAGATGAAGTCCGCCCTTCTGAACCTGCTGCCAGTAGCTTGCAGTAACAATGTGTCCAAGAGGATATAAATAGTTATGAGAAACCAGTTTTGGATGGCTTGTAGTTCCTGATGTAAAGTATGCAAGAAGAATGTCTTCATTCTTGCTGATGTCTTCGCGTTTAAGTGCATGGAAGTCTGCCAGCTGGTTCTCAGTTACAGCTTTGCAGCCCTCTGTAAAGTCCAGCCAGGTCGGATGCTTTGCCTTGAATTCGTCGCTCATACCCTGGTCAATTCCAAATGGAGGAACTGCAACAAGAGTTGTAAGTGAAGGACATTCCTTCTGAGCTTCTTCAATGTAAGTAAAGAGTTCGCGATGGTCCACCGCAACCACAGCCTTAATATAAGCGGCGTTACAGCGGAATACAATATCCTCTTTTGTAAGCATATGAGTTGCCGGAATAACAGCCGCACCAATTTTGTGAAGGGCTACAATAGAAAGCCAAAACTCATAACGGCGCTGTAAAATCAGCATAACAAAGTCGCCGCGCTTAATACCAATACTGCGGAAATAGGCTGCGGCACGGTCTGTGCGTTCCTTAAGCTCGCCAAAGGTCATAACAAGCTCTTCGCCGTTATCGTTGCACCATACAAAAGCTTTTGCATCCGGTGTGCGCTGGGCAAGAACATCAACTACGTCATAACCAAAGTTGAAGTTTGCAGGTACCTTTATTTTATAGTTCTCAAAAAAATCTTTATAATCTTTAAACTCAGTTCTTTCTAGAAAATCTTCAAGCATATATGTTCCTTTTGATTTCCGGTGGTTGAGTGCATGCAAAGCATGCGTATCGAAACCACTTTTGTCATTTTGTAAAGGTGGTTTCGATACGGCTTTGCCTACTCAACCACCCATAAATATTTTATATGATAATAGCCAAAAACTTAGCTTTCTTATCATTTAGTGCCTGCATACCGTGCTGCTTTGTAGCATCAAAATATACAGAATCACCCTCTTCCAAAACCATTTCTTTTCCATCAACTACAAGTTTCATAGAGCCTTCAATCATATACTCAAACTCATGGCCGGGATGTGAATTGAAATGGATTTCCTTAGTATTTTCAGGTGTTACTACTACAATAAAAGGATCTGCCTTGCGGTTCTGAAAACCTGCTGCCAGAGCCTGATATTTATAGTCACTTCTGCGGTCAACTGAAAGTCCCTTATCTTTTTTTGTAAGACAGTAAGAATGCATGTGAGGTTCTTTTCCCGAAATAAGAGTTCCGAGGTCGATTCCATACTTCTTAGACATAGACTGTAAAATCCCAACCGGAATATCAACAGTGCCAGTCTCATACTGTTTGTACTGTTCAATCGAAATGCCGCAAACACCTGCTGCCTCTTCAACCGATACGTCCATAATTTCACGCAGACCGATTAAACGGTCTGCTACGGCTTTAATCTCCTCGTTCATAATTTACCTCTTTTTCTGGGAGTGTCCCTCGCTTCGCTCGGGCCGCGCTATCCGCACTTCGCTAACGCTCACCGTCCTCGCTCACTACGTTCGCTGCGGTCGGCTGCTTCGCAGGTGCTCCTATCGCTCACTTTTTAGATAATATACAAAAATAAGTCAAAAATCAATAGAAAAATTAAAAAATATTAAAAATCTTTAGTATAATTAAATGTTATATGACTTTTATATTTTAAAATAGAATCAGCCTTAAAAAATAACCAGAGAATTATCAGATTCTTTTTATTAAACTGTATGTTTCTTCAGCATTTTTAGCGACTAAGCCGGTGTTATGACTTTCCAGAGATTCATAAGAATTCATACCCCATGAAACAGAAACAATCGGTATGTTATTCTTTTTGCAGGCTTCAATATCACGAATTTCATCACCTACATATATGATTTTTTTGTTCAGAAGTTTTTTAGTTTTTGCAAGGGCTTTCTTTTTTCCAAAAATGAATACATCAGTTTTTATATATGTAAAGAAAGTGTCTAATTTATATCTTTTTAAGAAAGCACTGACAGTCTTCATTGAATTAGAAGTAAGGATTCCAAGTTCATAGCCGTCGTTTTTTACATTTTCAATTATTTTTTTTGCTTCAGGCAGAATCTGGATTTCATCTGATTGCTCAGACAATTTTTGTTTAAGCTGATAAATAAGATATGGCAGCTTCCACAATTTGACTTCTGCAAGCTTTACTAACTGCATTGCAGACAGGTGGGTATTTAATTCGCCATCCAGCCTTTTATATCCGAATTTGTCTGCATGTGCATTGATAATTTCAAGACCAACAGAAATAGTATCTGCAATGGTGCCGTCAAAATCAAAAAGAATAAATGAATTCATATAATAAATATATAGTAACTCATTAATCTTCTACTTTCAACACTTCTCTGCGGTATTTTGTACCAATTTCTGTAAGCTTAAATTTCTGGATTTTGCCGGAACCTGTCATAGGGAATTCATCCAGGAACATTACAAGCTGAGGCCACTTAAACTTAGAAAGCTTGTCGCGGCAGAATTCAATAACATCCTGTTCTGTAAGAGTTTTTCCTTCGTGTAAAATAATAAAGGCACCGGTAATTTCTCCGTAACGTTCTGACTTTACTGCCGCAACCTGAATATCTTTGATTTCCGGCATCTGAATTAAGAACTCTTCGATTTCGCGAGGGTAAATATTTTCACCGCCGCGGATAATCATATCCTTAATACGACCGGTAATGTGGTAATTTCCGTTTTCATCTTTTATACCAAGGTCTCCGGAGTGAAGGTATCCGTTTTTATCAATTGTTTCGGCTGTAGCTTCCGGCATCTTGTAATAGCCTTTCATAACGTTCCAGCCCTTACAGCACATTTCACCCTGCACACCAACCGGACATTCTTTTCCAGTTTCAGGATCAAGAACCTTTACGTCAATTCCTTCAAAGGCATCGCCTACTGTTGTGGCGCGAACCTCAAGGCTGTCGTTCCAGTGGCTTTGTGTCATACCCGGGCTTGTTTCTGTAAGACCGTAAACCGAAGTAATTTCAGGCATATGCATTTCATCATTTACACGCTTCATCAGTTCAACTGGAACTCCGGAACCGGCCATAATACCAGTACGGAGTGAAGACAAATCAAACATGCTGAACATAGGATGATTAAGTTCTGCAATGAACATTGTTGGAACACCGTAAAGCGAAGTACACTTCTCCTTCTGAATTGAAGCGAGGGCAACAAGAGGGTCAAAGCTTTCAAGAAGAACGTGAGTACCGCCGTGAGTCAAAACTGCCATTACACCAAGTACAATTCCAAAACAGTGGAAAAGCGGTACCAGGAGGCAGAGCTTGTCATTTTCTGTATAGCGCATACGTTCACCAATGATAAAACCGTCATTAATGATGTTGCGGCTGGTAAGCATAACTCCCTTAGGGAAACCTGTAGTTCCAGAAGTATACTGCATATTTACAACATCTTCCGGAGTAACTTCGTTTTCAATTTTATGAATGATTTCAATATCAACATGCTGGCCAAGAAGCAGCAGCTCCGGTGTAGAATAAAGTCCTCGGTATTTTTCCGGCCCCATGAAAACTACATTTTTAAGGCATGGGAATCTTTTTGATTTAAGGCAGCCTCTTTCATATTCATCAAGCTCTGGAACAAGCTCCTTAATCATCTGAACGTAGTTGGAATCTTTTACACCGTCTGTGAGACAGAGGGTTGTAAGGTCAGACTGCTTAACAAGATATTCAAGCTCGTGAAGTTTATAAGAAGTATTTACAGTAACCCCTACTGCACCAAGACGGGCGCAGGCAAACATATAGGTAAGCCAGTCTGGAACGTTAGTTGCCCAGATTCCGATATTATCACCTTTACGAACACCAATTGCATATAGTCCGCAAGCCAGATCATCAACACGTTTATCAAACTGGGCATAGGTAAAACGAAGGTCGCGGTCTGCGTATACCATAAATTCGTGGCTTGGATTTGCTTTTGTTTTTTCTCTTAAAAGCTGGCTTAATGTTAATTCAATCATGTATTACTCCACCTTTATAATATAGAAAACAGACCTCTTATTCAAGAGAATTATTTAATTATAATAAAATATTTAAGTATAATTAAATATTTTGTCAGTCCATTACCCCTCTCATACCCTCGTTCAGCAGGCAGCGGATAATTACGGCAGCTTCAAGTAGAAAAGAAAATGCCGTTTAGTCTGATTTTTTTTCCAGCAGCATTTCGGTATCTGCCCTGCCCTGGCGCAATTCAAGTGATGTAAAAGTTTGAGCGTTATCTGGGAGCTCAGTTTTTTGAGCCTGGGATAACGCTTTTTTTGTGGAAGATTTCTTTTTAAGAGCCTGCTGAAGCGCCCAAGAAGAGGAACGGTTCATAAGGCTGTAGTATTCTTTGTCGTCCATTGAAATCTTTAAAAAACAAAAAATATTCCCGCTGAAAAATGACTCGCTTCGCTGGACGAAGATGACGCTCCGCGAGGTCCTTTTTCTGCTCCATATTTTTTGTTTTTTACCTTTCGTGATTTCTAAATCTCATTGCGAGCGCAACGAAGCAATCCATCATGCCGGTTCTCGCATAGTCTCGCACCGTGCCAATCTTTCGATGAACTTAAAAAAGCCCGCTGTCGCAGCCTTTTTTTTAACGGTTCTTCGATTTTAGGCAGGAGTATAAACTACCGCAAGAATCTTAGCCTTGCTCTCCCCATGTGAATGAACATGGTGGGCAACAATCGATTCATAATAAATCGAATCGCCCTGCTTGAGCTCGTACTTGTCTTTGCCGTAGATGATTTCTACTTCACCATCGAGAACATAGATGAACTCTTCGCCTTCATGTGTAGAAAGCTTGATTTCTTCTTCTGAGCTTGGGAAGATATCAATGATGAAAGGATCCATATGGCGGCCGGCCTTGTTCTGTGCAAGAGTATAGAAGTCCAGGTCAGAATTAACTGCGTTTCCGCGGTCGCTGAAGCGGGTTACTTCCTTCTTGTCCTGGGCACGGGTTACTACAGGTCCAAGGTTTTCATCATCGTCCATAAAGGTTCCGAGGCGAACACCAAGAACACGGGCAATCTTAATAAGCGGTGTGAGGTTTGGAACAAGAGAACCGTCTTCAATGCTCTGAATCTGAGCGGCAGGAAGATTTGTGCGCTCAGAAACATCTTCGATAGAAAGCTTGCGGTTTTCGCGAACCAGTTTTACTTTTGCACCAATTTTATTTTTTTCACTCATTTAACACCTCACTAAATATTTTATTTTAAACAAGATGGACAGGATGAAAAGGATATTTTGTATATTTTGTTTCAAAATAATAATATCTTAAACATCTTGTATATCTTGTTACAAATATTTATATATTAAACAAGATGGACAGGATGAAAAGGATATTTTGTTCCAAACATTAATATCCTAAACATCCTGTATATCTTGTTACAAATATTTATATATTAAACAAGATGGACAGGATGAAAAGGATAATTTGTATATCTTGTTCAAAACATTAATATCTTAAACATCTTGTATATCTTGTTACAAATATTTATATATTAAACAAGATGGACAGGATAAAAAGGATATATTGTATATCTTGTTTCAAACATTAACATCCTAAACATCCTGTATATCTTGTTCCTATATTATATCGTAATCCTTTTTAAACAAGATGGACATGATGAAAAGGATATTTTGTTCCAAACATTAATATCCTAAACATCCTGTATATCTTGTTACAAATATTTATATATTAAACAAGATGGACAGGATGAAAAGG
>JAEDCY010000060.1 GCA_016293915.1 Treponema sp. | reverse complement strand
AATAAATTCGGCTGTAATCTAAAACCGTCTTTTTAGTCTTAAGTTGATGATGTTGGGCGTTGCGGGGGAACTCCCCCGCTGGGTGGGGTAGGCTGCAACGAAGTGCAGCCGTAGGGAGGGGTACGCTTCGCTACCGAGTTTTGCATTCGATAGAATATCTAAGGTTTGCAAAACTCGCTCCGCCCTCCTGACTAAACATTAAACTTAAAGAAAAGAACGTCACCGTCCTGTACAACGTATTCCTTACCTTCCTGGCGGTACTTGCCGGCTGCCTTGATTGCAGCTTCGTCCTTGTACTGGCGGAGGTCGTCGATAGTGTATGCTTCGGCTTTAATAAAGCCCTTCTCAAAGTCTGTATGGATTACGCCGGCAGCACGTGGAGCCTTGTCGCCAGCGTGAATTGTCCAGGCACGGCACTCATCAGGTCCGCCTGTAAAGAAGGTTCGTAGTCCCATAAGGTGATAGGTTTTGCGGGCCAGGGTAGCAAGTCCGCTTTCCTTAAGACCAACGCTGTCCATAAAGTCTTTGCGGTCTGCAGGATCTGTAATTTCTGCAAGGTCAGCTTCGAACTTACCGCAAATTACAACAACTTCTGAGTGCTCTTCGTCGGCATATTTTTTTACGATTTCTACATACTTGTTAGTCTGTGCTTCGATTGATTCTTCATCAACATTTGCTACGTAAATTGTAGGCTTCATTGTGAGGAGGAACATGTCGTAAAGGGCATTCTTTTCGTCGTCTGTGAGGTCTGCGGTGCGGGCACATTTTCCATCCTGGAGCAGCGGCTTGATTTTTGCAACGGCACTAATCCAAGGTGCGTACTTTTTTTCTTCTTCTTTTCCAAGAGATCGGATGGCGCGGGTAACCTTGTCCTGGCGGGCTTCGATTGTGTTTAAGTCTGCCTGGCAGAGCTCCCAGTTAATAGTAAGAATATCAGTTTCTGGGTCGATTGGAGCAGCCTCGTTTGCATTGTCGCGAACGTGCATAATATCAGGGTTATCAAAACAGCGTACAACATGAGCAATTACAGAACACTCGCGGATGTTTGCAAGGAACTTGTTTCCAAGACCTTCTCCGTTACTAGCTCCCTTAATGAGGCCCGCAATATCAACAAACTTTACGCTTGCAGGAGTTTTCTTTTTAGGATTGTGAATGCTTGCAAGAAAGTCCAGACGTTCATCCGGCAAATCAACAATACCGATGTTAGGGTCGATTGTACAGAAAGGAAAATTCTCTGCGCTAGCCGGAGCCGAAGTCAGAGCCGAAAAAATAGTAGACTTTCCAACATTAGGAAGTCCAACAATACCACATTCAAGTGCCATATATACTCCATCGTGTCATCCCGAACTTGTTTCGGGATCTTTTTTTTTCAAATATAGGAGGGCGGAGCCCCGCCCTTCGCGCAAGCCTCCTCGCTACGCTGTGGTGTCTTGCGCTACCCACCCTGCGGGCTCAAACGCCGCCCGCAACGCCTGCTTTTAATTTCAGTATAAATAATATAGTAGAAAGAAAAGGATTTAACAATATATTGATTTTTCTAAAAACTTAAAAACACGATGATAGAACTGTACAGCTGAAGCTTTGACGGAAGCCATATAAAATAATGTAAAATCTAGGCATAAAGATGCTTTTAATGCTTTTATATATCTAAATGATGTATTTTTATATAGTTTTAGACTGTTAAGAACTTTACAATAGTCTAAAACTATATTATCTTATGCTTGTGAGGTGAATTATGACTGAAAAGCTTATTGGCAGACAGAAAGAAATAGAACAACTTCAAAAATGCATGGATGCAAATCAAGCTCAGCTCATAATCGTTTATGGAAGAAGACGAGTAGGTAAGACCTTTCTGATTAATAACTTTTTCAACGGCAGATTTGATTTTAAGGTTGCCGGCTCTTATGCACAGACTAAAGAAGTACAGCTTAAAAACTTTATTACAGAACTAAATCTGCAGTCTAAACAAAAACTGAAAGCCCCTGAAAACTGGACAGATGCATTTTTTTGTTTACGAGAATATCTTGATACTCTCCCTAAAACCGAAAAGCATGTTATCTTCTTTGATGAAATGCCATGGTTTGATACTCCAAGAAGTGATTTTCTTCCGGCCTTTGAATATTTCTGGAATAACTGGGGTTCTGCACAGGATAATCTTGTATGCCTTGTTTGTGGATCTGCAACTGCCTGGTTGGTTGATAATATAGCAAGAAATAAGGGAGGCTTATACAACAGACAGAGCTGCAAACTGTATCTTGAACCGTTTACATTAAATGAAACAGAACAGTATCTCAAGGTAAACGGTTTTGAATGGTCTCGTTATCAGATTGTTGAAAATTATATGATAATGGGAGGTATTCCATATTATCTAAGCCTCCTGGACAATTCCATTTCTCTTGAAGCAAATATTGATAATATGTTTTTCAAGAAGCGTGCATTGCTTTGGGATGAATTTGAACATCTGTATGCAACTCTTTTCAATAACAGTGAGCAATACTTGAAGGTAGTAGAAGCCTTGAGTTCAAAAAAAATAGGGCTTACAAGAAAAGAGATTTCTCAAATTACAAAACTTCCGCCAAATGGAAGTCTTACAAAAATCCTTGAAAATCTTGTTAATTCAGAATTTGTGCGAGCATATCAATTCTTTGGAAATAAAAAACAGGATACTTTGTATCAGCTTTCTGATTACTTTACTTTATTTTATTATAAGTTCCTGAAGAATAATTCAGGAAAAGATGAACGATTCTGGTCAAATTCAATAGATAATCCATCTGTAAGAGCATGGGAAGGATTTACATTTGAACAGGTATGTAAAGATCATATTCAACAGATTAAGAAAAAGCTTGGTATCTCCGGTATCCTTACAGAAGTTTCATCATGGTTTACAAAATCAACCGAAGAAGCTGATGGGGCTCAGATAGATATGCTTATAGACCGTCGTGATAAAGTCATAAATATCTGCGAAATGAAATTTGCAGTCAATGAATACGAAATAGATAAGGATTATGAGAAAAAGCTGATTAACAAAATAGAATGTTTCCGCAAAGAAACAGGTTCTAAAAAAGCCCTGCACCTTACTATGGTTACAACTTATGGCGTAAAGCAAAACTCACATTCAGGCAGAATCCAAAGTGAAGTCACAATGGATGATTTGTTTCAAACAACATGAACATCAAAAATAAAGCTGATAAAATACAAATTCTAATTATGCCTGTGACACAGCAATAGCCAGCTGATCAGCGCAGCTTGTGCTCTTAAAACCGCAGGTGTTGCCCTTGAGCTTTGCTGCAATTTCATCTGCTGTCATGCCGTCGCAGAGCTTAGAAATTGCCTTGAGGTTGCCATTACAGCCGCCTTCAAAACTGATGTTTGTGATTTTACCACTCTCGTCCTTATCAAAAGTAATAGAACGTGCGCACACGCCCTGAGTTTTGTAAGTTATTTGCATACTATATAATATAATGAAAAGGGCTTTTTTTGTCATCCTGAACTTATTGGTCATCCCCGACGGTATGTTACAACTCTTCTAACTCTTACAGATCTTCAATATCTTCTATTTCTTCATATGGAGTTGTTGCATTCAAGAGATTTTCTACCCATAAATCTACATCTTCATAAAGGTAATTATTATAATTGATAACAACCTTGCTGAAGTCTATCGAAAGCATTCCCTGGAAAACCTGCTGCTCTTTTAAAAGCTGGTCAAAATCTTCTATTACAAACTTTGTAATCTTAGGGTCCAGCTCTCCCTTATCAGTCATATCCTTGATGATGGAAAGAGTCTTGTCTTTTGAGAATTCTCCCTTGTAACTGCGGCTGTCGTGCAGGGCACTCGTGATGTCCGCAACTGTGAGAATCCTTTGTATCAGTGTAAGGTCTTTTCCTTCTACCTTGCGCGGATAGCCCTTGCCGTTGAGCTTTTCGTGGTGGCGGTAAACTGTTTCGAGAGTCTCATCATCAACAAAGCCGCTGAGAATGCGTTTTGAATGATTTACATGAAGACGCATTATACCCATATCTTCCGGCGAAAGCTTTCCCGGAAATTCCAGAATGCGCTGAGGTGTTGCCATCTTTCCGATGTCGTGAAGAAAGGCGCTGTTGTAAAGAGTTGTTAAAACTTCGCTGTTGAGGTTGAGACGCAGACCGAGTGAAAGGGCGTAACTGGAAGTATTGATAGAATGCTTCATCGTTGTGGTGCTTTTAAAATCCAGCAGGTGAATCAGCATTTTTTCAAGCATACGGTTTTCTTCTGGAGAAAGCTGAATGTTGGAAACCAGCTTTGTAATTTCATCAAAATTAGTTCCTGTTTTAATAGTATCAGTAAGCACATTATTTTTGTTAGCCTCAGAAAAAGCTGCTACATATTCAGGATCAAAATAACCTGGAGCAAGTTCGTTCAAATCAGAAGGAAGGGGCTTGTCAGGATTTTTCATTACGTAATCGCTGATTCTTGCGCAGAGGTAAATTACGTCTTTGTATTCTTCCTGATAAACGTACTGCCGCAAATCCTTATTATAGGGCTGTAAAAAATTCTGGAGGCCTACCGCATCTCCTTTGAGCGGGGTCATGTATTCAAGATAGTAACAGGCAAAAACATATTTGCTTTCTACAG
The DNA here is from genome assembly GCA_016293915.1 of Treponema sp. Classification (GTDB taxonomy): domain Bacteria; phylum Spirochaetota; class Spirochaetia; order Treponematales; family Treponemataceae; genus Treponema_D. The sequence goes on along the minus strand of JAEDCY010000060.1, from coordinate 6,993 downwards.
ATTTATCATTTGCAAAGTAGTCGATGTTTGCATCATGCGGAAAATAATTAAAATGAATGTCTTCGCGGAAAAATCCGATTGTATGGAAGATTGCAAGCATGACCAGCTTTTCCGGTATGCAGCGCTCATTCATCGGATGTACGCATACGGTTTTGTAAGCGAGATAGGCTGTCCTTACGCTGTGAAGAACAACTTCCCTGTTTATGCAGGCAAGCATTCTCAAAGCGATATTCGCCATCTGGTCGGCCTTAAGAACATGGTGGACCTGGTTCATTCCTTTTTCTAAAGACAGCATATTAAATTATCTATAAAGCTCCTCTCTTTCGTTACTTTTGCGAAGGAATCAGGCGGTTGAGAGTGTAATCCCTCTGACGCCAGTTCTTATCAACTTTAACCTGCAAATCCAGGTCTATTTTTTGAATATATATTTCTGAAAGCTTGCGTACTGCAGCTGTTCTGATTTCCTTAATTTTTGAAGCACCCTTACCGATTACAATTCCCTTCTGGCTTTCGCGCTCAACACAAAGGAAGGCACGAATCCAGAGTTTTTTGCCCTCGTTGCGGTGTTCAACATCTGCAACCTCAACATAAACTGCGTGGGGAATTTCGTCCTGCAGTCGGTTGATTGCTTCTCCACGGATTACCTCGCAAACGCGGAATGTAAGATCCTGGTCTGTGTAAAGCTCTTCGTCGTAAACAGGCTCTCCTTCCGGCGAAATATCATAAAGAGCTTTGAGAACTTCGTTTATGCCGGTGTCTTTTTCGGCAGACATTTCCAGAATACGGACGTCAGGAACCTGAGGCAACTGCTCGCTTATAAACTGACGGATAGGGAGGGGCTTGCTGGCAGGAAGGTCGCACTTGTTGATTGCTACAACAGTTTTTGCCTGCAAGTCTTTGAGCAGGGCAGCGGTGTGGGCTTCTTCCTCTCCAAGGGCTCGGGTAGAGTCAATTATATATAGAACACAATCAATACCTTCCAGCTGACTTTCTGTAACATTGCGAAGGCGAAGGTTTAATTTCTTTTCAGAATCGTGATAGCCAGGGGTATCAATAAAAATCAGCTGGCCAAAAGATGTATTTACAATTCCCTTAATTGCGTTACGGGTTGTCTGCGGTATAGGAGATACAATGCTCACCGGTTCCTGGCAGGCAGTATTTAAAAAGGTTGATTTACCTGCAGACGGGCGGCCAATGATTGCCACAACAGCTGTGCGGAGAGGTGCGTTTTCGTTCGATTTAATTTCATCACTCATATTTTTGTAATTATAACAGTAGAATTTTTTCCCCGCAACAGTGTTTTTGTATAAATAATAATATGTTATTTCGAAGGCGCCTTGGACTTTAATGCCAGGCTCTTAATAAAATTCAATTTTTTTTCTTCCTATTTGCATCGAAAACTGTATGAAAATAAATCTTCTATTTTTCAATTATCCGTGTTATATTATAAATAAGAGGAGGTTTTTATGTCATTCAATGCATTAGAAAAAGAAGTGCAGCGTTTGCCTTTGGAATTGCAGAATAATATTGAGATGTATGCACTTTTTGTAATAAATCAATTCAAAAAATCTTCTCGAAAAGTTGCAAAGAAGCGTTCTGTTTCAGAGGTCGTAAACAGTCTTACAGGAATTATTTCTTCAACAGAGCCTCTGTCAATAAAAGATATTCGCGCAGAAAGACTTGCAGAAAAGTACGGAATATAAAATGACCGTTTTTCTTGATTCAAATATCATATTAGATATCCTTCTCAAAAATGCAGATTTTTACGAAGAGAGTAAAAAAGTATTAGAACTTTCAGATTCAAAAACAATAGATTTTTATGTTTCAGCTGCTTCAATTACTGATATCTTTTATATTCTGAATAAACGCTTAAACAACAAAGAAGAGACTAAGCGTCATTTACAAGATTTGTTAGAAATTGTTTCTGTCGCAGGTATAGATGAAGCTTGTATAAAAAATGCATTGAACTCTTCATGGAAAGATTTTGAAGATGCTGTACAGCATGAATCTTCTATTCAAATTGGGGCGGATTATCTGGTTACCAGAAATACAGATGATTTTAAGTCTTCGATGGTGAGAATAATTTCGCCATCAGAATTCTTAAAAGAATTCTGATTATATAATACTTAATATTTTATTTGTTTTCTGCATTTTCATTTTAATCAATTTATTTCTAGAAATTCTGCCATTCCTGTGTTAAAATATTAGAACTATGTCTGATATAAAGGTTCATAACGGAAAGCCGATGGGCTTTGGCGCGGTGCTTACTGGGGGCGGTGTTAATTTTTCGATTTATAGCCGCGATGCAACCAAAGTGAGCCTTGTGCTTTTTGACAGTGAATACGATCATAAGCCGGCGAAGGTGGTGGATTTTGATCCTCATTCCAACAGAACCGGTGATATCTGGCACATATGTATAGAAGGACTTGGGGCAGGAACTCTCTATCTTTACAAGGTGGATGGGCCTTATGTTCCGCCAAAGGGACTTCGTTTCAATTCCAATAAATATCTTTTTGACCCTTACGCAAAGGCTTTTACGCCGGGCTCGGTTTTCCTCTCTTACAACAAGCAGTGGAAACAAGGCTTTGACGGCAATATGGGTGGCGAGCTTCAGGATCTTTCTGATTTTCCAAAGTGCGTTGTTGTTGATGACGACGGCTTTGACTGGGAAGGCGATAAGCCTCTGAACCGCCCGCTCGAGCAGACTGTAATTTACGAAACACATCTTAAGGGCTTTACAGCTTCGGAGACTTCGGGAGTGGCGCGGGAAATTGCCGGAACTTATCGGGGCTTTGAAGAAAAAGCTGAATACCTCCGCAACCTCGGTGTCACTGCCGTAGAGCTTCTTCCTGTTTTTGAATTTGATGAAAATGAAAATGCAAATACGAATCCGCGTACTGGGGAAACTCTGGTAAATTACTGGGGCTACAGCACTATAGGATTTTTTGCGCCAAAAACAAGCTATGCCGCAGACAGGTCTCCGGGCGGTCCTGTGCGCGAGTTTAAGCAGATGGTAAAAACTCTGCACAAGGCAGGTATCGAAGTTATTCTTGATGTCGTTTACAATCATACAGCAGAAGGAAATGAGCGCGGCTACACTTTTGAATTCCGCGGTCTTCAGAACGATGTTTATTATTCACTTCCTGCCAGTGATAAAAATTACTATATGAACTTCAGCGGCTGCGGAAACAGCATGAATTGTAATCACCCTGTAACGGCTCAATTTATTCTGGACAGCCTTCGCTACTGGGTTATGGAAATGCATGTAGATGGCTTCCGTTTTGACCTTGCTTCTATCTTAACCAGGGCTCCAAATGGTGCCCCAATTCCAAATGATTTCCCGAGTCTTACTGTCGCAATTAATGACGATCCGATTTTGTCGAAAACAAAACTTATTTCAGAGCCATGGGATTGTGCCGGCCTTTACCAGCTTGGCGGTTTTCCTGGCGGCCCGAACAACCGCTGGAGCGAATGGAACGGCCGCTTCCGCGACGATATCCGCCGCTTCCTTCGTGGAGACGAGCTTCTTTCTACGGCAGCGGCAACCCGTGTAAGCGGCAGCTCCGACTGCTATAACCACGACGGACGCGGACCGCTTTCTTCCATAAATTTTATTACCGCCCATGACGGCTTTACCCTCAACGATCTTGTAAGCTACAACTGCAAACACAACGAGGAAAACGGCGAATGCAACCGTGACGGTTCCGACGACAATTACAGCTACAACAACGGCTTTGAAGGGGAGTGCACAAACCCAAAAATCGAACAGGCCCGTCTGCGCACAATCAAAAACTTTTTGGTTTATCTTTTTCTTTCTCAGGGGGTTCCTATGCTGCTGGGTGGTGATGAAATGCGCCGTACCCAGAACGGCAACAACAACGCATACTGCCAGGACACAGCTCTCAGCTGGTTTAACTGGAATCTTGCCGAGCGCAACAAGGGACTGATTCGTTTTACTTCGCAGTTGATTGAACTTCGTAAATCTCATAATATTTTCAGCAGAATCAATTTTTTCCGCGATACTTACGAGACAAATGCAATCCCGGAGATATTGTGGTATGATATTAATGCTAAGGTTCCGGACTGGGCAAAGATGAATCACTTTCTTGCCTTTAAGCTGAGTGGTCTTGAAATTGACAGTGACTTTTATGTTGCTACAAATCTTGATCAGTACGACCTTACAATTACTTTACCGTCATTAGCAGGAAACAAAAAATGGTACCGCGTTGCGGACACAGCTTTTGAAAGTCCTGATGATATATTAGAAAAAGGAAATGAGGAGCTTCTTAGAGAACAGAAACGCTATGTTCTGATTTCCGGGGCTACCGTAATTTTAATGAGTAAATAAATTCCGGAGGTTTATTTTATGGAATTTGATAAGGAACAATTTAAGGCAAATCTTTCTGCCAGACTTCGCCGTCAGTACGGTAAGGATATTACGCAGGCAAACAAGCACGACCTTTTTGATGCGGTTTCTGCTTCTGCCCTTGAGTTAATTATGCCTAACTGGATGGCAACTCGTAACGAATATGACAAAAAGCCAACAAAGCAGCTTTACTATCTGTCTGCTGAATTTTTGATGGGACGCGCTCTCAGCAATAACCTCATCAACTGCGGCATTAAAGAATCTGTAAATGAAGTTCTTAAAGAAATGAATATAGACTTCAATATGATTGAAGATGAAGAGCCGGATGCAGGTCTTGGTAACGGTGGTCTTGGCCGCCTCGCTGCCTGCTTCCTCGACTCACTTGCAACTCTTGACTATCCTGGACACGGATACGGAATCCGCTATGAATACGGTATGTTCGAGCAGCGCATTGAAGACGGATATCAGGTTGAATATCCGGACAACTGGCTGCAGCACCGCGACCCTTGGGAAATCAAGCGCTCTGACCTTGCAGTCACTGTAAAGTTCGGCGGAAACATTGCTTACGGAAAAACTCCGGACGGACAGCCTCGCTTCTTTATTGAAAATGCAGAGGAAGTAACAGCAACTCCTTATGATATGCCAATCATCGGTTTTGATACAAAGACTGTAAATACTTTGCGCCTCTGGCAGGCATCAAGCCCAAACGGCTTTGACCTTCAGCTCTTCAATAGCATGGATTACAACCGTGCCGTAGAGCGCCAGAACAGCGCAGAAAATATCAGCCGCGTTTTGTACCCTAACGATAACGGCCCTAGCGGAAAGGCTCTCCGCCTTAAACAACAGTACTTCTTCTCTTCTGCTTCTTTGCAGGACCTTGTTCGCCACTATGTTGGTGACCACGGAACAGACTTCTCTAAGTTTGCAGAGCTCCACGTAATTCAGCTCAACGATACTCACCCGGTAGTTGCAATTCCTGAGCTTATGCGTATTTTGATTGATGAATACAATGTAAGCTGGGATGAAGCATGGGATGTAGTAACTCATACTTTTGCTTATACAAATCATACAATTCTTGCTGAGGCTCTTGAGAAGTGGCCAATCGAAATCTTCCAGGGACTCCTCCCTCGTGTATATCAGATTGTTGAGGAAATCAACCGCCGCCTTGTAATTGAGCTTCGTCAAAAGTTCCCTAACGACTACTACAAGCACGAGCACATGGCAATCATCCATAATAACATGGTTTACATGGCATGGATGGCAATTCACGCCTGCTTCAGCGTAAACGGTGTTGCAGAACTTCATACAGAGCTTTTGAAGACTGCCGAGCTTAAAGACTGGTACGCACTCTATCCACAGAAGTTCAACAATAAGACAAACGGTATTACACAGCGCCGCTGGCTGCTCAACGCAAACCCTCAGCTTTCAAAGTTTATTACAGACCGCATTGGTCACGGTTGGGAAAAGGATCTTTCAAAGCTTAAGGGGCTTGAAAAGTTCCTCGACGATGATGAATCAATCAACGAGCTTATTCGCATTAAGACAGAAAACAAGATAGCTCTTGCAGACTATCTCAAGCATGCTCAGAACGAGTTCCTTGACCCTGAAAGTATTTTTGATGTTCAGGTTAAGCGCCTTCACGAGTACAAGAGACAGCTTTTGAACATTCTCCACGTTATGTATATTTACAACCGCCTGGTTGATGACCCAAGTTATAACCCACCGGCTCGCACTTTCATCTTTGGTGCAAAGGCAGCTTCTGGTTACCGCCGTGCAAAGTCAATCATTAAATTGATTAATACTGTTGCAGAGCGCATTAATAACGACCGCCGCGTTCGCGGAAAGATTCGTGTTGTATTCGTAGAAAACTACCGCGTTTCTGTTGCAGAAAAAATCTTCCCGGCAGCAGATGTTTCTGAGCAGATTTCTACAGCAGGTCTCGAGGCTTCTGGTACATCAAACATGAAATTTATGCTCAACGGTGCTTTGACTCTCGGAACAATGGACGGTGCTAATATCGAGATTTTCGAAGAAGCAGGAAAAGAAAACGGCTTTGTATTCGGTCTTCTTACAGAAGAAATCAAGAAGATGGAAGCAGAGCACTCTTACAATCCTCAGGAATACCTTGACCGCAATCCGGCTCTCGCAAAGGTTGTTGAGCAGCTGGTAGACGGTACTTATGATCCAACCCATCAGCTTTTCAAAGAGCTTCACGACTCTTTGATTTACGGTGTAGAAGGTCAGCGCCCGGATGTTTACTACGTTCTGGCAGACTTCGATTCTTACTGCAAAGCCCGCGAGCGCATTGCCGAGGCTTATCAGGATAAGAAGGGCTGGGCTAAGATGGCTCTCAAGAACATTGCCAACGCCGGCAAGTTCTCAAGCGACCGCACAATCGAAGATTATGTTCGCGACATCTGGCACCTTAACCGTGTTGAAGTGAAAGCCTAAAATCGAAGAAAGGGCTCATAGGCAAGCTAAGCTTGCCAACCACTGCCAGCTATATTCATCCCCCGGCTCATACCGAGGTCACTGAAAAAGTCTGTTAAAGACTGAATTTACAAACACCATATGAATAGAGTAAAATTTATTCAGGTGGTGTTTTTTTTATGCTCAAGTCACAGCAA
>JAEDCY010000020.1 GCA_016293915.1 Treponema sp. | reverse complement strand
AGGTTACTTGAGTGAAAGGAAGTCAGGTTACCATTGATCATGTATCCAAAAGATTCGGCGACTTTGTTGCCTTGGATGACATCAACTTTACTATTAAGCCGGGAGAGTTCTTTTCTCTTCTTGGTCCTTCTGGCTGCGGAAAAACTACCCTTCTCCGCATTATTGCAGGTTTTGAATCTCCGGATGATGGAGTAGTTCTTTTTGATGACAAGAACGTAATTCCGCTTCCGCCAGATAAGCGTGAATCAAATACGGTTTTTCAGACATACGCACTTTTTCCCCACATGACTGTATATGAAAATGTTGCATTCTCATTGCGTCTGAAAAAACTCCCTAAAGATGAAATTGACAAGAAAGTACGCGAATACGTTCATCTTGTTCAGCTTGACCAGCACATCGACAAAAAGCCTAATCAACTCTCTGGAGGTCAGAAGCAGCGTGTAGCAATTGCCCGCGCCCTTATCAATGAACCTAAAGTTCTTTTGCTTGATGAACCGCTTTCTGCCCTGGATGCAAAGCTCCGCGCCAATCTTTTGATTGACCTGGATCGCCTTCACGACCAGATTGGTATTACCTTCATTTACGTAACTCATGACCAGAGTGAGGCTCTTTCTGTTTCAGACCGCATTGCAGTTATGAATGCCGGTCATGTACTTCAGATTGGCACTCCTTACGAAATTTACGAAAGCCCTGCTACTCAGTTTGTTGCCCAGTTTATCGGCGAAACAAATCTTTTTGATGCTGAAGTTGTAGACTGTGTTCCTCACAAGGATGCAAACGGTAACGATGACTTTATGGCTACCCTGAGTGTTCCTGAGCTTGGAAAGCAGGCTCCACTTGCAACAGATACAGAGGCAGAAGCTGCCCTTGACCGCTATATGCAGGTTACAGACTACGAGCACACAGACAAGGGACAGAAGGTTGCTTTCACTATTCGTCCTGAAAAAATCCGCATTACACTTGAACCACCTTCTACAGGCGGTCGAACAGATATCAATGTATTCAGTGGTGTTGTGGAAGAGCCTATTTATTCTGGCTTCCAGTCAAAGTTCTATGTAAAACTTGAAACCGGCAAAATCATTAAGGTTTTCAAGCAGCATACTGACTATATGGATGATGGGCCTGTAATTCAGTGGAAAGACAAGGTTTACGTTTCCTGGTCTGCAGAAGATGCCTATATCGTTGAGGACATTGAGAAATAGCTGTTAGCTAAAAGCTAATAGCTAATAGCTTTTTTTAGACTTCAGGTATTAGTTATATGAATAAAAAACAACTATCTAAAGAAATCCGCGATTCCCGTGTAGGTCTCTTCTACGGCTGGCCTATGGGGCTCTGGTTTATAATCTTTTTTGTTGCACCTCTTGTAATCATCTTTGTTTACAGTTTTTTGAAAAAAGGAACTTACGGCGGCGTTGACTGGAAATTCTCTCTCAAAGCTTATAAGCAGATGTGCAAGCCAGAATATGGCCTGATTGTGCTGAGAACCCTAAAAATCACAATTATTTCTACTATAATAACAATCTTAGTTTCGATTCCAAGTGCTTATGCTATGGCCCGCAGCCGTCATCAGACACTCTTCCTCTTTCTGGTAATCATACCTTTCTGGACAAACTCTCTTATCCGTATTTTTGCCTGGATGAGTATTATGAATAACGATGGCATTTTGAATCAGATTTTGCTCAAGCTGCATATCATAAAGGATTACCTGCCTCTGCTTTACAATACTAAGGCAGTAATTCTTGTAAGTGTTTACATGTACATTCCGTATGCGATTCTCCCGATTTTTACAGCCGTTGACCGCTTTGATTTTTCTCTTCTGGAAGCAGCCCGCGACCTTGGAGCTACAAAGCCACAGTCTATGTTCAAGGTTTTGATTCCAGGCATTCGCAGCGGTATTATTTCTGCTTTGATTTTTACTTTTATTCCGATTTTCGGTGCTTATACAGTGCCTTTACTGGTCGGCGGTAAGGATTCTTACATGCTGGGAAACATCATCGTTGATCAGGTTCAGAAGACCCGTAACTGGCCTTTAGCCGCAGCCTTCTCTATGGTAATTACTTTGATTTCTGTAATCGGAATTATGATGATTACCCGCACAAATAGTAAAGATGCTCAGCTCAAAAAGAAGAACACAAAAGAAGATAACTATGTGGGAGGTGTGCAGTAATGGCTAGAAATCTTTTTGTACTCTTCCACGATGCTATCGCACAAAAAAATAAACCGCACTCAGAAAATGCCCGCCACGCAAAACGTGCCTGGAAGCGCCGCGGTCCACAGTTTTCATTTTCAAAGATGGTGCTCTGGCTCACAATAATATTCCTCTTCCTGCCCCTTTTTGTAATCATTGTTTATTCTTTCAACGAAAGCAAGGGTGCAGAATTTACAAAACCAAGCCTTACCTGGTATAAAGAATTATTCTTAAACTCAAACGCTTTATGGCAGGCTCTGTTGAACAGTATTCTTGTAGCTTTTTCTTCTGCAGCAGTTTCTACCGTGCTTGGAACCATGGCTTCTATCGGCGTAAACTGGTATAAATTCCGGGGTAAGAAGTTTATTCAGACTCTTACCTACCTTCCTATGGTTTTACCTGAGGTTATTATCGGTATTTCCATGGTAATTTTCTTCAGTGGCATTCATCTGCCTCTGGGACTTTTTACCGTATTTGCAGCCCACACGACCTTTTGTTTACCTTTCGTATTTTTGATGGTGAACGCCCGCCTCGATGAATTTGATTTTTCGATTGTTGAAGCGGCGCACGACCTTGGTGCAACAGAAAGACAGACAATGTTTAAGGTTGTAGTTCCTGCAATTATGCCCGGCATTCTTTCGGGCTTTTTGATGGCAGTTACAATGTCTCTCGAAGACTTTGTAATCACCTTCTTTGTTTCTGGTCCGGGTTCTACTACTCTTCCGCTTTATGTTTATTCCATGATCCGCTTCGGCGTTTCACCGGTAATAAACTCACTTTCAGTTATTATGATTATTTTTACCTGCTCAATTGCCTTTATCTGCCGTAAGGGACTCAAAGGCTTTGCTGCAGGACACTAATACATGTGGTTTCGATAAACCGCTTCGCGGCACTCAACCACCGGTGGTTGACTAGACACGTAGTGTCGTATCGAAACCACTATTACAGGAGATACATTTTTATGAAAAAGATTGCACTTGCAGTTATGACACTCGTTGCTGCAACATTCTTCTTCACTTCATGTGGAGAAGAAAAAGACGACGGAACACTTTACCTCTACAACTGGACATACTACACTCCAGATTCAGTTCTTCGTGCTTTTGAAAAAGAGTTAAACTGCACTGTAAAGGTTGATACTTTTGATTCAAACGAAGTTATGTACGCAAAGCTCAAAGCTGGAGCAAAGGGATACGACATCACCTTCCCTTCTCAGGACTACACTTCTATAATGATTAATCAGAAGATGTTGGAGAAGATCGATCAGTCAAAGTTCACAAACAAGAAATACATCAACCTTGACTGCAAAAAGCTTATGACTTTTGACCCTGAAATGGAATGGCAGGTTCCTTACTATCTTGGTATGGCTGGTATTGCCGTAAACAAGCAGAAGGTTTCTAATTACGAAAAATCATGGAACATCTTTGCCCGCACAGACCTTAAGGGCCATATGTCTATGATGGATGATATGCGTGAAGTTATTGGTGATGCTCTTGCTTACCAGGGACTTTCTGTAAACACTGTTGATGATGCAAAACTTCAGGCTGCTACAGACCTCATAAACAATGAATGGAAACCTAACCTTGTAAAGTTTGATGCAGAAGGCTTTGGTAAGTCTTTTGCTGCAGGAGACTTCTGGGTTTGCCAGGGTTATGCAGAAGTTGTATTTGGTGAAATTCCAGAGGATAAGCAGGAAGATATGATTGACTTCTTTATTCCAAAAGAAGGTGGTCCTCAGTATCTCGACTCTATGGTTATTCTTAAGGGTGCAAAACACTACGACAGAGCAAATGAGTTCATCAACTTCATTCACAGACCAGAAATTTATGCTCTCTTCCTTGATGAATTCCGCTTTCCAGGTTATGTAAACCCTGAAGCTGAAAAACGCCGAACTACAGTTCCTATGTACAAGGCAGAGGAAATGGCAGGCGGAGAACTTAAACTTGATGTAGGTGAAGACCTCGAAAAATTTAATGAAAAATGGGAAACCATTAGATTCACAGCCGACTAAAAATTATTTGACTTATGCTCATTTTAGCCTTACTATAATAATGATACCGAGAGGGGAAATTAAAAAATTGTTATAGCAGGTTGAAAATGAGCGTAAACATTTCTTCCATACTCGATAATATAGCTGCGCCAGTCGTAGCAGCAACTCCAATAAAAGACAAATCCGGAAAAATTACAGATTTTGATATAATCTATACAAATGAAGAAGTTAAAAAGGTAGCTGGCTTTGTAATTCAGAATAAGCCTAAATGGTCTGACTTTTCCATGAACATTACTTCTGACATTCCCTGGTTTAAGATGGCACTCGATGCCATAGCAGGCCGTTTTTATGAAGATGTAAAATACTTTTCTCCTTCAACTCAAGCCTGGTACAAAATTGAAATGAAATGGCTGCCGGAGGAAAAGTACATAATTATCACTTTTATAAACATTACTTCTGAACGCGAATATTACAGAAAACTAAAAAAGACCCTCATTACAGACCCGATGACAGGCTTTTCAAACCGTACAGGCTTTGCAGATGCTTTTGCCATTACTCTTGAAACAGCAAGATTTAAAAAATACTACGCAGCCCTTCTTGTTATTGATATTGATAACCTGCAGAATATTAATGATTCTTTGGGAAGTCAGGCCGGAGATAAGATAATTCTTGATGTTGCTGATGTTTTAAAACAGTTCCAGAGAGAATATATTCAGATTTTCCGCTATGGTGATGATGAATTTGCAGTAATTATTACAAACTTTGAATCAAATGATTCACTTGTAAATTTTATAGATTGTATTTTTGATGCCTTCCAGTTGAAGCAGATTTCAGTTTCTGGTGGTATTTCTATCTTCCCTACAAATACAGAACAAAAAGATGAATTAATCCGTTTTGCAGATATGGCTGTGCATTATGCAAAGAAAAATGGAAAGAACAGTTTCATATACTTTGAACCTGAAATGCAGAGAGTTTTCATCCAGCACCTGACAATTCAGACAAGAATGAATGCTGCCCTTCTCGAAAGCAGTTTTACGCAGTATTATCAGCCGCAGTTTGATATTCAGACTGGTAAGCTCCGAGGCTTTGAAGCACTTATCAGATGGGATGATGAAGAACTAGGAAGCATTTCTCCTTCTGCTTTCATTCCTCTGGCAGAAGAAACAGGCCTTATTATTCCGATTGGAAGATGGGTTTTGTACACCGCAATTAATACACTAAAAACCTGGCAGGCAAAATATAATTTTAACGGAATTATTTCTGTAAATGTTTCACCAATTCAGCTGCTTAGTGACGGCTTTGTTGAAGAACTTGCTGATATGATTGAAACTTTCAAAGTTGATCCGAGCCTTCTTGAAGTTGAAATCACTGAAGGTGTAATGATTAATAACATGGAAGATGCAATTGATAAGCTTCGTAAGATAAAAGCTATGGGACTTCGCGTTTCTCTCGATGACTTTGGTACAGGCTATTCTTCTTTGAGCTATCTTCAGATGCTTCCTTTGAATACTCTTAAAATTGATAAAGCATTTATTAATGATATCACTTCAGCAGATGGTGTTCAGGCAACTATTACACGTTCTATTATCGATATGGTAGAAAAAATGGGCCTTGAAACAATTGCAGAAGGAGTTGAAAACAATGAACAGCTGGATATGCTTAATCAGTTCCGCTGTAACTTTGTTCAGGGCTTTTTACGAGGAAAGCCTATGCCATATCACCTTTGCGATGCATATCTTGCAGGTGATGTAAATGCACTTTTGAAGAATTAGGCATTTCCGAAATCCCGAAGATACACCGACATCTCGAAGATACACCGTCATCCCGGACTCGTTTCGGGATCTATTCTACCCTATACTCAACATACCTTACACGGCCTTCGGCAACAGCCCGTTTTATTTCCCGTTCGCGGCCGCTCAGGTTTGATTTTCCGGTTTTTACCTCTATCAAAAGAACTTCATGAACCTCATTGTCTTCTGTGAGGCCGGGGAATGCTATGAAATCAACCGGCTTTCCTATAAAACGGGCATCTCCGGGATGGCATGGAAAACCAGGTAAGAAAGGAGCAACCTGTTCAGCAAGCTGGCCGCCAATTACTGAGCGCGAACGCTTGATTGCATCCTGGCGCAGGGAGGAATGATTGCGATGGAGTCTGATTGTCTGAATAATAAAAAAAAGAATGAGAATCGCAATAAGTATTGCAGCTGGCACAGGCACTGCCGCAGCTGTATTTTTTATGTAACTTAAAATCTCTGTAATCATTTTTACAATATACAATGAATTTGCCGATATATTAAAGAGTATGTTTCAGGAGGAATACTTTTTATGATAATTGAGTTCAGAAAATCGATAATTGCATTCTCAGTTTTCACCCTTTTTTCCACTCTTATCTTTGCCGAGGACGGTATTCTCTTTCAATTCCGGCATAAAAAAGGAGATGCAGTTTCTCATGTTGCTACCGTAGAAGAAGAAGCCTACATCAATGGCAGATTAAATAACAGAACTCAGTTTATAAACCGAACCTCAACAACTGTTGAAGCTGTAGAAAAAGACGGCACTGCCCTTTTAAGTACTCATTACATGACAACTCAGAACAACTTTATCAATTCAACAGGCAGAACTCTTTCCTGGGGTGAAGAAGATTCTGTAAAAATTTATCGCGATAAAAATGGTTATCTGCATGACTCAGATAATGCCTTTCTGCCGACAGTTCGCAGCGTTCCGTCTTTCAGTAAGGAAGCGGTAAAGATTGGAGATTCCTGGACCTGTGAAGGACTTGAAGTTCATGATTGCCGCGAACTTTTTAATATGGAAGGAGCAATCGAAATTCCATTTAAAGCAACTTACACTTATACCGGAGATGAAGAAATCAATGGAAAAAAGTTATGTATAATTGAAGTTGAATATAAATTCTTTCAGGATGCAGGCGAAGCCGGAGATAATGGCAATCTCGGCCAGGACTGGTATGACAGTTATATGTATGGAACCGCCAGCGACTGTACCTATGCAGGTGCCCAGGGACAGGCTGTTCAGAAAATCTGGTGGGATAACGAACTGGGAGACCTGGATCACTACATTGAAGAGTTTGTAATTTATCTATACGATACCTTTAACAATACCTTTGCATTCCGTGGTACAGCTCATGGGGAAGTAACAGAATATAAATCTGTCAACGACAAGGACAATCTTAAAAAACTTCAGAAAAAAGTTGAAAAATACAAGCTCGATAACATTTCTGTAAAACAGGGAGTTAAGGGACTTACAATCAGTCTTGATGCAATTCAGTTTGAACCGGATTCTGATATTTTGCTTCCTTCAGAAAAGAAAAAGATTAAAAAGCTTGGTGAGATTCTCAAAGAGTTCACAAATGATCTTTTGATTACCGGCCACTGCGCACAGCGGGGAACAGTACAATCTCAGCAAGAACTCAGCGAAGACCGGGCAGAAGCAGTTGCTTCTTACCTTGTAGAACTGGGAATACGCGATCAGTATCATGTGTTTACACAGGGAAAGGGATCCACAGAGCCGGTAGCCAGCAATGAGACGGAAGCAGGAAGAATAAAAAACAGACGTGTTGAAATCACAATTATGGACTGAAAAACTTAAAAAATCTAACGGGCGTGAGCGGAACCGATGCAAAACTGCATCGAGGGGTATTTGGCGCTTAGCCGTGTAGAATACAAAACATTCCCACTCCCGTGAAAAATGACCTTTGCCAACGGGGATGATGTTGTCAAAGGCCATTTTTCACTCCGTAGGAATGTTTTGTATTAATTTCCAGTCAAAACCAGCTCGCCCGCAGTTTTGCGATCGGTGCAGCGGAAGCCCGTTAGATTTTTTAGGATTTCGTTAATTATTTTTTTCACTTCACTCTTTTTTTATTCTTTCTGATTCGCAATCTGCCTTTCCATAAAAAATTATCTAGTTCAATTCTTCCGGAATCTTTCAACTGTTTTACTACTTCTACTGTGTCTTTGTGGGTCCAGATGTTTAAGCCGAGGAGCTGGCGGGTACGGGAATTCATTCTTTCAGATAGTTCTGTTTCTATGTCTTCTTCGGAATAATAATTGCGGGCTTTGCGGATTATTTCGTAAGCCTGCAGCCAGTCGGAAGGCGCGGACTTAGGAAGTTTTTTACCTTCAGTTTTATTTCTGCGCGCATCACACAAATCACAGCCACTGCAGACTGCCTGCTCTGCCCCAAGTGCATCCAGCAAAACCTGACGGCGGCAGGTATCTGTTTCAGCAAATTCGCGCAAGGCTGCTTCCCGCGAGCCTTTTTTGAAAACCGAGTAATTAAGCGAATCTTCCGGACTCCACAACAAAATCGCTTTAGCTATACTGCCGTCACGGCCTCCACGTCCTGCTTCCTGAATATAGGCCTCAGCAGTTGCAGAAGCTTCAATATGAACAACCGTTTTTATATTCTTTTTATCCACACCCATTCCGTAGGCACAGGTTGCACAAAGGATTCCGTCTGTACTGTCGTAAAACCATTTTTCAGTTTCATCTTTTTCGGCTTTGTCTAAACCTGCATGATAAAAACGGGCAAAGCCATCTCCAAAACATAAATTGAGTTCACGTGCCATATCTTCTGCTTTGTTACGGGTTCCGCAAAAAATTATCATCGGTCTCTGTTCAGTTTTCGCCAGCAGTAAAGCCTCTTTTTTCTTGGCAGCAGCATATCGTACATAATAAATGATATTTTTTCGGTCACTTTCACTTCTTACCACGTGGGCCTGACCGTCAAATAAAATCTCAGCTACACGTGACAGTACCTCTGGAGAAGCCGTT
The DNA here is from genome assembly GCA_016293915.1 of Treponema sp. Taxonomy (GTDB): domain Bacteria; phylum Spirochaetota; class Spirochaetia; order Treponematales; family Treponemataceae; genus Treponema_D. The sequence continues at coordinate 36,690 of JAEDCY010000020.1, read as the reverse complement.
GCTGTAAAAGCAGTAATCACAGGTGGATTAATCTCCTTGATTACATTTCCAAGCCCAAGATAAGCCGGACGGAAAGAGTCTCCCCATTCAGAAACACAATGAGCTTCATCAATTGCAATATGCTTGATTCCAACTTCTTTTAACTGATTCAAAAGGCTTTGACTTTGAAGCACTTCCGGATTCGCAAGAATTATCTGTGCTCCCTCACGGATTTTACGGAAGTTTTCCTGACGTTCCTCTTCGCTCTGACCTCCACGGAAGGTAACACTTCGCAAACTCCCCTCTTCCATTCGTCGCTGCTGATCTGTCATCAAAGCAAGGAGCGGATAGATTATTAAAGATGGTCCGTCCAGTAAAAGAGCCGGAATCTGGAAGCACAGTGACTTTCCAGCCCCTGTAGGAAGTAATACAATCTGACGACCTTTACAAAAGGAATCATCAGTATCGCCTTCATCTTCATATTCTGCTGAGTTTTTATGATAGTCATAAGCTTCCAGTATATTTGCCACAACAAGCCGCTGCCATGGATAAAGATATTTTATGCCGAAATTCTTCCAGGCGGTCTGAGTTACAAAATCATCTGATATTTCTTCGATTTCTTCTTTTATTGATTCTTGAATTTCCATATATATAATATGGTACGCGTTTTGCGATTTCAGGAAATCTAAACCTTTATTTTTGAGATTTTTTATTATTTTTTTTCTGCGCCGGCATCACCTTCGCCTTCTGCCGATTTTTCGTCTTTCTTTTCATCGGCTTTTGGTGCAGGAGCTGCTTTTGGAGCTTTTTTATTCTTTGGCTTTGGAGGCTTTTTTCGATAAGTTGTTACGAATTTTGCAAATTCAATTACAAGAATCATGACAATAACGGTTCCAATTACGCGAAAATCTTTGAGAACACCTAAAATTAACGGGATATAATCTTTTATTGTCATAGTTTTTATATCGGATAAAGAAGTTGGATTCTTCAATACTTTTTTAATGTCAAAAATCTGATGGACTACTGTATTATAAATAAAATATAAAAACTATGGCTCCCGGTCACGGCTTCGTGGTACAAAACCGTGACCGGGAGCCAGAACTTTTTCTTCATTTTATTTATAATGCAGATATTCATCAGATTCTACAGCCAAAGTATATTGAAATATTCCACATTCTTCTTTATCCTATATAAAACCTTTAACATAAAAGCATAACAGGAAGGAAAAAAATGAAAGAATATATCCACGGTGCAAATCCTTACATGCCATTTTGGGAGCATGTTCCTGATGGAGAACCTCGTGTTTTTGAATACAAGGGTGAAAAACGCGTTTACCTTTACGGTTCACACGATACTGTAAAAACTGAATACTGCGGCCCTGACCAGGTTGTATGGTCGGCTCCGGTTGATGATTTGACTAACTGGAAGTGTCACGGTGTCTGCTACACTGCAACAGACGGCGGCATTCTCTATGCTCCTGATGTTGTTCAAAAGGGTGATACTTTTTATATGTATGCGGCAGAGGCTAAGGGCTCACGAATCATGCTTGCAACAAGTAAAAATCCGGCAGGTCCTTTTACTAATCCTGTAAAAACAGAGCTTGGCTTTGACCCGGGAATTCTTGTTGATGATGATGGCCGCGTTTATGCCTTCTGGGGTTTCTGCAAGCAATACTGGGCCGAGCTCAACGAAGACATGGCAACAATCAAAAAGGAAACCTTACGGGAAAATGTCGTAAAACACTGTATTGCGCCATGGTCTCCAAAAGATAATATGGAAGATGAAAATGATGCTTTCTTCGAAGCCTCTTCTCCTCGTAAGCTTTTTGGAAAATATGTTTACATTTATTCTAAGCGTTACTACACTCACCAGCCACAGTATGGTGTTTATGAAGACTGTAACGGTTTCTTGTCTTATAAATATTCAGACAGCCCGCTTGGAGAATACAAGATGGGCGGAGACATCAGCTTTAACGGCGGCGAGATTCTCCCGGGCCCGGACGGCAAAAATCAGATGAGCTACCGCTGGGGTAACAACCACGGAAGCCTTATGGAAGTTAACGGCCAGTGGTACATTTTCTACCACCGCCAGATTGGAACTGATGAGTATGCCCGCCAGGCAATGCTTGAGCCGGTTGATGTTGCAATGGATAAGGCCGGCCGCATTTTTGTCGGAAAGATTACTTATAAGGATGGCGAGCCTGTAGCAAGCGAGCCGGTTGAAATGACTTCGCAAGGTGCCCACATCAACGGTCTTGATGCCCGCAAGTGGATTTCTGCAGGCTATGCGGTTCATATTTATGGCGGAGCAAAGGGCGGCTACAACGGCGGCGCAGGCGGAGCATACATCAAGCCTGTTTACGAAAAGGATGATAATGTAAGTTCTCCGATTGTTGATATCACAAACGGACTTACAGTTGGCTTCCGCTATCTGCAGTTTGGAAACAATACTCCTAAAACTGTAACTGCCGACATTCTCGCAAAAGAAGACCTTACAGTTAATGTCCGCGTAGACAACTACCAGGGCAAGGTGATTGCTTCCTTTGATATGAAAAAAGGCGACAAGACCGCTACTGCCCCACTCACCGCTGGAGTGATTGGTAAGCGCGCTGTTTACTTTGAGTTCCTTTCTTCATCAAAAGAAATAATCGCAGAGTTCGATAAATTCACGTTTGATTAATAATCAATGAAATCTAAAAAAAATATACCACTCCCGTAGAAAATGCCTGTCGCCAACGGGAGCGGCTCGCTAGTCTCGCCACTTGAGCCTTTTTTTTCGATAATCCTAAACCGGCCCGCTGTCGCAGCCCGGTTTTTAAAGGATTTTCGATAGTTGGCTTGTTGTCGTCAGTCATTTTCTACTCCGCGGTATATTTTTTTTTTATCAGTGTTCCCAATCCTCGTAAATTTTTCTATAATCAGAAACATGGTTGGAATTATTGATTTTAATGCGGGAAATATCACAAGTCTGGAGCGGGCTCTGGACTATCTGAAGATTCCTTATATCCGTTCTAAAAATCCTTCTGAATTGAAAGACTGCGACCGCTTTATGTTCCCCGGTGACGGCGACGATGCCTACGCTATGGCTGAATTGAAAAAAAGCGGCTTTGATGTATTTGTGCGCGAGCAGACTGCTGGCGGAAAGCCTTTGCTTGGAATCTGTGTCGGCTCGCAAATTATTTTTGAGCATTCAGAAGAAGGCGACGCTAAATGTCTTGGTCTTGTAGAAGGCGAAATCAAACATTTTTATACGATAGAGCCAAAAATGAAGGAAGATAAAATCAAGGTTCCTCATATGGGCTGGAATAACATTACTTTTGAAAACGGTGACTGCCCTATCCTTGCCGGAATTAAAAATGATTCTGATGTTTACTTTGTTCATTCCTTTGTGATTTGTCCTAACGACCGTTCGGTAGTTAAGGCAAGCGCAGAATACGGTATTAAAGTTCCGGCTGTAATTCAGAAAGGAAATGTTTTTGCCTGCCAGTTCCACCCGGAAAAAAGTGGTGTGACTGGACTGAAGATAATAGAGAACTTCTGTAATTTATAGACGGGGGCGTTACGGGGGTGTCCCCCGTTAGAGGGGGTAGAGAGCAACGAAGTGCGAGCGAGGGGGAGACTTCCCCCACCCTAAAACCTAGAACCTGACACCTATAACCTGGAGAATATATGCTTAAAAAACGAATTATAATTTGTCTGGACGTAAAGGACGGACGCACCACTAAGGGTGTAAAGTTTCAGAATAATATAGACATCGGCGACCCGGTTGAAATGGCCGCTGAATATTACCGCCAGGGGGTAGACGAACTTGTATTTTATGACATCATCGCATCTGCCCGTGGCCGCGGCCCTATCCTCGATTTGATTTCTCGCGTTGCCCAGCAAGTTTTCATTCCTTTCTGCGTTGGAGGAGGAATCGGTACAATCGAAGATATCCGTTCAACTATTCTTGCGGGGGCTGAGAAGGTTTCTTTGAACAGCCAGGCTGTGCGTAACCCCGGCCTTATTACTGAAGGCGCAAAAGTTTTCGGCAGTCAGTCTATTGTTCTTGGAATGGATGTTCGCCGTGACTCTACAAAGCCAAGCGGCTTCGGTACTACAATTAACGGTGGCCGCGTAGACACAGGCCTCGACGCTCTTGAATGGGCTAAGCGTGGTGTTGAGCTTGGAGCGGGCGAAATTGTTTTGAACTCAATGGATGCTGACGGAACTAAGAATGGTTATGACATTGAACTCACAAGGCTGATTTCCGAAAATGTTCCGGTGCCTGTAATTGCAAGCGGAGGCGGCGGTACCCCAGCACACCTGGCTGACGCCCTCACAACAGGAAAAGCCGACGCAGCTCTTGTTGCCAGCATGGTTCACAACGGCACTTACACTGTAGGCCAGATAAAAGACGAGCTGGAAGCTATGGGCGTTCCAATGAGAATGTAATTCGTAAACAAAAAAAGAAATTGTTTCTTCAGAAAGGGGCTGTCTAATAAGTATTGTCATGCTGAACCTTCGCAGCATAGCTGCTCGGAGACTCGCTAAAAACAGTCCACTGGACTGTTTTTACACTGCTATGCAGTGTCGCTCCCTATGTTTCAGCATCTACACTACATTTAGATCTATAGATTCCGAAACAAGTTCGGAATGACACAAGGAGATAAACTTATTGGTCACCCCCTTTTTTTTATTCAAATCATAGAAGTTTTACCGCATTCTTGAAAAAAAATTACTATTTTTTTGTCAAAAATCATTAAGTTTAGACAATATTATATATAGAGATTTTTAGAAATTACTGTAAGTTGTAAGCTGCAAAACACAGAAAATATCTGCACCCCAAAAGAACAAAAATACCCACAGATTTGTTATTTATCGCAGTTCTGTAGGTAATTTTGAAAAATCTGAGGCAAGAAATATTCTGAAAACACATACAGTTTTGATATTTTCTCCTATTCTGTAGGTATTTTCGGAAAAACATTGGAAGGAAAAACTTAAATACTACCCACAGATTTATTCATATTTATATTTCTGTAGGCAGTAATAAAAAAAGAATTATCAGATAAAAAAGAAATATACCTACAAAACAAACATTATTTACTTTTCTGTAGGTAATTCCATTAAATAAGAGGCTAAAAAAGCCAAGAGGAGACTTATAAAATGCCAAAAGAATTATTATCTCCGGATTTTACAGTAGAATATCTGCAGAAAAGACTTGTTGACTTGCAGGAAGCGCTTGAAAAGAAAAGAAAAGGCTTAAAGGAACTTCCCGAAGGGCATCTTCGAATTGCGCAGACGTCGAATAAGCCGCAGTATTATCATTACATTGAACCAAAAGATTTCAAAGGAGTTTTTATTCCAAGAACAAATGATGAATTTGCAAGAAAACTGGCACAAAAAGACTATGATTTGAAAGTTGTAAAATTATTAGAAAACGAAATCCACGCAATTACCCGCTGCCTCCGCCAGCTTTGCCGTGGTGGCCGCCTTCCCACGGCAAATTCTTCAACCGCCACAAAGCTCGGGGACCTCTACGCAAAAATGTGCCCGGCACGACAGCGCCTCGTCACCCCAGTTACCCTGACAGCGGAACAATATGCAAAACAATGGCTCAGCGTAACCTGGCAGGGGCGGCCTTTCACTCCGGACACAGCTATCCACACAACTGCAAGAGGAATCCAAGTCCGTTCAAAGTCTGAAGTACTCATAGCAGAGTCTCTTACTCGCCATAATATTCCCTTTCGCTACGAATATCCGCTAAAGCTCCGCCGCCCGTCAGGAGACATCGTTACATTTCATCCTGATTTTCTCTGCCTCAATGTAATAAACCGTAGCGAGTTCTACTGGGAACACTTTGGCCGCATGGATGATTCAGACTATTCAAATAATGCGGCCGGCAAACTCCGACTCTATACAGAAAACGGAATTATTGCCGGCCGCAATCTCATAATTACAATGGAAACACAAAACGAGCCGCTCACCACACGGCTCGTTGAAAAAATCATTAAAGAATTACTGACGAACTAATTATTATTCATTTTTATTCGTCTACGCAATATCGTGCCCGGCTTGTTTCCGTTTCAAAAACATCAACTGCATAGAGGACTGGAGTTTTCTTACCTTTTATGTAAGACAAATCCAGTCCTTCATTTTTCAGAAAATCAATTATTCCATTATAAATATACATGGCGATTCGCTCTGCACTCGGGTTCTGATTAAATACCGGCAGGTCGTTTAAGTTAGTATGATCTAACTGTTTGCAGACCAGACGCAGCGCTCCCTTCAGCTGGCTAAAATCCATCAGCATACCGCCCTCATTCAATTCCGGGCCTTTTACATGAGCGTATACTTTATAGTTATGACCGTGCAGATTCTCGCACTTGCCATTGTAATCTCTTAAAAAATGTGCGGCTGCAAAGTCCGCAGTTACTCTTACTTCAAACATAAGTGTATTATAACACTTTTCCATTTGCTCGCAAATATATATAATAGAAGAATGACAAAACAACTTTCACAGATTCTGCCGGCTTTTAAGAACACTATAGTTGCAGCTGACGGAAGTACAATAACTGATTTATCAGAGATTAATAATATACAGATTTCGAGCCTGGTCTTTGACTCTCGCGAAGTTAAGGCAGGCTCCTTGTTTTTTGCCTTGCCGGGAACTCATACCGACGGAAACAACTACATTGAACAGGCAATTCTTGCCGGTGCAAATGCGGTTGTTTTTCAGGGGGAACTTACTCCATCTCAAAAGCAGGATGTTGCGCAGGCTATCATTAAACGAACTATTGATAATGCCGTTTCTGACGAGACTCCAAAATTTGCACCTGCCCTCATCAATGTAGCAGATGCCCGCTATGCCATGGCTCCTCTTTCTGCCCGCTTTTATGATAATCCTAGTGAACGTCTTATTGTAATCGGTGTTACAGGCACTGAAGGAAAATCAAGTACTGTAAGCTTTATCTGGCAGCTGCTTCGTGCCTGCGGCGAAAAGGCTGGTTTTATAAGTACTGTTGAGTATTCTTTTGGCGGAGATGCCCTTCCTAATCCTCAGCATCAGACTACACCGGAAGCACCAATCATTCAGCATCACTTAAATGAAATGCTGGAAAACGGCTGTAAATATGCTGTTGTAGAAACTTCTTCTCATGGCCTTTCTACAAAACTCAACCGCTGCGGCGAGATTCTTTTTGACTGCGGCGTATTTATGAATGTAACCCTCGAGCATCTTGAATTCCACAAGAACTTTGAAACCTACAGAAGCGACAAGGCAAATCTTTTCCGAGCCCTTGACAAGCACAATCATATCAAAACTATTGCAGGCGAAAAGCAGAAAGTTAATTCTATTGGAATTGTAAATCTCGAAGACCCTTCTGCTCAGTATTTTATTGAAGCTACTAAACACAATGTTTACGGCTTTACAACAGAAGGAAAGGCAGGAAAAGCAGCAGCTGAAAGCGGAAGCTCTGCTACCCCGCTCCCTCCTATTCCGGAGAACCTTCGCTATATGACAGCCCGCAATATTGCTTCGGCAACTTACGGGCTCACCTTTGATGTTGATGCAGACGGTGAAAATGGTATTTATCCTGAAAATTATGATCCGGTACAGCCACGCGGTAAGAGTCATTTCAGTGTAAAAGCAAGTCTTCCGGGGGCATTCAATGCATACAACCTGATGGCAGCAATAACCGCAGTCAGCAGTGTGACCGGAAAAAGCTTTGAAGAACTGGCCGCTCTCATTCCGAATCTCACACCAATAAAAGGCCGTATGACGGTAATTGACGAAGGACAGCCTTTTGAGCTGATTGTTGACTACGCACATACACCTTCGAGTTTTGAAACAATTTTTCCGCCGCTTCGTAAACGCTGCAACGGCCGCATTTTTGCACTATTTGGCAGCGGCGGCGAACGCGACCTGACAAAGCGCCCTCTTCAGGGACAGATTGCAGCTAAATTCTGCGATGTAGTTGTTCTGGCCGATGAAGACCCTCGTGGAGAAGATCCTGTTGAACTTCTTAAGATGATTGCCGAAGGAGCTCTCAAAGAAGGCAAAGTCATGGGAGAAAATCTTTTTATCATTCATGACAGGCCACAGGCTATCCGAGAGACTTTTAAGATGGCTGCAAAAGGTGACATTGTTCTTTTACTTGGTAAATCACACGAAAACAGTATTATCTACAAAGACCACGTTATGCCTTATGATGAAATCAGCGAGGCAAAAAAAGCATTAAAAGAGATTTCGTCATGCTGAACTTAGGGAGCGACGGCTGAAAGCCGATAGAATGCTCCGGTGGAGCATTTTAAGCGAGTCTCCAAGCAGCTGTGCTGCGAAGGGGTAAGCATCTATAAAAAAGATCCCGAAACAAGTTCGGGATGACACGAGGAGTTATAATATGACAATCGCAGTAATATACGGTGGACGTTCTGGCGAACATGAAGTAAGTCTGATTTCTGCTGCAGCAATTGCAAGTGGAATCAGCAAAGAACATAAGGTAATTCTTATTGGAATTACAAAGGCCGGAAAATGGTATCTTCAGCCTGATTCTGAATACGAAAGAATCTGTAAAGACACAAAAGCTGTTCTCACAATTACAGAAGATGAAAGCAAAGCTGTAACTATTGTTCCAGCAGGTAAGAAAAATGCCTTTCTTGCAGGCGGTAAGCCTCTAGACATAGACCTTGTTTTCCCTGCCCTTCACGGAACCTACGGAGAAGATGGAACAATTCAGGGACTTTTTGAAATGGCTGATATTCCTTATGTAGGCTGTACTCCGCTTGCATCTGCCATCACAATGGATAAAGAAAAAACAAAACTTATCTGGCAGAGCGTTGGACTTCCTGTTGTTCCTTACGTTTGCATTAAACGTTCTGTTGTTCTTGACAGCATTGTATATGATTCTGTAATTGAAGAAACAGAAAAAGAACTGGGTTATCCTATGTTCGTAAAACCATGCTGTGCAGGAAGTTCAAACGGTGCATCAAAGGCAAAAGACCGCAAGGAACTCAACTTTGCAATTATGGAAGCCTTTGCATGGGATGACAAAGTCCTGGTAGAAAAATCTCTGGACGGTGCACGTGAAATTGAATGCAGCGTTACAGGTAACTCTGTTTCTTTCCCACCAGACAGTGATGTAGAAGAAGTAACCGCTTATATACCCGGCGAAATTAAACCAAATCATGATTTTTATGATTTTGATGCTAAGTACAATGATCCGGATGGTGCAAATCTTATTATTCCTGCAGAACTCAGCGAAAATGATCTCGAAAAAATCAGAAAAACAGCCTGTGCAGCATATAAGGTACTCGATGCAACAGGTCTTTCACGTGTAGATTTCTTTATTGACCGCAACAGCAAGCAGGTTTATCTTAATGAAATTAATACATTACCGGGATTCACCCCAATAAGCATGTTCCCGAAAATGTGCAATGCTGCCGGCTTAAAGTTTGAAGAGCTCGTTGAGCTTTTGATTAAAGAAGCTTTGGCACGTTATGAGGCACACGGAAAGTTGAATACAAGCCGTTAAAGAAAATGTCATGCTGAAACTATTTCAGAATCGGGATGACATAAAATATAAAACTAGACTTCACAATAAATATATGGTAAAATATTTCAATTATTTTTATCAAATATCATAAAAAAAAGGAAACTTTATTATGAAAAAAAATACTGTTTACACACTCGGATCATTAATTATTCTTTTGATCTGTGCATTCTGTTTTGTCGTTCTTCCGGCAGTTGAAGGCAGAAGCAGCCGCCAGCAGGGAGCAGACGTTCCTGCATTTGGAAAATACAACGGAAAAGAAATCAAATATGAACAGGGCTCTGATTTTGCAAATTTCGTAGCTCAATATGGTCAGATGTATCAGATGTATGGTCAGCAGCTTGACCAGTCTGCTTACTATCAGATTTTCAACCAGGCATTTACTTCTACTGTAATGAATTATGCTTACACAGAAGAAGTTAAGAAATCTGGTTACATTATTCCACAGTCTGCTATTACAAGAGAAATTCTTCCTTATTTTTCAGACGAAAATGGAAACTATTCATCAAAGCTCTACAAACAGGCTTCTGATGATATTAAACTTGATCTTCACAAATCAGCTGAAAGCAAGATTATTGCTGAACGTTTCGCTGGAGACAATTTTGGTTCTTCTGAAGAGAGACTTTATCTTACACCACTCTATGGTTTGAAGGATTCAAAAGCTGAAACAGATTTCATTGCAAAAATGAACAAAGAACAGCGCGGTTTCAAAGTTGCACTTTTCTCAAAGAGCGATTTCCCTCTTGAAGAAAAAATCAAGTATGCTAACCAGAACGCTAACAAGTTCAACAAGTATGACATGTCTGTAATTACTGTTGAAGAAAAATCAAATGCTGAATCAATTGCAAAACGCATTGCTAATAATGAAATTACTTTTGAAGATGCAATTTCTGAGTATTCAGATAAGAACTACTCTTCTTCTGACGGAAAGCTTACAAACGCATATCAGTATCAGATTGAAAATCTTCTTGAAAACAAAGAAGACCTTGCTTCCATCACAGATCTTTCTGTTGGCAGTGTAAGTGCTGTAATCAACACAAAAGCAGGCTTCTCAATTTTCAAGTGCAATGCAGCTTACACAAAGCCTGACTTTGATTCTGAAGAGCTTCAGAGAGTTGTTACTACTTACCTTTCTGCTTACGAAGCAACAGTTATCGAAGATTATTTTACAGTTAAGGCAAACGAATTCATTAAGGAAGCAAAAGCTTCTGACTTTGATGCAGCTGCAGCAAAGCTTTCTGTAAAAACAAACAGCATTGAACCATTCCCTCTCAACTTTGGAAATGCAAGCATTCTTAATACACTTGATACTTCTGCTGACGGAATGAACGATGCCGACAAGAACGAGAACTTCCTTTCTAAAGCTTTCGCTCTTAAACTTAACGAATATTCTGAACCTGTAGTTTTGAACAATAATATTGTTGTTCTTCAGTACACAACAGAAGGTTCATCTGATGATGATGATGTAAACGTAAACACAATCGTTTCTTACGATCAGAACTGTGCTACAGCATCTATCATGAAGAGTGATAAACTGGAAAACAACTTTCTTTCAGTTTATTTCGACCACTATATGAAATAATCATTGGAAGAAATAATTAATCAAAAGCCCTGTGCCGTTCAAAAAATTGAGACGTCTCAGGGCTTTTCTGTTTCATACAAAGAACACATTCTCTATTCAAAATACAACCCCGGTAAAAATATAATCACACTGGTAGAAAAGCTTCAGCTTCTTCCAGGCACAATAATTCTTTGCTGCTCTCCCCTGCTTGGTTATGGATTGGCAGAACTTTTACAAAAGCTTCCGGAAAACTGTCTTGCAATTCTTTGTGAAGCAGAACAGACTCTTTATGATTTTTCAGAAACAGAAGGATGTCTTAAAACGACTGATGGCAGAGTTCTTAAAATCCCGCCGGAGAAACTTTCTGAACTTCCAATAGAAATATACAATCTTGCAAAATGCGGATTATATAAGCGTGTAATAAGGCTCGACTTTTCTGCAGGCATTCAGTTTAATTATGATTTTTACAATAGACTTTTTTCTGCCTGTTCAGAATCCTTAATGACTTTCTGGAAAAATCGAATTACTCTCACAAAATTTGGCCGCAGATATTCCAAAAATCTTTTTGAAAATCTACATTATCTGACAAAAACAAAACCTGTTACTGATTTTTTTGGAAATATTGATAAACCGATTATTGTATTCGGAGCAGGAGAAAGCACACAGGACTTAATTAACAGATTGCTTAGCCGTTACTCTCCTTACAATGGTAAACTTCCGTTTTACATCCTTTGCGCCGATACTGCCCTTCAGCCGCTTTTGAAAAACGGAATAAGGCCAGACGGCGTATTTATAGAAGAAGCTCAGTCTGTAATTATGAAAGCCTTTATCGGAACACTTAAAGCTTCTGACAAAACCAGAATTTTTGCGGGCCTTTCATCCCTCCCAAATCTTGTTCATAAAGCAGGGGTTGAAAATACATCTTTCTTTTTTACTGAATATGCTGAAGGCAGTTTTTTTAATTCTTTAAAGCAAAAAGCCTTTATGCCTCCTGCAAACCTGCCATTTGGTTCAGTTGGACTGACCGCAGTTTATTACGCACTTAAATTCCGAAAAAATGAAGATATTCCGGTTTACGTTGCAGGGCTTGATTTTTCATACAGCATCGGCCTCACACATACAAAAGGTGCTCTGGCTCATATTCTGCGCCTTATCCAGGCCAACCGCATCGCGCCGCCAGAAAACTACGCCGCAGCCTATGGTCTTGGAACAGAAAAAATCTCTGGAAAGAAGGGACACTTGGTTATTACAACACCAACTCTCAAAAGCTATGCAGGAATGTTTCAAAGTTATTTTTCGGGAACAAAAAATCTTTTTGATGCCGGTGAAAGTGGAATTGATTTAGGATTGCCAAAGGTAAATATTGATAGTTTGGTCACTGACACTCATTGTAATGACGTCGAAGTAAAAGAAGCAGAAGACAATAGTAATTCTTTTGAAAAAGAAATCAGTGACTTTCTTACAGGTGAGCGCGGTGCCCTTGAAGAACTCCGAAACCTACTCACCGGCAAAACAGGACTCAAAGGCAATGAACTGCTTTCTGAAATTGAAAAGCTTGCAGCCCCACGCGAATATCTATATCTTCACTTTGCAGACGGCTGTCAGTTTTCCAGCAGCCAGTCTTTCTTAAATAGAATCAGAACAGAAATTGATTTCTTCCTGAAAATTCTGTAAACATAAAAAATTACTGATCATCATTCTCTTTAAGAACAGCCAGGAAGGCGCTCTGAGGAAGTTCAACATCGCCGATCATCTTCATACGCTTCTTACCTTCCTTCTGCTTTTCCAAAAGCTTACGTTTACGGGTAATATCACCACCGTAACACTTGGCAAGAACGTCCTTACGTACAGGGTTTACAGTTTCGCGGGCAATAATCTGTCCACCGATTGCTCCCTGAATGGCAACCTTAAACTGCTGGCGGGAAATCTCATTCTTAAGACGTTCGCACACCTTTCTTGAACGAGGCACTGCATTATCTTCGTAAGTCAAAAGTGACAGAGCATCTACCATTTTTCCGTTTAAAAGAATATCAACTTTTACAAGTCTGGTTGGTCTGTAACCGGTAATTTCATAATCAAAAGAAGCGTAACCACGGCTGTAACTCTTAAGACGGTCGTAAAAATCAAAAAGAACTTCAGCAAGCGGCATTTCATAAGTCAGCTCTACACGCTTTGTATCAAGGTACTGCATGTTAGTCTGAACACCGCGTTTTTCTGTACAAAGTGCCATGATTGAACCAAGGAACTCGGCAGGAGTAATAATAGAAGCTTTGATATAAGGCTCTTCAGCATCCTTAATTCGGCCCTGAGGATATTCCGAAGGATTATCAATATACATATCTTCGCCGTTCTGCAGATGAAGCAGATAACGTACGCTTGGTGCTGTAAAGATTACCGCCTGATCAAAATCACGTTCAAGACGCTCCTGAATAATTTCGAGATGAAGAAGACCTAAGAAGCCACAGCGGAAACCGTTACCTAAAGCTAACGAATTATCTTTTTCATAAACAAGACTGGCATCGTTTAGCTTAAGTTTTTCCATACTGTCTTTGAGTTCTTCATAATCATTTGAATCCATAGGATAAATTGAAGAATAAACAACAGGCTTTACTTCCTTAAAACCAGGAAGAGGTTCTTCTACTCCGCCTTCCACAGAAGTAATTGTATCACCAACCTTTACATCACTTACAGTTTTAAGACCAGAAATAATATAACCTACATCACCCGCTTCGAGTACACCGGTTTCTTCATAATTGATTTTAAATATACCACACTGCTCTACTTTGTACTGAGTATTAGTACTCATCATCTTAATAAGGTCGCCTGTCTTAAGTCGGCCTTCCATTACACGGACGTGAACAACAACTCCTCGGTATACATCATAATGACAGTCAAAAATCAAAGCAGCAAGCTTACCGTCAGGATTTCCTGTAGGTGCCGGAAACTTTGTTACGATAGCTTCAAGAAGTTCATCTATTCCTTCACCTGTTTTTGCAGAAACACACATAGCGTCCGCAGAATCAAGTCCAAGTTCGTTATCAATCTGATGCTTGCATGATTCTATATCAGCAGAAGCAAGGTCGATTTTATTGATTACAGGAACCATAGTAAGGTCATGTTCAAGAGCCATGTACATATTCGAAACAGTCTGGCTTTCAACTCCCTGTGTTGCATCAATCAAAAGAAGAGCACCCTCACAGGAAGCAATGGCACGTGATACTTCATAAGAAAAGTCAACGTGACCCGGAGTATCAACAAAGTTCAATTCATAATCATTACCATCTTTTGCATGATAAGGGATTGTTACTGCCTGGCTTTTTATTGTAATTCCACGTTCTCGTTCAATATCCATGTTATCGAGAATCTGATTCATCATTTTGCGATCATCGATAATTTTTGCCTTTTGAATCAGGCGGTCAGAAAGGGTTGATTTTCCGTGGTCTATGTGAGCAACAATACAAAAATTGCGCTTAAATTTCATTTCTGTCATGTTTGTTCATTCTCCCAAAAAATAAATCAGATTTAAAAATAATATGGACTGTCAAAAGCGGCAGAGATTCCTATTGACATATCAAGGAATGCTTTTTTCTTCCGTTTAGTGTAGAGAAGAACTGAAATATATTCGTTTTTCTCATCAATTACCATATCACGAACTGTAACAGAATCGTTAGGTGAAAAATGCATATTATCTGCTACGGTACCGCTAATAACTTTTTCTATTGTATACAAATTTCGGTTAATTGTCGATGAAGAAACAAGTTTCATTCCAAAAAGCGGAACAAAGGAATCTGTCATCAAATCACTCTGGAAAATTGTAAGTCCCGGACTTTTTGGTCTGACATCAAGATAAACAAGGCAGGAACATTCCTTCTTTTCTGAATTCAGATATTTGCACTGTAAAATAGTTTCTGTTTCACAGCCCATCATAAAGTAATTAAAGTCATCAATTGAAGTAATATCTTTTCCGTCTATCTGAATTATTATATCATCTGGTCTGATACCAGACATAAAAGCAGAGCCACCCGGTATAACATACTGAACTTCAAGTCCAGTCTTTTTAGAAGCCTCTCTCTTAGTATGTCCATAACAGCCTAACCATGGATGTCTTACCTCTTCACGTTTATAAAGAAAGTTTAATTCTTGTTTAAGATATTCAACCGGAATTGCAAAATTCAAGCCCTGATACTGGAGCATTCCAGCAAATACAACTGCCTGCACTTTAAGTTTTGAATCTATAAGAGGACCACCAGAGTTTCCTGAGTTTACGGCCGCATCAATCTGGAAAACACTTCCAAGCGGCATAAGCTTTCGATCTGTAGAAGAAATAATTCCGGAAGTAAGAGTTCCTTCAAGACCTATTGGAGTACCAATAGCAGAAATCTTATCGCCAGTTTCAAGGTCGCGGCTGCCACCAAGATTAAAAACAAAATCAGGAACAATTTCAACTTTTAAGAGGGCAAGGTCCATTACAGGATCATAACCTACAACCCTTGCCGGAATTTTTGTTACAGAATCATTAAGCAGTTTTATATAAAGACGAGAATAGCCTTCATATTTTGGATCTACCATTGATTCAATTACATGATGATTAGTTACGATGTAACCACGCTCGTCAATAAAAAATCCAGACCCAATAATTATATCAGCATAACCCGCCCCTGCCTGAACTTTAATTCCACGATCTACCCAGATTGTTACAGTAGCCTGCATACAATCTGCAATCTTTGCAGGTGCTTTTTTGTTTGTACCAGAAAGAGCCGGAACATCCCTGGCTGCCATTTCTTCTATCTGCTGTAAAGAATATTTTTCATGTTTCCAGCCTGGAAAAGCAGACATAAGAGATTTATAATATTTTCTGGTATCAAGATATTCTCTTTCTTCGAGAGAAACTTCCAGACGAAGTTCTACAGCTTTGCGGCATTTTTCTACAATCTCTTCGTTTCCCAAAAGGTAGGCCCTCCATAGGGCTCTCACAGGTTCCGTTTCAAGAAATTTATTAATTCTATCTATCTCGATTTTAACAATATCATTATCTGTATAATTCAATGGTGCCGGTACAGTTTTTGGAGGCTTTAATGATTTACAGGAAATAAATAATAAAGAAGCTGTAAGCACATACAAAAAAAATGATTTTGAAATTTTATACATAATTATTCAGAAGCTCCATTTTCTTCAAGTGAAAGCACTGTTGCAGGAACAGTTTTGCAATAATAATTCTGTCCAACTTTTATTACAGAAATTCTATAATCTTCAAAATCAAACAAATCAATTGCTCCCTGTTCAATACCATGTGCTACATATTTTAGAACAGCAGCCTCGGCTTCAGAAGTTCCCTTCTCTTCAATCCAGTATAGACCAGAAGCTTCTCCAGCATAAACCAGAACCTCAGTACCAGAAGCATTCATTTTTACAGGAACACTGTCAGCTGTAGTAAGTGATAAAATTTGAAGTCCGTTTGAATCAAAATAAAGAGTTTCTTCAAGAAGAGGCTCCCCTTCTTTCTGTGGATAACGGATATACTGACAATCAGGAAGTCCATTATCATCATTATCCCAGACAGTAACCTTTCCGCCGTATTCCAGATATTCCTCGCTGAATTCGCTGAAAGTATTTGCATTGCTGTCTACCTGAATTTTTCTCAGATAAATATTTTCATGACCATCGATAAAATTAAAGACACTGGAAATAATCCGCTCGTTTTCTTCAGTTTTAAGTCCGTCCTGACCAAACGGAATCTCGGCATAGAGTTCTGTAGTTTCAAAAGAATCATCATTATCATAATCTACAAAACGGACAATTGTAGACTCTTTAGTGAAATCACAATATGCATAGCGTCTGTTAGCTTCATAAAATTCTGCAAATACAATGTTTCCACCAGAAAGTGTGTAAACAATACGGGCATCATCACGCTCAGTTATAGGAAGTTCAAAACTTGAAGCTTTTTCAATAAGTTCCTGCGGGAGCGGAATTGAAATATCAGTTGAAATATAAGGAATATAAAAACTTGCACCAGTTCGGGTAAAAACATTGTCGGTTACAAAATCAAAAGGAGAGAAAATAAAATCATCATGGAGGAAGTTGAACAAAAGTTTTGTGTCTGTATATGAAACCTTTGAAATTCTTGGGAAGGTATCATAGAAGAACTGAATTCTGTTTGAATTGAAATAAACAAAAACCGGAGCACCAAAATCGCAGGAAGAATAAAGATCGATTTCTCCATCATTATTGCTGTCATATTTGATATAAAGAGGCCGGCCCTTTTCATACTGCACATTAAACTCATACTGCAAATCCATGTTATCGTCGATGTAGATAGTTCCGGTAAAATCTGCCAGAGTTTTTGCAGCTTGTTCAATTACTTCAGGATCTCGTAAAAGAGCAATAAAGTTTTCCAGAAGATCCAGAGGTAATTCGCCCTCTGAAGCACCAAAGAACATATCAAAAGCCTCTGCATCAGTATAAATGCCGGCGCGAAGAGCTGAAACAGCAAGTAAAGTACTCAGATTTGTATTCTTTGCGTCTATTGCTTTTATGAGACGGAGTTTATCTTCATCTTTTGCAAAGGAAGTTGCCATAAGCTCCATTTCTGGATTTTTATCTGAATAATCCGGAAGCTTTGCAATATAAGAATCTGCAATATTACTTACAATCTGAGGAACCTCATAAGAAATACCATTACGTTCTGCTTCACTCATAAAAAGTGATTCAAACATAAAAAAGATTTCTGGAAATCGCTGATCTGAAGGATAAACACGGCGGTCGCTGTTAAGACGCTGACGTGCTCGATTCAGCGATTCTTCGGTACCCATTCTGTAATAATTTTTTACACGGATAAACTCTGCATCTGCAGAATAAATCAAGGGTTCTCTATCAAGAGTAGAAAGAGATTCTTCGTAAAAACCAGTATCAGAAAGAAGGTCTGCCAGGAAAATACGGGCACCATTTTTTGTATACCCTGCCCAGCTTGCCCGTTCAAAGGCAGATGACAAAAGCCGAAGTGCTTCTGCTTTAGTAGCTCCAAGGTTCAAAGAAGCAGCCGCTTTTATATAGTATAAATCAGAAATTGAATCATCATAAGAAAGTCCAAGTTCCGTCTGATTCAGGGCATTCTGCCAGTCGTCAGCAACAAGACAATTTTCTGCAAGCTTAAGACAACGCAGGGCAGTATTTTTATTTGCAGTTCCAGCAGAATTCTGCGCACAAACAGCAAAAGAAATTCCAATCGACAAAAGAAAGATAAGAGCAAACTTTTTCATAACTTTACAATCCAATCCTTATATCCTAAAAATCCACCAAGCAGAGCTTTTATTCTCTGGGATTTTTCATTCAGCAACTGAATAACCGGTATGAGAGACTTTTTTTCAGCTTCCACATGCCAGTCGGAGAAAATATCAGAAACTTTTTTTTCGGAGCCATCTGCACACAGCAGACAATCTCCAAGTCTGACATTCCTGACACAAAATGGAAGAGAAACATTTTCTACAACTCCGACATCTCCATATTCGCAGAAATCTCCGGCGCTTACAGAAACTGTTTTTTTTCCATTTTCTTCTTTATAATCAAAAACAGTTAAACTTCCAAAAGGAAACGAAAACCTTCCAGTATCTTCTATTATATCAGAAAAAACGAAATCAGTATTGTTTTCTACATGTTTTTTAACAAAAAGATGCTCTTTTTTAAGAATAATATCTATACCGGCAAAATGTTTGCTAAAGTCTTTTTTACACACCGCAAGTTCTATCACTTCTTTTATAAACACAGATGGAATACGTGCGTTTTCCCCCGCCTGATTGCAGGCAGAAAGAAGAACCCGCCGCTGAATTGCAGGAGGAAGAGAAATAAAATCAGCCAGAGAGATTTCTTCACCACCATCTGAAGTTTTATTTACGGATACTTCTTCCACAACAGATTTGATAAAAACCCCATCTTCTGCAGCTCTTTCTGCACCAGAGAGTACCGCTTTCTGCCAGCCTGGAAAAGATTCATCCAGAAAAGGAAGGAGTTTTAATCTGATTTTATTGCGAAAATAATCTGTTTCAAGATTTGTTTTATCAGTCCGCCAGGTAAAACCGCGGCCAGTTACGTAGTTTTCGATTTCTGCCCGAGTTATTTCTATAAGAGGTCTTGCTAAAAGGCATTTACCAGACTCCAGCAGACGGCTCTCTTTTATACCTGCCGCCGCTTCAGTCGGACTTCCCTGTAAAAATCGCATGAGGAGAGTTTCAAGCTGGTCATTTTGATTATGGGCCAGGCAAAGAAGATCCAGATTATGAGCCGCAGCAAATTTCTTAAAAGCCTGATAGCGTAAATAACGGGCAGCTTCCTCAGTTCCTCCGCCGCGCCGTTGAGCTTCTTTTTCAACTTCCCCACGCTCAAGTTCTACAAGTTCGCAGGTGATTTCGTGACCGAGTCGCTTTAATTCTTCGCAAAGCTCGATTACAAAGTCTGAATCACCCTGGCTTTCTTCTTTTGGCCTGATATTATGATTTATAGTTATTACAAAAATTGAATTAAAAATCTCGGATAAAGCAAGCAAAAGAGAAACTGAATCTGCACCGCCGGAAACAGCAAGGCCGACACGGGGGGCCGGATTGTGAGACGCAATATCTCCAAAAATCTCATCAAGTTTAGCTTTTACTTTTTCTTCAAATTTACACATAAAAAAAGGCCGCTCCACAAAATGTGGAACAGCCTTTATTATACACCAAAAAACGCTATTTAGCGAGTGCCGGTCTAGTCAGAACTATCCACGAGCAGGTGATACAGTAACGAGTGGGAGTTCTGCGCTTGTAAGAACTTCAACCTTGCTGTCAAGCTTAAGATCCTTTACGCGGAGAGCTTCACTAACGTTGATTCCAGAAATATCAGCAGTGATTGTCTCTGGGAGGTCTGCAATAGAAGCCTTGATTTTGATTTCGTTATTGCGTTCTTTCTTGAAACCACCCTTAAGAACACCGGCTGGAGTTCCTGTGTAGTGAACCTTGATTTTCATAACGAGTTTTTCGTCTGCATCTGGTGCAAAGAAATCTGCATGAAGAACTTTGTCGTTGCGGATGTTGTATTCAACGTCCTTGATCAAAGCGAGAGATTCTTTTCCATCTACCTTAAGTGTGATAGAAGTTGTTGGAGTGATTGTTCTCCAGATCTTGTTGAATTCTACTTCGCCAACTTCAATAGATGTAGCCTCGCCCTTTGAATTGTAAACAACGGCAGGGATACGTCCTTCTTTGCGAAGATTTTTAGCAGCTGTTTTACCAGTAGCTGTACGAAGTTTTGCTTCGAGTGTCTGCTTACTCATTTTCTTAAAGCTCCTTATATCCTTAAAAATGTTTGAGTATAATAGCAGAAAATGGAAGTTTATTCAATAGAAGATACAGAAGGCACAGGAGGGGGAAGTCTCCCCCTCGCTCCAGCCCGCAAGCGGTCTTACGCTACCCCTTCTCCTAGGGGCTTTGCCCCTAAGACCCCATAGGATGTAAAATTGCTAACGCAATTTTCGATTTTATCTCGCCCCGCCCATCCCTTAATGACGGAGGTCTTAGAAAATGCCGCTTTATGGTTCATCAACAAATATACTGAGTTATAAAAATGCAGAACTCAAAGGACAAAAATAGGCTGATTAGTTTGCCCGCAGTTGTTGGTTGGACCAGGGGCTTTCGATCAATCTTCTTATTATTTTATTGATAAAATCTGGCAAGCTATCTTCAAAATCCAGGATTATTCATTTTCAAGGCAAAGCTCTTTTTTAAAATATTGTAGAGCTGTATATTTAAATCTTGAACTTTCAGGAATAGATGGATTCTTTTTATGACGAAGATAATCTTTTTTATACTCTGCAATAAATTTTGAAAAGGCTTTTTTTATTTCTCGTTCCTTAAATTTTATGTAGTTATACTCTTTATGCTCTATCTCAGGATACTTTGAAGTATCAATATATTCCTCACTTGAAATAACAACTGCCTTTGTATAATCAAGACCTGAATTAGTTATGGGATTTGTTATGTAACGGTCCTTTATATTTGGTAAATGAGTTCTTATTGGAATTGCAAACTTATTATTTTCTACTTCAACTAAAAGAATAATATAAGGTCTGGTTTCTCCTTTTGTTAGTATTTCTGGACAATCCTTATATTTATTATAAAACGCAGTTGATAAATATCTTAAATCCATATTCCTCGCCTTATAAAAAAAGCCCTGTAGTTACCTACAGAGCTTCATCAATCGAGCTTTATTTTGTTAGCCGGGTCAGGCTCTCCGACCCCAATCATCTATCGGATCTTATTTATTTAGCCAGGACAAGCCCTATGTCCTCGTCATCTACTATAAATATACGGTAGAAGTTACATAAAAGTCAAGGAAACAAAAGGGATTTATATTATTTGTTTTCTGTCCAGCTGATAACATATAATCCATCTTTATCCTTAAACTTTCCTAATAGAATTTTAATTAAGTCAATAAAAACAAATATTCCGCTTATTAAATAAAATGAAATTACGAAATAAAAAGGAATCGATATTGCAATTCCTAATATTGTTAATAGGATATATAACAATCCTGTTCCAGTTTTATTAACATAAAATCTGTGTCCCCCCAATCCACCAAGCAAAATCACAAACAATAAAGCTTTTCCTCTACTTTTTGGTGAAGCATCTAAATTTTCACTCTTAGTTTTTCTTCCTCCATTATTTATTACAATAAATCATTTATTGCACTTTTTATAATTTCATTTACTAATTCGTCTTCATCCAATTCTTTATTTGTATTATCATCTATGTTTTCACTTGATGACTGAGACTGATTATTTACACTACCTGCAAATTTTCCAATTGTACCAACTGTAGAAATTGTCTGAATAATTCCATAAAGCACAAGTAGAATAATCACAATAAGAATTATTGTTTTTATTGTACGGCCTAATTTTTGGGAAGGAGTTTCTATCATTTTTTTCCATTCTTTAGCTTCTTTTTTACATTTGTTTTTCTTCAAGACAACAATGGCTGCTTCCATTTTTCTTTGTGCCATTTTTTATATGTTCCGTTGAATGTACTGAGTTGCTTCTGTACTTCGAACATCTGAGTAAGCTGTTCCTGTATTTCTAAAGGATCATTCGAAAATGTAAACCCTTTTATGAATTCAATTCTCTCGTTTTCTTCTTCTCGTTTTTGATTTGTTTTTTCCTGAGCATTAACCAGACTTTGACCAGCAACCTTTGTTGCAGATTTTCCAACTTTCTTTCCAAATTTTACAAGAGAATATGCATCAGATACTACACTTGAAACATCATCTGTAACTGATGCAGCATTAGCTATCATTTTATCTATATTTTCTTTTCTATCTGTTGTAGAGTTTTGTCTAACACCACATTTCGGACAAAAGATTAAATCACTTGAAATTTCCTCGCCACAGCCTTTACAACGACGAACCGCAGGAGTTTCTTCTTTTTTTTCCTGTAATTCTTTTTGCGGGTCTTGTGTTGCTCCACATTTTGGACAGAATTTAACATCATCTTCAACTTCTGCATTACACTTTATACAATTCTTCATAAAGACACCTCTTACATAATTGTAAATAAATTGTCAATAACTGAAGGATATGTAAAACTATAAATTAATATATTCTATGTTTTGGTGAAATTCGATGAACAGGTTGCAAAGTTGTCTTGCTAAAAATATGAAACTATATCGTAAAATAGAAGGCCTTTCTCAAGCAGCCTTAGCTGAAAAAGCGGGAACTGCACCAAATTATATTGCATTAATTGAAGTGGGCAAAAACTTTCCCTCACTTCAAATGTTAGAAAAAATCGCCAGCGCATTGAATGTTGATTGTTTAGATCTATTTGATAAAAAATCTTTAGAATTAATTGATTCTGATAATTTAAGGAAGCAAATTATTTCTTCTATTTCTGAAGTTATTAATGAAAACTTTGAGAAATATACTGTAATAAAATAAATTCCAAATATTTTTATACATGTTTCAGTATTTTAAATTTTTAGCCGATTTAATTCATGTTCATATTTTATTTTTCCGTGGCGGCCGAGCTTTCAATATTTTCAGTAAACTCTGGGTCGACAGGATTCGCCGCGACGGTCGTGCACCTCCTGTGCACTCAACCCCGGAATTGCTCCGCACTGCTCTCAATTTCGCTTTCGCTCACTCCGCTTCGAATCCTGTCTGCGTCTCATATCTAGAACTCTGAACTCTTTTAATCTCCTGTTAGGCATTAAAAACTCTGAGTTCGTACCCAGAAAATAAAAGAGTTCCCTGAATTTTCAGAGAACTCTTTTATTTTCTGGGTCGACAGGATTCGAACCTGTGGAATGACGGCACCAAAAGCCGTTGGCTTACCGCTTGCCGACGACCCAAAGATGTCATCTATTATATAATATTTTAGTCGTCTGGGGAAGTACCTGTTTCAACGTGACCGGCATTATATTCTGCAAGAATCTTGTCCTGCAGTTCGGTACGGAACTCCGGGCTGATTGGATGGGCTACATCCTTGTATTCCCCGTTGGCAGTTTTTCGGCTTGGCATTGCTATGAACAGGCCGCTTTTGCCTTCGATAATTTTTACATTGTGAACAACAAAGCAGTTATCAAAAGTAACTGTTACGTAAGCACGGAGCTTACCTTCGTCCTCAACCTTTCTTATTCTCAATTCGGTAATCTGCATAAATAAACCTCCGCAAAATTACGATGCAAACTATACTTTTATACAGTCCGCGCCAATTTACAGTTCCAAGAATCAGACAGTTTTTCAACTGCAGATTCAGCTTCTTGCCTGGAAGTGAACACCCCAAAAACTGTAGACCCCGAGCCTGACATTTCAGCATAATTACAGTTCAGAGATTTCAACGCCTCAATTGCACGCCCAATCTGCGTATATTTTTCAGAAATAACGGGCGTAAAAGTATTAATAAAAGTCCAGTTTTCCGGCGGCTTTCTGTAAACCAGCTCTAGCTCATCAAATTCAGGACTTACCAAAAATTTTCCACGAGCAAAAGCCTCATCCACTAAAGCATACGCTTCTTTTGTGGAAGAGCTTACCTCTGGAAAAATTAAAACCAGGAAAAGATCATCTCGCCCATGGATTTTCTCTACATTCTCACCACGACCAGAAACCAGAGCACAGCCCCGTCCTTGTTCATCGCAGTGCATAAAGAAAAAGACATCGCTTCCTGTCTCGGCAGCAATATCATCCAGTTCACTGTCAGATAATCTCACATCACAAAGCCTTTCAAGCATTCTTACAAGAGCCGCCGCATCAGAAGAACCACCGCCAAGACCTCCACCTGAAGGAATTCCCTTCTTAAGATCAATCTCAAGGCCCGGAACTACGCAACCGGTTACTTTACAAAATGTATTGTATGCTTTTGTAAGAGTATTGTTCTCAGGCAGTTTCATGGAAGAGCAATGCACGAAGCAGCCTTTTTGTGCTACTGTCGTCAAAGTCAGTTCATCATATAAATCAACCGTCTGGAAAATACTCTCAATGCCGTGAAATCCGTCTGCACGCCCGGGAAGAACCCTAAGACCAAAATTTACTTTGGCATACGCCCAGCCAGAAATTTCACGTTCCATTAATATAATTATACCCTACTTTAACGAGTAGTCAAACTTTTTCGATTTGTACACTTAAAATAAAAAATCTCCATCTGCGGATCCCAGCGACGGCAAAAACGACAAGGTATCCCCCGCCTTTCGCTCGCACGGCCGCTGGCGGTTCCCCCTTATCGCTTTTTGCCTGCGTCCCACAGCTGGAGATTTTTAGTTTAATCGTCCAATCTTTTTTTCCACTCCGAGAATGAAATTTGAATCTCCGTATATTTGTTCAAATCGAAAAAGTTTTCAATTCATTCAATAATTTATCAATGAACCGCGCAATAATGCGGAAGCCTTGGAGAATCTCCTGAAATTCTATTTACATTTTAGGCCTTATGATTTATATTAAGGAAAAGTGAGTTTATAATCAGAGCAAAAACGATGCGGGGTTTTTATGTCTGCTGATTCAGATTTTGAAGAATTGACTATGTCCTTTTCATACGGCGATGATTTCGACGATGATTATGATGAAGATTTTGAGGATGACTTCGACGACTACGAAGAAGATGACGAAGCTCTTGATGAATTCGATGATGATGCAGATTTATATTACGACGACGTTTTTAAAGAAGAAGAGGACGTAGACGAACCTTACGATGATGTCGAAGAAGAAGACGGCTACAGTTCTTATCGCGCTCGTTTCCAGGACGAAGATGTGTAACGTGAACAGACTCCCTAAATGAGTCGGCTCGCAAGTCTCGCCTCTGAGGTATTTTTGTGTAGAACCTAAAACGACTTGCTGTCGCAACTCGTTTTTTAACGGTTCTGCTATTTTAGCCTTACAGAGAATTCAAATCCACAAGTTCATATCCGCTATCCAGCAGAGCACTGATTAAAAGCGCAACATACTTATACAATGGGCGTGAATGATTGCTCTGTGAAAATCCACCAACTACAGAAACTACACCACCACCTGACTTTTCAAGGCCCAGACAGAATCTCTTAATCAGCTTTTCAGGATCCATATCCGGATTTGTAAATTCAGAAACCTCACTGCATGGTGTTATATAAGTATAACCTGCATTTTCACCATAAGTAATTAGTTCTGGTGTTACTGCATAATAAGGAGCATGCCAGAACAAAGTAAGTTCGGTTCCCGTACAGGCATAAAACTCATCTTCATTTCTGGCAAGGCCACGACGTACAAAATCTTCATTAATTACAAAACTGTTTTCAGTAAGATCTGCAGTTGTGAAGAACATTGATGCACACAAATGACCGTTATTTACAATCTGTGTTGTTTCTGCCGGATAACGGCGGATAAACTCACCATTAATAAAGAAGCTGCCTTTTGCATTAAATTTCTTAAGTTCAGAAAGGATTTGAGGAAGACCATCTGCATTATCATAAAGCTCAAAGGCAAGAGCAACCTTCTTTCTTTCAGGAGCTTTACGGGTGCTTTCCTTATATAATGGAATTGTTATGGCTTTTTTACTCAAAGAACGTACATATAGAGCATTATCATAATTTTTATTAGGAGTCGTACCAACAAAAACACGGTAGCGTCCATTCTGTTTTACAGGTTCAAACGAAGTTGTAATTTCTGTTTTAGACCAGATTTTCTTTTTTGTATCAAATCTGTAGTAATTTGAACTGCCTGTATCTGCAATAATTGAATAGTCACTTGTATCCCAATATCCTGCAGAAACAGAAGAAAGGGTTATTGTTTCAAATTTGTTGGCATAAATATTCCATTTACGTATACTCTTTTCTCCACCAACAAACAGATTTGTATCATCAGTCCAGATTGCAGAAACAACTTTTTCACCACCAAGAACTGCAAGTCGTTTCCAGGTATTCATATCATAAATATAAACGGTAGAGCCTGCAAAGAAAGCAACCTTTGTTCCATTAGGACAAACAAAAGGTCGTCCCGAATCTTCAATTTCAAGAACGTGCTGAGGCTGGGTATCGAGAATATATACAGAGCCGTGCTCTTTAATTCCATCAAAAGGAAGTTTTTCCTGCCAGAGCACAGGCTTTCCCGCTGCATTCCAGAAAACATAAGAAGCAACAAGAGATGCATTTGATTCTGTGTACGGGCGTGAATAAATAACATCCATATAATCACAAGAGGCACTTCGCACAACAAGATATGTAAAGAGTCTGCCGTTCTGTGTTACTACGACAGAAGTTGCCTCGCTGTTGCATGAGAATTTATCTGTAAGCGGATTGAACTGGAATGGAAGGCGCCCCATCGGCTTTCCCTGCCCTATGATTCCTGAATAAAGGCCCAATGTGTACAATTCCTTAGTATTTATTTTATAAAGAAGATAGTCATCTACATAAGCAAGATATTTTGAAGAAGCCCAGTGAACCGAGTTGATAGAACCACGTCCTATTTTTCTATAGCGTTCATCAATTTCAACTCCGCGCAAAACTGCATCCGGATTACAAAAATAAACTGCACCGTTTTTTTCGTAAATCAAAACGGAACTGTCTGGTGCCCATTTTACAGGGAGATTTTCATAAGAGTTTAAAACCCCTTCGCAAAGAACACTACTCTTTCCACTCTGTGTACTTACAAGTGTTAGATTTCCAGAGTAAATTGAAGTTCTCTCTATACGGCAAAAATATTTTCCATCCGGGCTTGCAGCGTAAGGTACAACCGGTACAATATTTTCCGGCATTTCTTCGCTCTTTTCTACCCATGTGATTGAGCCGTCTTTTTTTGAATAGCGGGCAATTCCGTATCTATTGCGAATCTGAAGTTCATCTCCACCAGAAAGAAGTTCCATCTGTTCCGGGTAGCAGGTAATTACTTCAGGTGCTTTTTCAGTTTTTCCATCTTTCAAGGCTGCATAAAAAAGTGATTTATAGGGGCTTGTTCCCACCATATTATGACGAACTGTAAAAAGAATTTCATCGTTAAGATTCAAATCCGGATTTCCAAAAGAAGTTCCGGCAGCCAGTGAGAAAGTAAAAAGACTGAACAAAAGACACAGAATACCTGTTTTTTTCATTTATGCATCTCCGCGCTAAGAACGAGGATAGAAAGCTCATGCTCAAGGTCATCAAGCTGCTCTTCCATCTTCTCTAACTGATTATAACGCTTTTGAAATTGTTTTTCCTTAAATTTCGCATAACGCAATTCTGCGCTTTCCTGCTTTTCAGCTTCCATACGAGAATAACCACACCATGGACAGTAATAAAATTTGTTGTCAATCAATTTGCCACAGCCACTGCAGATACACATAATTAACCTCTCATATTTAAAGTCGGCAAGCACAGCTTGCCTCTGAGCCATTTTTTCGATGAACCTAAAATGGCCCGCTGTCGCAGCCCATTTTTTAACGGTTCTTCGATTATAGGCTACTTCAAAACAGTCATCGGATCTACTAATTTTCCTTTTTTATATACGGTAAAGTGAAGATGCGGACCTGTTGAATAACCTGTTGAACCAACAAGTCCGATTCTTGTTCCCTGACTTACCCACTGTCCTTTACTTGCAATAATTTTGGACATGTGAGCATACAAAGTCTGATATCCATTACCATGATCAATAATTACATAATTTCCATAAACACGGTTTATTCCGGTTGTAGTTACCTTACCGCTCATTGCAGCAAGAATTGGAGTTCCTGTCGGGCATGCCATATCAGTTCCTGTATGGAAAGATTTTACGCCTGCAATAGGATCAATTCTATAACCATAAGGAGAAGACCAGCGGAACTTTGCAGCAATCGGCATACGGAAAAGTTCTCCCATTGCATTACGAAGAGAGTTTGCATCCATTGCCGCCCCCGGAAGAAAGAGCTGTTGGCCTGCAGTAAGAGTTTCGCTTGTAAGTTCATTTACATCAAGCAGTTGTTCAAGGCTGATTTTATACTTTCCGGTAATTGTACTCAGCGAATCCCCTTTTTTTACTGTATAAACGATTCCATCGATTGAAGGAATCTTAAGCTTCTGACCTGCCGCAAGCTGTCTTACATTTCCAATATCATTTACTGAAATAAGTGTTGAAATATTTGTAAGACCAAACTTTTTTGCAATGCCACTAATTGTATCTCCAGAACGAACTTTGTATGTCTGGAAAGTAACCGGCTGAGTAAAAACTGGCTTTACAGAAGGAATATCAACATCAAGAAGATTTCCTGTCTCATCATAATCGATTTTTCCTTCCAGCGCAAAGTTTGCCATAAGTTTATTTAAAGCTTCAATATCTTCCGAGCCTTCAATCTGAAGTTTAAGAGGACCTGTATGATTTTTATGATGATTTACAAGTGAAAGACTTACAAACAAAATTGCAGAAAAGGCAATTGCGATTGCTGTAATTATTCCAATCATCTTTATATTTTCAATAAGATATGAGGCTGCATCAGAAACATTTCCGCCAACAGTTTTAAAAAAAGTACGAATAGAAAAATCACTTCGAACTTTCTGAGCTCCAAAACTTTTGAGTTCAGTTGAAAAAATATTTGTTGTAAGAGAAGCACTTCTACTTCTTTCTTTATGCCTGAACTGCAATTCCGGCAGGCTGAAGGTTTTCAGAGTTCTGAAACTTCTGGCACGGGAATTGTCCTGAACGTAACTTATTATTTCCATGCTTCAAGTATCGGAAAAAAACCGGGTTCTGTTTAGAATTATTCTTAGAGATATTCACGTAAAAAAGGATATTGTGAAAGGAAAGCTTCATCAGGAAAGCGAAAAACAAGCTCTGCAAGCTCATTTTTTTTAGAATCAGAAGCACATAAAGGTGGAATTTGTGCTGCTGCAGAAAGAAAGCTTCTTTTATTTTCTATTATTTCCGGCCTGGAAAGAAGGCTTGAGAGCTCTGCATTTTGAATTCCTGGAACTGCAAGCCCCTGCGGACTGAGTGTATAGGTTTTAGTTTCCGGACATCCTGAAAGACGGGATTCAAACCACCAGGCAAACATTTTCATACGGCTATCGGTAAGAACCGGGCGGCCAGTATAGTCTTTGGCAGCAACGGCATTTGCACTGAATAAAGTTGCCGAAGTAAATTTTTCAGGTGTGGTAATACGGCTGGAAAGTGTATGCCAGGTCTGTTCTGCAGAGCTTCCTTTGATGTGAGTCTGCTTTTCAGGGAAGGCCATATCAAGCCCTGCTGTAAAAATCTCGCTGGCCCCGCAAAAATGAGCAAAGTTCCAGGCGCTAGAAGCAACAGAACCGCCTGTTCCAAGATTGCCGGGGGTTAAGCCAAGTTTTTTTTCAAAATACTGACCAATCGGAAACTGTGAAGCACATAAAAAGATTTTACGGCAGGGAAAGCGGAAAACAGACGGATAGGCCGAAACCTCCGTTATCAAAAAACTTTCTTCCGCATGCAGCCCTGCAATGTGCCGGTAAGCCCAGAACTGAGGGTCTGTAAGAATAATAAAATCAGGTTGGACTTCGGCTCGTAAAAGTGTATGAAGAGCAGTTTCAACACACACTGTAACAGTACGCGAAGCTACTTCCTTTATATATGGAAGAATTGATTCAAGAGAAGGTCCTGCCCCCAGAATCAAAAAGGGCAGATTCTTTACCTTATTCTCAAACCCGGTTAGACCTGCAAGCTTTTGCAGCTGTGAAATATTTTTGATACTGTTACGGCACCATAACCGGCCAAACTTTTTTAAGGTTGCAGCGTTTATTTCGTTCTTACGCTGATTACGCTTTACAATAGAACGAACCGTATCAAAATAAGAAGCTGCATGCGCAGTAAATGCCGGAATATCAAAAAAATAGGAATCAGAAACCCCACTTTCTCCAATGTTTACGCGCGTGCTGTCTTCGAGAAGGGGTAAAACCGATTCAGCCGTCGCGCCCACAAGAATCACAAGTTTTTCAACTTCAAAAACCGGAGTCCAGTCAATAAGGCTCATTGCAGCAAAAAAATGCTGAATATCAG
Organism: Treponema sp.; assembly: GCA_016293915.1. GTDB lineage: Bacteria > Spirochaetota > Spirochaetia > Treponematales > Treponemataceae > Treponema_D. The sequence goes on along the minus strand of JAEDCY010000020.1, from coordinate 6,169 downwards.
GCTCAATCAAAACAAGGCGGTTAGGCTTTTTTTCAGAAAGAATTTTTTTTGCACACTCAATTACATGGTAACCTAGTCCAAAACCGTAAAAAACAATAGCAGATTTTTCAAAAACTTCGTCGCGGCCTACAACGCCAGAAGCTTCCCGTTCTGGATTATAAGCCGAGTGAAGCCTTACAGACACACCGCCTGCCTCCCCTGCCTCGCTTGCAGTTATCATTCCATTTTTTGCATTTTCTAATTTCCAGAAGTTTTCCGGGGGAACAGCTTGTGAGCCGGTGATTGAAGCTAACTGGGGGAATCTGCTTTTGAATGCGGTGTAATTATTATTCCAGATTGAGTTCAATTACCATATTCTCCGTAACTGGGGTTCCAGGTTCCGGGCTCTGACTGGTAACCCAGCCGCTTCCGTTGATATTGAGTTTAATGTCAGTACGTTCCATGAGAGGCAAAAGTTCGCGCTTTGATTTACCGGTAAAATCCGGAACAACAGAACCAACTTCTACTCCACGAGAAGAAGAAATTGTAATTACACCGCTATGCTCAAGAGAAGCAGCACCGCCGCGGCTCATTCCTAAATGGTCAATGATAATATCTGCGGCTTCGCCTATTACAGGGGCAACGATTCGTCCACCGTAAGTTTCACCCTTTGCTTTCTCAACTACGATATACAAAACAATCTGAGGTTCATCGACAGGGAAAATTGCAATACAGCTGGAAAGGAAGTCTGTATCGCTGTAACCGCCGTGTTCCTTATCTGCCATTTGAGCAGTACCTGTTTTTACACCGATATCAACATCGCGAAGATTTGCACGTGAACCGGTTCCGCTTTTTGCAGTTGTTTCCATACAGCTGAGAATATAATCTGCTGTATTCTTAGAAAAAACTCTGTTTTTCAACTGAGGCTCATGCTCATAATAAACAGTTCCGTCTTTATTTGTAATTTTATGAATAAAAGTAAGCTGAACAGGAACACCACCGTTACCAATAGAAGTTGCAGCCTGCACCATCTGCAAAGCAGAAACACTGATTTCCTGACCAATTGCAATAGTCGGTTTAGATCGTGCAGACCAGAGAGTACTTGAAGTATCTTTTACAGAACCAGATGTTTCACCAGGAAGTTCTACACCAGTTTTCTTTCCAAAACCAAGCATACGGATTCTGGCCATAAATTCATCTTCACCAATTCTGTCACTTATCTGCCCCAGAACATCGTTGCAGGAATAACGGAGACCGTCTTTTGGTGTACACCAGCCGTGATGCTCAAGACACTTAATTCTGATTGTTTCGCCACCGGCAATTCGTTTTTCGTACATTCCATCACATAAGAATGAATCGTTTGGCGAAATGCCGTGTTCATCGTAAACGATTCCCACGGTAAAGATTTTGAAAACGGAACCCGGCTCATAAGCCGTCATAGCCGGCCGATCTATTTTAGATTCGATAAGCGATGAACCATATTCATTCAAATCAGCAGAAGGAAGACTTATATAAGAAAGGACTTCGCCTGTTGTACAGTCAGCAGCAACAAGCATCATACTTTCGGCCTGAGTTTCGTTCATAGTTTTATGAGCAATCTGTTCAAGCTTATACTGAAGGTTTGCATCTATACTCAAAAAAATATTTTTTCCCTGAAGAGCTTCCCCATTTTCATCTGTACCGCTTGGTGCAAGCACGCTCTGCTGAGAAAACTCAATTCCTGCAAGGCCTCGCCCGTCATCACCCATGTAACCAATAAGCTGAGAAGCAAGCGCATGATTCGGATAATTTCTTCCCGGTATTTTTTCATAGCTTATAAAATTGTAGCCCTTCTCATCAGTAAGCTGTTTGAGAGGTTCATACATTGTCTGCGTAATCTTTTTTTTAAGATAAACAAAACTTTTATTTGTATCTATTATATCAAGAACATCTTCCGGAAGCATTTCGAGAAGTGGCGCAACATCATTAGCAAAACGATTTTTCAGTTTTTCGCTGTCCCTTAAGTTTTTTACAGAAACTCCCACATGATAAAAATTTGTCTGAACGGCCAGAGGAAAGCCAGACCGGTCAACGATAGAACCACGCTCAACCGCAGGTAAATTCTGAGCGACTGGAGTTACAGGTTGAAGAGAAAGTTTTGCATAGGTAAAAAGAAGCACAAGCAGACATATTGCACAGCAGATAAAAAAGAAAACAGTCTGCTTAGGTTTGAAAAACTGATTCACTATATAATTCCACCCGGATATATTGTAAACCTATTTTGATTAAATTTCAACGCGACACAGCACACCCGAAGCGACGAAGCAATCATTTACTAAATCATCTCCGCATAGGTAACACGTTTTTCAAACTTAAAGGCATCAAGGAATTTTTTAGCGCGTTCTGTTTTTGGATTTGTAAAGAATTCTTCAGGCTTTGCTTCTTCAACAATTACACCTTCATCAATAAAGACAATACGGTCTGCAACTGCACGGGCAAACTCAAGCTGATGCGTTACAATCAGCATTGTGCGGCCTTCTTTTGCAAGATCCATCATAACATCGAGAACTTCGCGAACCATTTCCGGGTCAAGGGCAGCAGTTACTTCATCAAAAAGAAGGATTTCCGGATTCATACAAAGAGCTCGGACAATTGCAACACGCTGCTTCTGTCCGCCGGAAAGTTGACGAGGATAAGAATCTTTTCTGTCTAAAAGACCAACGCGTTCCAGAAGTTTTTCTGCCTGCGCAGTTACCTCTGCTTTATCACGCTTTTGAGCTTTAACAGGTCCAAGCAGAATATTTTTAAGAACAGTAAGATTAGGAAACAAATCATAACTCTGGAAAACCATTCCTATTTTCTGGCGGATAAGATGCATATCATTTTTACGGTTTGAAATCACTTCCCCATCAAGAAGAATCTCTCCTCCCTGAATTGATTCAAGCCCGTTGATACAGCGAAGCAAGGTTGATTTTCCACAGCCAGACGGACCGAGGATTACAATTACTTCTCCCTTATGAACATCAAGAGAAACACCCTTTAAAATTCCACCGGCTTCTTTATATGATTTTACAAGATTATTGATTTTCAAAAGTGCCATATTTTATCCTCTCTGTTTCTTCTCAATTTTGTCTGCTGCAAGAGAAAGAGGCCAGCAGACAATAAAATACATAAAAAATATTAATCCGTAAACCGCAATCGATGCAGTTGGAATTGTAAGTCTGTTTGCTTCTATAATCTGCTGCCCGATTTTTACGACTTCTATTACGCCGACAAAAACAACAAGCGAAGTAGTTTTTATCATTCTGGTAATCAGATTCATACTTAAAGGAACAAGTCTTTTTACCGTCTGAGGAATAATTATATAAAAGAAAATCTGACGCTCTGTAAGCCCGATTGCCCGGCCGGTTTCATACTGATGAAGAGGAATCGATTGAAGCGCACCCCGCACGAGGTCTCCCATTTCTGCAGTTCCCCAGAGAGTAAAAACAATTACCGAAGCTGCTTCTCCCGAAATTGAAATTCCAAAGGCATGGGTAATTCCAAAATATGCGAGAAAGAGCAAAACCATCTGAGGCATGATTCTCATAAATTCAAGATAGATTCCGCAGACTACTTTTACAGCGCGGTTCTTTATATTCATCACAATACCAAACAAAAAACCGAGCACCAAAGAAAGCGCAACAGAAAGTGCTGCAATCCAGATTGTAACTCCGAGCCCGCCGAGCAGACGTACAAAGTTTTTACCCTTAAAGAGAACGCTGAAGGCTGTGCTCAAGGCATTAAGAATTTCCGAACTGTCCATAACGCAACCTCTTTTCTATAAATCTGGATAAAAGCGAAATCGGAAGAAGAATAATAAAATAAGCAATAACAAGAAGGAAAAGTGATTCTTCTGTTTTGTAATAAAGTCCAATTAAATCTTTTGCAACATACATTAAATCAGCAAGAGCAACCGCACTGAAAACCGAAGTCTCCTTTAACAGGAAGATGATATTTGCAACTAAGCCGGGAACAGAAACCGAAAGTGCCTGTGGTAAAACCACATAACGTACAAGCTGGATTTTATTTAAGCCGACACACATACCGCTTTCGAGCTGTGGTCTGCCGACTGTTTCAAGGGAACTGCGTACTGTTTCTGCCATGTAAGAGCCACCCAAAAAAGTAAGGCCGATAATACCACACTGCTCCCCGCTCAACTTTACGCCGAGACGCGGCAATGCAAAGTATAAAAAGAATAACTGAATTAAAAGCGGTGTATTGCGAGAGATTTCTGTGTACACTCGCACAATTACATTAAGAACAGGGATTTTCCAGTAGCGGACAACCGCGCAGAAAATCCCTGTTATGAACGAAAGTATTATTCCGATGAAGCCGATTCGCAGTGTGAGCCAGGTTGCTTCCACATAAAGCGGAATTACTTCTTTTATAAAATCAAAATCCATAGAAAATCCCAAAAAAATGAGATGCTTAAAAAAGTTCACCATGACTTCTGTAAGTCACCCCACCCCTGAATATTTTTCAGGGTTTAGGGGCTCATTATTTTACAGATTTACGCCTTCTACAACAAGACTATCTGCATCAGAATCTTTTCCATATACTTCACGCAAAGTTGCTTCGTAGTCTGCATGGAAGAAATTCTCTTTTCCAAGCTCTTTGATTTCGTTGTTGAGCCAGTCAAGAAGATCTTTATTACCCTTCTGAACAGCAGGTGCAATTGCATCAAGATTTCCTATAGAATCAGCGCCGGCTCCTACAGCAAAGTTTGGATTTTCAATAGCCCAGGCAAGAACTTCAGTATTATCTGTAGAAAGCCCATCTCCACGTCCATCAAGAAGTGCATTATAGGCTTCTGAATACTGATCGAACTTCAAAAGATTAATTTTAGGATAATTCTTAGAAAAATAGCTTTCTGCAGTTGTTCCCTTTGCAATAATCAAAGTCTTTCCATTAAGCTGGCTTGGGTCTGTAATCAATGCAGATTTTGGAGAAACAATTCCCAAAGCTACCTTCATATAAGGAAGTGCAAAATCAACCTTTTCGGCACGCTCTGGTGTTACTGTAAAGTTAGCAAGTACAAGGTCAACTTTTCCTGTAGCAAGAACTTCTACGCGGGCAGCAGCTTCAACAGGAACATATTTTACCTTTACACCGAGATCTTTTGCAATGCGGTTTCCAAAGTAAACATCATACCCCTGGTATTCACCATTTTCATCAACATAACCAAATGGCTTTTTGTCGCTGAATACAGCAATTTTGATTGTCTTAGACTTTTTGATTTCTGCAACGGTGCGTCCTGTTTTAGGTTTTGCAGAAAGTGGTGATATGGCAGAAAATGCTAGAGCAAATGCCAATGCTTTTACAATTGTGTTCTTTTTCATAGTGTACTCCTTTAATTACCTAGTATGATAGTAGGTTTTAATTTTATTGGAGTAATATATGTTTATTTACCTACCTTGTCAATAGGTTTTATGTTTTTTTATAAAAATATAGACGAGGCACATGCGTCGGGCAAGCCCGCCGCCATCTGCATGGAATTTTTTATACGTGTGTGCTCGCGCGCACTGCGATTCCACTCTGCTCGCTGATGTGTTTAGTTGGCTTCGCCAACTAAACACATCAGTCGCCTTCGGCGTCTGGTGTTGTAAGGAAGTTATTTTACTTCGTCGGACTGCGCTACTGCGCAGATCCGACTAGGCACATCCACTCGGCCTCGGCGCAGAGAGTGTCGCCTACGTAGGCTTTGCCAGCTTGTTTAATCATTTTTGGACTGTTTCGGAGGAACTCAATTTCCATGCGAACCTTATCACCAGGGCGAACCTGATTGCGGAACTTTACCTTGTCCAGAGTAGCAAAGAAGAAAAGTGCATTACCAGGAACAATGTTGAGGTAACGCAAAGCAGCTCCACCTGCCTGTGCCATTGTTTCGCAAAGGATTACTCCAGGAACTACAGGGTACTCAGGAAAGTGTCCCTTAAAGAAAAACTCATTTTCTGTAAATGTATGTTCACAAACACAGCCTTTTTCATCAGCAGAAATAATTGCGTCTACGAACAAAAAAGGTTCGCGGTGTGGTAAAAGTGATTTAATGTCTGTTGTTAATGCCATTGTATTCTCCTAAGAATGTCATCCCGAATTCATTTCGGAATCTAGAACATGGGGATGACCAATAAGTTTACTTCCTAGTGTCATTCCGAACTTGTTTCGGAAT
>JAEDCY010000099.1 GCA_016293915.1 Treponema sp. | reverse complement strand
GCACTTGAAAGCGGAAAGAACGGAGACTCTGCAGAAAAATTCCTTCTTATTGTGGAAGAAATTAACCGTGCAAAAGTTGCTGCAGTATTTGGAGATATGTTCCAGTTGCTAGACCGTACTGATGAAGGTGACAGCGTATATGAAATTCAGGCAAGCGAAGATGTAAGACGATATCTTGCCAGGGAACTTGGTGGAACAAAAGAAAATTACACATCAATTAAAATTCCAAATAATATGTATATCTGGGCAACAATGAATAGTGCTGACCAGGGAGTATTCCCAATGGATACAGCATTTAAACGCCGCTGGGAATTTACTTATCTTAGTATAAATGCCAATGAGAAAAAGATTGCTATCGAAGATTTACCAATTATAAATGGTGATGCCAAAATAATAAAATGGAACATCTTAAGAAAATCTATTAACAACATGCTACTAAAAGAATGTAAGGTAAATGAAGATAAACTCCTTGGCCCATTCTTTATTTCTGGAGAAGTGTTCAAGAATGCAACTTCAAATCCAGATGAATTCTTCAACGCCTTCAACAGTAAAGTTCTTATGTATCTTTTTGAAGATGCCGGAAAAATGCATCAGAAAAAACTGTTTGCAGGAATAGACCAGAATGAACTTACTTTCTCAAAAGTTTGTGAAGATTTTAAGACTCGTGGAACTGCAATTTTTGGAAATTCTTTCCAGCTCGTAAAAGAATAGGTTTTTATGGGGAACAACGTTTACTCTGCTTTTTTTAGGGAACAGCATCCTTATAATTTTGATGAAATAAAAGATTCTCTTAAAATTTCAGATGATAGGCTTGTAAAAGATTTAATACGGACCATGAAATCTTATAATATTTTACGGGCTTGTAAATCTGGGTTGCAGGATTATGAAAACCTTAGTGACCAGGACCTGATATTTGCAGATGTAAAAACAGATTCATTAGATACAGTTTTTGTTTTCAAGTTTGTTGGAATTGTACTTTTAGGTAATGTAGTTATCAAGTGTTATCCTAAGTATGTTGATATTGACGACACCAAAGTAAAGGAAGAATCATTAATCTTGGCCTTGAAAGCTCTTGAAAAATACAATACAAATAAGACTCAAGATGTATCTTTATACAATGGTGATGATGATAAAAAGCAGTTTAATAAACTTGAAGCTGCATTATTCCTTTTGCACGATTATTTCATTCACGATTTGTATACAAACCAGGAAGAAATTATAGAAATTAACGGCGAAGGTGAATATCTTTTTGACAAAACTGTAGAACAGAATATGGCAATAATGCAGGACGGAGTCCCTTATTACGTCGAAATATTCACACGTCGTAATCTGGATAACGATTCTGATTATTTTCGTCAGCTTCACAAATGCATCTTAAATGAATGTTCTTCGGATCTTGAAACAACAGGACTCCTTGATATATTCGGACTTTCTTCGGTTGAATTTGCAGAAAGTAAGCTGGAAGATTTTGGCGAAAAAGAATATATCTTAAACAGAATTTCGAGCGAACTTGGCAATCAGTTTATTACACACAGGCAGACTTTGCTTAAGACCTTATACGCATTTGTTGAAAGTGAGTATGGTAATGATACAAATCTGAATCTGGAACTTTTGGGAACAACATCTTTTAACCTTGTTTGGGAAAAGGCATGTGCTGAAATATTTGGGAATGTTCTTGATACAAAAATTCGAGATTTGAAGAAACAAGGAAAGCTCCCGGATATTACAAATACAATTTTTGATGACAAGCAAAAAATCATAGATTTAATTGAAAAAGCAAGATGGGAAATTAATGACAAGGCTCTTGAAACAACTGAAACGCTTGAACCAGATATTATTACAATAGATTCTGAATCTAAAGGCTTTTACATTCTTGACGGAAAATACTACATGATAACCCCCAAAGAAGAAAGCAATAAGATTTATAACCAGCCTGGTATACAGGATGTTGTTAAGCAGTTTGCATATCAGAAGGCTTATCAGAATTTTATACAGGAATACAATTTCAGAAAAATCGGCAATGCCTTTCTCTTTCCACAAAAATACTCTGTTTCAGAAGAAAAAAAGAAAAATATTATTTTCAGTGGAACAGTGCAGTTAGATCTGATGCAATATTATGCATTTAAGCTGCTGGCTCCTATTCAAATCCTTGAACTTAATGCAAAGTTTGTTTTCGAAAATTATATAACAAATACTAATAAAGAAGATGAATTATTCAGCAGTGATATGATTCGCAGCATTAATGAAGAAACAATATTCGAAGAAGTTGGTTTAAAAGAAAAAGCTGATAATTCTATGTTTGGTTTCTTTAAGCCTGA
>JAEDCY010000098.1 GCA_016293915.1 Treponema sp. | reverse complement strand
ATGTTCCAAGTTCAAGACTTCCACGCTGGAGAAGTTCGACCGCACTGCGAGATAGATGTAATAAATAGATAGTCGAAAATTTTTTAACTGTGTCAATTTTTGGCACCCTTGCAGTTTATAATGAATCATAGAAAGCTGTAGAAGGGGGTTGCTATGAAGACAGTTGAAGGAATTAACATTACTTGCGTTAACACAGGAAAAGTTTGTTACACGGAAAGAGAAGCTGGTGTGGTTATTAACAATTGCAGAAAACATGTACATGCAGGAAATCATCATTGGATAAAAGCAGACCATAGTAATTCAAAAAACATTCCACGCCGTAAATATTACTGTAAAGACTGTGGTTATTATCATGTTACACACAAGGCTCTGTACGATTTTGATTCTCATAATGGATTGTGGGAAGAAGATTTTTACAGGGAATATGGAGCAAGGAAACGAGCTTAAAAATTTGATGGAAAAAAAGTATAATTGGATATGGAGAGGTTACTTATGAAAAGAGTATTTGTCTTATTTTTTGTTTTATTCTCAACTTTTGCTGGTCTTTATGCAGGTCCATTTGGGTTATCTAATGGTATGACTTTTGAAGAAGTTACGGAAGCATGTGGAGGAAAGAGACCTCAAAGAATTGAGAATGATGACCGTTATGTAATAGAACCTACAAAATCTCATTCTATGTTTAAGTATTACATTGCCTGGATTAATGACGAACATGGTCTTTATTATGTCAGGGGAATATCTGAAGAAATCTATACAAATGATTATGGAGAAGAACTTAAACGTGAATTTTACTCATTCAAAGATAGAGTTGAGAAAATCTATGGAACTCCTGAATTAGTAGATGAAATGACAGATTCAAATGGTCTTTTCAAAGATGAACAATATTGGTTGTATGCTTTGGAAAAGGGTTCAAGACAATTATATGCAAAGTGGAATAAAGAAAATAAGAAAGTAACTTTGAAGGATGATTTATATTTCGTTCGATTATGGGGTGCTTATTCTGGTTATAAAAAGACACAATTAATTATAGATTATGGATTCATAAATCAGGAAAAAGTTGAAAACCAGGAAGACGATGTTTTGTAAGATTTAGAGGTTTGTATGAGTTTAAGAATCGAACAGGGTGATATTACTAAATACGAAGTGGATGCAATCGTAAACGCAGCAAACAGTTCTCTTTTAGGTGGTGGAGGTGTTGATGGTGCCATTCACCGTGCAGCAGGTTCTGAATTGCTTGCTGAATGCAGAACTCTTGGAGGTTGTCCTACAGGAGAAGCCAAAATCACCAAAGGATATAATCTAAAGGCTAAATGGATTGTGCACACAGTCGGCCCAGTCTTTTATGAAAATCAAAGAGATGAATGTGCAGAGTTGCTTAAAAGCTGCTATAGAAACTCGATAGCTTTGGCTCTCTTGAATGAATGCAAATCAATTGCTTTTCCTTTGATTTCAGCAGGTGTCTATGGTTATCCAAAAGCAGAAGCCCTGGATATAGCCGTAAGTAGCATTCAGCGATTCGCCGATAATATGGATGCTGTCATTGTTCTGTTTGATGCAGAGGCATTTGAGATAGCTAAGAAGAAATACAAGGACTTAGTGAGATAGAGTGATGGATAATTCGAATATTTTTAATCAGTACTTTTATGAAGTCTTAGATGACATGGAAGACCTTGCCAGAAACAGTTACATTGATTCAGAAGATGCAGATGATAAGAAAGTTCTTGAGTTTTGTAAAAAGCTGAAAAATGCACTTAATGGCATGGATAAGAATGAAGTCTTTAATTCTAGTTTAATAGATTTTGTAGAACCACTTGATCCAGAAGAAGAGAATATTCTTTTTTATGATTTGGCAGTACCATTTTACGAAAACTGGTTAGAAATGATACGAGATGCTGAAAAGTCACAGGAAGAAAGGGTGAGAGCTTTCGCTACTTGTCTTGCTGCAGAATATATTGTTCGAATCCTGGATGATTTTTTGGGATATTCTTATTTTTTTGAAGATGATGATGAGGACAATGACTAAAAATCTGAGTTTTTCCAAATTTTGAGTGGGAGCATCGAGGCGGGAATTTTGGTGAAATTCAGCGAAATTTGCCCCTAGAAATGTTTTGTTTTGGGGGCAAATATAAACTGGAGCAGGTAAAAGTTGTGTTTTTGTTTTTTATTAATGCTTGATAGGATGTGATACAGTTTGTATTTGTAGGAAAAAACGAAGAAAATTTTACTATTATTTTTTGATAGTGTTAGCTTACAAATAATAATCTAGAAATTTCCTAAAAATTTATATATAATTTCTGCATCTGGAAATTTAATAAAGAATGAGAAATATATTAGGTAGGGGATGGGCGTTTCCTGTTGGTA
>JAEDCY010000019.1 GCA_016293915.1 Treponema sp. | reverse complement strand
CTTAGTGGATGTTTTTTTGGACGCAAAAGAAGAAATTATAAAAGTCTACAGCACTAAAATATTTGACTAACAGATTTCTTACTCCTTTGGGCGTTCCCCTCGCTTCGCTCGGGTCGTGCCTTCCGTGGCTCGGTAACCCTCGGCGTCCTCGTTCACTTCGTTCCCTGCGGTCGCTGGCTTCGCCACCACTCCACGCACTAACGTGATTTTTTCTCCTTTACCGCAACTATTACAGGGCTTCCGCATTATAAACAAAAATCCCGAATTTTTGGCTCCCAGTCTCGGTTGCGTGATTCAAAACCGCGCAATAATGCGCTACACGCTTTTTGTGGTATAGAAACTATTGAACTGCCGCTTCGCAGCAGCCACAAAAAGAGTGTTTTTGAACCACGTCCCGCTCCTTCGCGCCAACATTACGGATAAGCGTTTATAATGCGGAAGCCCTGTCATCATACTTTCCTCCCCTTGACAAAATTTCTACGCATCAGTACATTAGAAAACAAATGAAAAACATCTCTTACGCATACTATTATTACTGGTATTCTCACAAAGTTTGCAGAGTTCTGGCAAAGTAGATGCTGATGTATATAAATCGGTAATTTCAAGGAACTCTGGAAAAGAGTTCCTTTTTTTTTTGCTGTGCACGGTAAAAGAGCGGGAACTCTTAATTGTGGAGTCCTGCCGGACAAATTACCGTGATACACAAGTTCGTCAAGGCACGCTTCGCTCAGGGCCTTAACAAACTTGTTTAATGGCTTTCTTTAAGGAGGATAAAGCACATTATGATCATAACACTTAAACACGGAACATCAGACCAGCAGATGGAAGAATTCATCGACTCATGGAAGCAGAAAGGCTTTGGAGTTCATGTATCAAAGGGTGAAAACCTCACTATTCTCGGACTTCTCGGCGACACAAGTTCGCTTGACACCGAAATGGTAAGTGCAAATCCTTTTGTTGATACAGTACAGCGCGTATCTGCCCCATATAAAATGGCAAGCCGCACCTTCCATCCGGATAATTCAGTAATCAAGGTTGGAAATACAAGCTTTGGTAACGGAGAAATTCCTGTAATTGCAGGTCCTTGTTCTGTTGAAACTGAAGAACAGGTTGTATCAATTGCCCGCGATGTAAAGGCTGCAGGAGCAAAACTTCTCCGCGGCGGTGCTTTCAAGCCTCGTACTTCTCCATACAGCTTTCAGGGCCTTGGTGAACAGGGACTTCAGTTCCTATTAGCTGCAAAAAAAGAAACAGGACTTCCTATTGTAACTGAGCTTATGGATATCCGCCAGCTTAAATATTTTGATGATGTTGATGTTATCCAGATTGGAGCACGTAATATGCAGAACTTTGACCTTCTTAAGGAAATGGGAAAAGTTGGCAAGCCGATTTTGCTTAAGCGCGGTATGGCAGCAACTGTAAAAGAGCTTTTGATGTCTGCTGAATACATTATGGCAAGCGGAAACGAAGATGTTATTTTGTGTGAACGCGGAGTTCGTACTTTTGATAACTACACAAGAAACTGTCTTGATGTAAGCATCGTTCCATACCTTCACAAGGTAAGCCACCTTCCAATCATCATTGACCCAAGCCATGCCTGTGGTCAGCGCTGGATGGTACCGGAACTTGCAAAGGCAGCAGTTGCCTGCAACACAGACGGCTTGATTATCGAAGTTCACAACAATCCTGAAAAGGCACTCTGCGACGGAGAGCAGTCTCTGCACCCGACAGAGTTTGCCCAGCTTATGAAGATTCTTCCAAAAATTGCCGAAATCAATGGACGCCAGGTATGATTTACGCAATCGTAGGATTAGGAATAATGGGCGGTTCTGTCGCAAAGGCAGTCCGCTCAAACATAATCGGCCGCGATGACCAGAACGGAAAAATTTTTGCACTCGACAAAAATGAAGAGTCACTTTCTGCCGCCCTGACTTCAGGAATCATCGACCTCTCCTTTACACCAGACAAAACTAAAGAAATGCTGGCCCAGGCTGACATGGTTTTTGTCTGCCTCTACCCGGCCGCAACCCTGAACTTTTTCCGCGAGCATAAGAATGATTTTAAAGACGGAGCAATCATAACCGACATAAGCGGTGTAAAACACGATCTGGCAGCTGCCATAGACCGCGACGAAATCCGCCCATCAAATGCTCACCTGATTTTAGGACACCCTATGGCAGGCGGCGAAAAAGAAGGCTTTGCTGCCTCTCGTGGCGAATACTTTTTGAATCACAATTATATTCTGATAAAGCCAAAAGATGGTTACGAGGACGAAGCTGCCGTAGAAAAGTTCCGTAAAATTATCCACGGAATGGGCTTTACCCGTATTACCGAAGTTGATGCTGATACCCACGACAACAAGATTGGCTTTACTTCACAGCTTTGTCACGTTGTGGCAAGTGCCATGGTAGAAAGTGCCGGAGACCCGGAAATCACAAGTTTTGGCGGCGGTTCTTTTGAAGACCTCACCCGAATTGCCATGATAAACGCACCACTTTGGACAGAGCTCTTTCTTGCCAACCGCGAAAAACTTGTAGCTCACATAGAAAACTTTGAAGTTCAGCTGGACAATCTTAAAAAACTGATTGAAACACAGGACGCAGATGGGCTAAAATCACTGCTACAAGATGTGCGAACAAAGCGCATTCAGATGCAAAAGAATTAAAGGCAATACCGTCATGCTGAACTTGTTTCAGAATCTATTTATAGATGCAAAAACGTCATCCTGAACTTGTTTCAGGATCAGCATGACACGACAGGGCGATTATGGACAATTTACTTTCAATAAAAGCATATGCAAGCCGAGAGGCAGTTCCAATCATGCAGGATGAAGGCTGTGATTTTATCTGCGATTACATCAAAGAACACAGCTGCAAAAATATCCTCGAAATAGGAACTGCCATCGGCTATTCTTCAATCCGCTTTGCAGGCCTTGCAGACGATATAAAAGTAACTACGATAGAACTCGACATAGACCGCCACCTTAAAGCTGTAGAAAACTTTAAGAGCGCAGGACTTTCAGACCGCATCACCGCCATCCACGCAGATGCCCTTACCTGCCCCCTTGAAGGCCTTTTTGATCTGATTTTTATAGACGCCGCAAAAGCCCAGTACATCAAGTTTTTTGAGAAGTATAAAGAAAATCTGGCCCCAGGCGGAGTAATCATAAGCGACAACCTTTCCTTCCACGGCATGGTAGACGACCTTTCCCTCACCCACAACTACTCTACAAAGAAACTGGTAAAAAAAATCCAGAAGTACGCAGAGTACCTCCGGACTAATCAGGAATTCGAAACTACCTTTTATGAAGTCGGCGACCGTATCGCTGTAAGCAAACGTCGCTAAATACGGTGGTTGAGTGCGTCGCAAAGCGACGTGTATCGAAACCACCGCAGACCTCGAAAAATGTGGTTTCGATACGGCTTCGCCTACTCAACCACCGGACATCTACCAGTGAGCCGAGGCGCCGCCACCACTAAAGTGTCCGCCGCCTCCAGAGAAGCCTCCAAAGCCACCCGATGAATGACCGCCAAGACCGCTTCCCCCACCGTTGCCTCTCATTATGCTTCGCAAAGCAGCATCTGCAGCAATCCATGCTATAGTATTTCCGTTATGATAGTAACGTCCTCGACGTCTATTACGTCTGGCTCCCGCACTAATCATGCTCACAAAGAATATAAGCCATACAATAATTACAAAAACAGGTACAAGACTGTCGTCTCCAGAATTATCTTCACCTTCACGAACAGAACGCGAAACTGCACTTTCATCACCAGCAGCAATTGCGCCCATGTCTTTTACACCCTTCATAATTCCGCCAGAATAATTTCCATCACGAAATTCAGGTACAATAACATTACGCAGAATCAGACCGCATTTTGCATCCGTTAATGAGCCTTCAAGTCCGTCCCCTACTTCGATCCTTAAATCATGCTCAGCATAAGCAACAATCAGAATCGCTCCATTGTCCTTTTCTTTATCCCCAAGCTTCCATTTATCTGCAACCCGGATTCCAAAAGAAGAAATATCTTCCCCATCGAGAGAAGGTATTGTAAGTACAGCAATCTGAATGCCGCTTGACCGCTCAAGGCCCGCAAGATATTCTTCAATTTCACGCTCATCACTTTCGCGGATAATTTTTGCATAATCGTTTACGCGGCCATTCATAGCAGGAACGCCAACGGCAAAAGCAGGACTCAGGCAGAACAAAGCTGCAAACAGCAAAGCCCCAAGATGTCTGATTATTTTATTCATCTTTACCATTCCGCATCCTCCAGAATTACAAGCCCGTCAGGAAGTTCATTTGGATTCTCTTCATGTGGAGGAAAGTATTCAGCAAGCAATTCACCACATTTCTCAATTGCAGTTGTAAAAGCCTCAGCAGCCTGTCCCTTGCGAAGATTTTCAGCCAGCTCATCAGCAATCAGGTTCCACATATCCTGTGAAATATGCTTTGAAATACCGGAATCAGCCACAATACGAACCTGACGCTCCATATAAGAAACAAAAATCAAAATACCTGAATGCTCAGCCGTATCATACACACCACTTTCTGTAAAATAACGGAAGGCACGGTTGGTAACACAGGTTCTTCTCACAGAAGGAGGAATTATAAGTCTGTCTACAACCGGAATATTTGCTATATAAAAAGCAATAACCACAGCCGCAAGACAAGAAATTATAAAAAAGAGCGGCAAAATCCAGCTCGGTTCATTCTGCCAGTAAAGTCTGCGGTACAAGGCAAGAATCTTATCTGAAAAAGGAAGCATGCAAACAAGCACAAGCGCACTAAAAAAATCAGCCGCCAGCAGCTCCCAAAAGCAGTAACGGGCAGATTCCGGTGCAACTGCCACCGCAATCTCACCGGTAGTCTTTGCCTCAGCCTCAGCAACAGCATTCTTTATTGTCTTAAAATCTTCATCGCCGAGGCGAAGCTTTTTTATAAGTGTTTTATATTTCATAACACCCCTGTCATCCCGAACTTGTTTCGGAATCTACTAAAACTCAACCTTAGGCGCAGACTGTGCCTCTGCACTTGCACTAAAATAAGACTTTTTCTCAAAGCCACTCATATTCGCAATAATATTTGCCGGGAACTGGCGGATTTTTTTATTGTAGCCCTTAGCAGTATCATTAAAACGGTTGCGGGCAACAGTAATACGGTTCTCAGTTCCTTCCAGCTGATTCTGCAAAGCCATAAAGTTCTGGTCTGCCTTCAATTCCGGATACTGCTCAGTAACCATCAAAAGGCGCTGCAGACTGCTGCCAAGATTATCCTGAATCTGCTGATAGCGGGCAAAAGCCTCAGGATCATTCAAAACCTCATCACTGATATTAATCTGCCCGCCGGCCTTAGAACGAGCCTCAGAAACCTGGGTAAATACATCGCTCTCATGCTTAGCATAGCCCTTTACAGTAGAAACCAGGTTCGGAATCAAGTCCAGGCGTCGCTGATACTGGTTTTGCACCTCAGCCCAGGAAGCCGAAACATCCTCCTCCAGCGAAACCAGCGAGTTGTAAGTATTCTTATAGAAAGAAAAACCTCCAAGCACACAAACAAGCACAACAATCAGAGCAATCAGCCTCTTCGAAATCTTTTTCATTATTATCCTCTCAAAAAGTTATATATAATAAATTTATAAATGAATTGATATCTAGTCAACAAAATTTTTATCACATGGATTTTGAAACAGCTAACGCTGTTTCTGTATTATTGTTTTTTAATTATAGAATCCTAAAAAAAGATTTTGCGTTAGCAAAATCCAAATCCGTGTGACCTTAAAAAACTCTTGCCCGAATGTCCTTTTCATAATAAAATAATAGAAATCATATTTTAGATTCCGAAACAAGTTCGGAATGACACCATTGCGTCGTCATCCTGAACATGTTTCAGGATCCTTATAATGGAGTACAAAGATGAACAATTTCGTATTTTTGGGACCACCGGGAGCTGGAAAAGGTTCTCTCGCAGTAAAGGTAGCAGAAGACTACAAAATCCCACACATTTCAACTGGTGATATTTTCCGTGCAAATATTAAGGCACAGACTCCTCTTGGAGTAAAGGTAAAGGCAATTATCGATTCTGGTTCTCTCGTAAGCGATGAACTTACGTTTGAACTTGTAAAAGACCGCCTTGCTCAGGACGACTGCAAAAACGGCTACATTCTTGACGGTTTCCCTCGCACAATTCCACAGGCAGAAATGCTGGACGGACTTGTTGCAGACCTCAAAGTTGTAAACTTCCAGATTTCTGATGATATCGTAATCGGCCGTCTTTCTACACGCCGTGTATGTAAGGCATGTGGCGCTAACTACAACATCAAAACACTTCCACCAAAAGTAGAAGGTATTTGTGATAAGTGTGGAGGCGAGCTATATCAGCGCGATGACGACAAGCAGGAATCAATTCTCCACCGTATGGACGTTTACCGCGAGCAGACAGAACCTCTCATCAACTACTACAAGAACAAGGGCAAAATTACTGACCTCGATGCATCAATCGAAACAGACATTTTGCTTGGTGAGTTTAAGAAGATCTTCTAAAGACTAAAATAGCAGATCCGTTAAAAAACGAGCTGCGGCAGCAGGTCGTTTTAGGTTCTACCCAAAAAATGCCTCAGAGGCGAGACTATGAGAGGGGCTGTCCAAAAAGTATTATTATGCTGAACCTTCGCAGCATAGCTGCTCGGAGACTCGCTAAAAATAGTCCACTGGACTATTTTTACCCTGCTCCGCAGTGCCGCTCCCTATGTTTCAGCATCTACACTATATCTAGGCCTATAGATTCCGAAACAAGTTCGAAATGACACCAGGAGGTAAACTTGTTGGACAGCCCCTCTTTTTTTCGTTTCATATCCGTTTATTTTAAATTAATTCCGAATCGCCTGCAAAATATCTGTTTCTTCAGACAATAAACTGTTCCACGTGGTTATGAATCTTTTCAACTGACTCTTTGTTACCTACCGCAGAGGACTCTACCAGCTGAACAGTATTCTTCATATTTGCTGTAGCTTCAAGACTTTCCTGTACGGCAGACATAGTAGACTTAGAAGCCGCAACTACAGCATCCATAGATTCACGCAGCTTTCCTGCTTCTTCAGTTTCTTCTTCTGCAAGATCACGAATAGCATGAATAGCTTCTACCAGATTATCCGCAGCTTCTTTAGTTTCTGCAGCCCCCTGATTCTGTTCAATCATAGCATCATAAATATTCTTAACCAGAGCAGCATTTTCAATTACGTTATCACGAATTCCCTGGAAGGCAGTACCAGCAGAGGTAATAGCTTCTACACCGGCACTTGTCTTTTCCATCATTTCCTTAATTTTGCTCTGAATATCACGGGCACTGGAAGATGAAGAAGAAGCCAGAGAACGGACTTCATCAGCAACAACCGCAAAACCGGCACCAAACTCACCTGCATGAGCCGCCTCAATTGCAGCGTTCATAGAAAGAAGGTTTGTCTGAGAAGCAATTCCCTGAATAACCTTCAGGAGCTTTCTAACCTCTTCAGATACCGTCTGAATTTCTTTCATTGTTGTAACCGCATGCTCAACTGCCGTATTTCCAATATCAGAACGTTCAGAAAGTCCCTGTGAAACCTCCTGAGCCTGTTTTGCAGTATTCGCAACACTGGAAATACTGTCTGTCATCTTAGAAATTGCAGAAGAAATACTCTGAACAGCTTCTGTCTGCTGTGTAACATGAAGCTTTACAGTATCAATAGAATCTGCCAGCATTACAAGATTTTCACCGGTTACAGATACCAGTTCATCCTGTTTCTTTGAGTTTTCATCAATATGCTGAAGCGAATTATTCATAACACCAATAGCACCGGTAGCATATCTTGCAGACTTAGTAATAATTCCTGCAGATTCGGTTACAGCATTTGTTTCTTCCTTAAAATCTTTAATCATAGTAGAAAGCTTATCTATCAAAGTATTTACAGAAGAAATAAGAAGACCAAAGTCATCTGTCATGCTGATATTGATTCGGCAGGTTAAATCACCATTCATTGCAATATCATCAAGAAGTTTTGAAGTAAGTTTAATTCGCTGAGAAAGACCATGCAAAACCGTCATAAAAGGAACAGCACCAACTATAGCAGAAAGAATAATACACAAGCTGCCTTTCTTAAAAAAGGCAGTAAGCAGATCGCCCTGGAAAGTTGCGTTGTGAGATTCCAGCATAATTCCATAAGGAACGGTAAGCATATTAATTCCAAGGAAGTAGAGAGCAATAAAAAATACCAGACCAATAGAGAGAGAGATTTTTGGAGAACGGCTTTTAAATTCTACAATAGAACCGATTTCAAGCATTTCCCGTTTTTTAATAAGCAGGTAATCTACAATTTTAATTGCAGTAATTGCCGAAACTCCACCAAAAGCCATTGCCTGTGCAATTACAAGGAACACACGTGAAAAATAATAAACGTTAGATCCATTTGCAATTCCAATAAAAACAATAATTATCTGTCCGATAAAAAATCCGATTACATTGGCAGCAATAATCAGAGAAATAATTCCTCTGTAGCTTTTTAAACAGATGTCAATCTCTTCATTAGTAGCCTTACGGTTTTCTGTCTGAATCTTTTTGACAATCTGGTCAAAAGGCTTGGCAACAAAGTATCCGATTGTAACTGCAATAAACAAAAGAAGAGATGCAACCAAAATATTAGGAAGCATACCACCCCACATAGCCGCAATATCATTGTAAATAAATTCAAGGGCAAACCATCTCAATGTCAGTACACTTACATAAGTGACTGAAAACAAAACGATTGTAAAAATAGCAAATATACTCATAACTCTATAATTATAATATACATTTAATTTCTTGTAACTAAAAAATTACGATATTGTAAAAAATAAAAAAATATGTCATATTTGATAATCATTATCAAATTTGTGATTATCATTCCGAACTTAGGGAGCGGCACTGCGTAGCAGGGAAAAAATAGTCCAGTGGTCTATTTTTAGCGAGTCTCCGAGCAGCTGTGCTGCAAAGGTTCAGCATGACAGGACTTTTTAATGTCTCAGCTTGAATGTAAAAACCTTACCCTCGGGTATGGAACAAAAACAGTAATAGAAAATCTCTCGTTCAGTGTAAATAAAGGTGATTATCTGTGTATCGTTGGAGAAAATGGTTCAGGAAAAAGCACACTGATGAAAACTATTCTTCATCTGCTCAAACCTCTTGCGGGAAGCATAGAAACCGGAGACGGTCTTTTATCAGATGAAATCAGTTACCTTCCCCAGCAGACAGATGTTCAGCGCGACTTTCCTGCAAGCGTACAGGAAATTGTTCTTTCTGGCTGCCAGTCACGCTGCGGAAAACGCCCTTTTTATAATAAGGAAGAAAAACATCTTGCTGAAGCTGCAATGGAAAAGCTCGGGATTACACATCTTGCAAAAAAATGTTACCGCGAACTTTCCGGCGGCCAGCAGCAGAGAACTCTTCTTGCCCGTGCACTTTGCGCCGCACAGAAAATGCTTTTACTCGACGAACCTGTAACCGGGCTAGACCCATCTGCAACTCAGGAAATGTATGATCTTATAGAACAGCTAAATAAAAGCGGAATCACAATCATAATGATTTCGCACGATACGGATGCTGCTCTCAAATATGCCAGCCATGTCCTGCACATAGGAAATGAAATCTTTTTTGGAGACGTAAAAGAATATGATAGACACCTTAGTAACATACTTTAGTTTTCCCTTTGTCCGCTACGCCTTCATAGTAGGAGTTCTGATTTCACTGTGTTCTTCCCTGCTTGGCGTTACCTTAGTTTTAAAACGCTTCTCCTTCATCGGCGACGGACTCTCTCACGTAGCCTTTGGCGGAATCTGTATTGCAACAGTACTCGGCACCTTCATAAAAATCCCGAACGATATGTACATAGTTCTTCCAATGACAATTCTCTGTGCCATCCTTTTGCTGCGTTCAGGCAATAACAAAAAAATCCAGGGAGATGCCGCCGTTGCAATGATTTCCGTAGCTTCACTTGCAATCGGTTACCTGCTTATGAACATTTTCTCAACTTCCTCAAATCTTACCGGTGACGTATGCAGTACCCTTTTCGGTTCAACTTCAATCCTCACTCTAACAATTGGTGAAGTATGGCTCTGCGCAGGTCTTTCAATTGCCGTCATTATTGCTTTCATAATCTTTTATAACAAAATATTCTGTGTAACCTTCGACGAAAACTTTGCAACCGCAGTCGGGACTCATGCCCAAGTATACAATCTTGTAATCGCTATCATAATTGCAGTAATCATTGTACTGGCTATGAATCTCGTGGGTTCCCTTTTGATTTCCGCCCTTGTAATTTTCCCTGCTCTCTCAGCTATGCGGATTTTCAAGAGTTTCCGTTCTGTAACTGTATGTTCTGCTGTTGTTTCTGTTGTATGCTCCATAACCGGCCTTTTGATTTCTGTTCTCGCAGGTACCCCTGTTGGAAGTACAATTGTTGCAGTAGATCTTGCAGCCTTTCTCATATTTACACTTGTAGGAGTTTTTGTTAAATAGAAGCATGACTTTCAGATTTTTATTCAGGGCGTTCCGGCAGCTGCGCTGCCGTCGGGCTCTTGCTCGATACTCCTCGGCCATTCTGGCCTGCGGTGTACTCGCGACGATCCCTAACGCTTTGCTCTCACGTAAAGCAAAGGACAAAATAGATAACTCAGGCCTTCAGGCTGCAGCCGCAGCAAAAAACACGGTGGAGCCTGACAATACGGTGGTTGAGTGCCCGCCAGGGCGTATCGAAACCACCACGACGCCCGCCCCTTCAAAAGTAGACCTGGACCTCACAAAAATGTCTGCAACAATGATTTATTCAACAATCTTTGACATGCTGATTATGCCTGAAGACTATGTAGATAAAAACATCAAGCTTTCCGGCTGGTTCGAAACCTACATGGACACAAAAAGCGGAGAACTTTACTATGCCGTACTCGTTCCCGATGCAACCGCCTGCTGCCAGCAGGGACTGGAATTTGTATGGAAAGGAAATCACGCCTACCCCGATGATTTTCCAAAACAAGGCCAGAACATCACCGTCATCGGCATCTACAAGATGATTGAAAATGACGGTGTAACTTATACCTACCTCGAAGCCAACTCTGTTGAATTTTAATAGCACACGGATTCGAAACGACTAACGTCGTTTCAATAAATAATAAAAAAGATATTGCGTTAGCAAAATCGAATCCGTGTGACAATTTTTTTTATACATATTTTCACTATTTACAATTTTCACTATAATATTCTCATTATTTTCATAAAGAGGTAGCACAATGTCAAAATATCCATTTGAATCAATTGAGCCTAAATGGCAGAAGTATTGGGACGAACACAAAACTTTCAAAGCAACTGAGGACGAAAAGTTTCCTCCAGAGAAACGCATGTATGTTCTTGATATGTTCCCTTATCCAAGTGCGGCCGGCCTGCATGTAGGACATCCGGAAGGCTACACCGCAACTGATATTTACTGCCGCTACCTGCGCATGAATGGATATAACGTACTCCATCCTATGGGATACGACGCTTTCGGTCTTCCTGCAGAAAACTATGCAATCAAAACCGGAACTCATCCAAAGACAACAACTAACGCAAATATCGAACATTTTACACAGCAGATTAAGTCACTTGGCTTCAGCTACGACTGGGACCGCTGTGTTTCTACCTGTGAGCCGGACTATTATAAATGGACACAGTGGATTTTCCTCCAGCTCTATAAAAAAGGCCTTGCTTACGAAGCACAGACTCCAATCAACTGGTGTCCTAGCTGTATGACAGGTCTTGCTAACGAGGAAGTAAAAGACGGAAAGTGTGACCGCTGTGGTACAGAAGTAACTCACAAAACAATACGCCAGTGGATTTTGAAGATTACTGATTATGCAGACCGCCTTGATGCAGACCTCGAAGGTCTTGACTGGCCGGAAAGCGTAAAGGCAATGCAGCACAACTGGATTGGAAAATCAACAGGTGCAGAAGTAACCTTTACTGTAGCAGACAAGGACGGAAAACCTACTGACAACAAGCTCACAGTTTACACCACCCGCTGCGATACTCTCTTTGGAGCAACTTACATGGTTGTTTCGCCGGAACACAAGATTATTCCTGAAATCACAACTGCTGAACAGGCAGACGCTGTAAAGGCTTATCAGGAAGCAGCCGCTAAAAAATCTGACCTTGAACGAACAGACCTTGCAAAGGACAAAACCGGTGTATTCTCAGGAAGCTATGCAATTAACCCTGTAAACGGAAAACTCATTCCAATCTGGATTGCAGACTACGTTTTAATTTCTTATGGTACTGGTGCAATTATGGCCGTTCCTGCTCACGATGACCGCGACTGGGAATTTGCAAAGAAGTTCAACCTTCCAATCATCGAAGTTTTGAAATCAGAAGTTGACGTACAGCAGCAGGCATGGACTCAGGACGGAATTCACGTAAACTCAGAATTCCTCGACGGCCTCAACAAGGCAGACGCCATAGCAAAGATGCTCGAATTCCTTGAAGAAAAGAAAATCGGCCGCAAGGCTATTAACTATAAACTCCGCGACTGGGTTTACAGCCGCCAGCGCTACTGGGGTGAACCAATTCCTCTGGTACACTGTCCTGACTGTGGAACAGTACCTGTTCCGGAAGAAGAGCTCCCATTGAAGCTTCCTGAGGTAAAATCATATCAGCCAACAGGAACTGGTGAATCTCCACTTGCCGCAATTGATGAATGGGTAAACTGCAAGTGTCCAAAGTGCGGTAAACCCGCAAAGCGCGAAACAAACACAATGCCTCAGTGGGGTGGAAGCTGCTGGTACTATCTACGCTATCTTGACCCACACAACGACAAGGCTTTCTGTGCTCCGGAAAAAGAAAAATACTGGATGCCTGTAGACCTCTATATTGGTGGTGCTGAGCACGCAGTTCTTCACCTTCTCTATGCCCGCTTCTGGCACAAGGTTCTTTATGATATTGGAGTAGTAAGCACAAAAGAGCCTTTCCAGCGCCTTGTAAACCAGGGTATGATTACTTCATTCGCCTTCCAGAGAAAGAACAAGACTCTTGTTCCAGTTGATGAAGTTGAACAGCGCGAAGACGGAAAATACTACGAAAAGGCAACCGGCGAGGAGCTCGAACAGATTGTTGCAAAGATGTCAAAGTCTCTCAAGAATGTAGTAAATCCTGATGATGAAATAAAGGCTTACGGTGCAGACTCTGTACGTATGTACGAAATGTTCATGGGACCTCTTACAATGTCTAAGCCATGGGCAACTCAGGGTATTGTGGGTATTCACCGCTTCCTTGAAAAGGTATGGTCAGTTTCTGAAAAGCCGATGAGCGACATCGACATCAACGGCAAGCTCGAAGACAAAGCTTTGATTTCTGCCCGCAAGACCTTTGCTCAGACAATCAAAAAGGTAACTGATGATACAGCAACTCTGAACTTCAACACAGCTATCAGCCAGATGATGATTTTCATTAATGAACTTTCAAAGCTGCCGGAAGTTCCTCGCGCTATGTGGTCAGACTTCGTAAAGGTTCTCTCCCCTTACGCACCACACCTTGGCGAAGAGCTCTGGGAAAAGCTTGGTAACAAAGAATCTATCGCCTACGTTGCATGGCCAACAGTAAATGCAGACTTCGCAAAAGATGATGCAAAGACAATTGTTGTAATGGTAAACGGGAAAAAGCGCGATACCTTTGAAGCAGCACCAGGCAGCTCAGACGATCAGCTCAAAGAAACAGCATTTGCCCGCGACGGTGTAAAGAAGTTCACCGACGGCCACGAACTTGTAAAGGTAATTGTTGTAAAAGATAAATTAGTAAATATTGTTGTTAAGTAAAAAAATCCGGTTGCGGGTCCCAGCGACGGCAAAAACGACAAGGTATCCCCCATCTTTCGCTTACCCACGCTTGCTTCGCTCGCGTGGCCGCTGATGGTTCCCCCTTATCGCTTTTTGCCTGCGTCCCACAACCGGATTTTTTTATAAACGCAGTCAAACAAATTTATCTTTTAGTTAACTTCCGTTACAGAGTTTATTAAGTTAAAGAGATATTTAAACCCCGTCGCCGCAATCGCTTTATCTGCCTCATTCGACATAGTCATAAAATAAAGCTTATGGCCAACTTCTTCACTGTCGTTGAAGGCTGCCATTAAGAAGCCGATTCCTGCAGGATCAAGTTCTACAAGTTTTGACATATCAAGCACGATATTGTTTTTGTGAACTGCCTCATACAAAGTATTCTGGAATTCACCTATAGTATAAGCGTTAAGCGCTCCTTCAAGTTCGTACAAGTGATAGTTTGCACCATCTTTTTCGACAATTGATAACTGTTCCATATTATAAACCAGCCTCCTTCATCATAGCATCAAGATCACTCAAATCCGGCATTTCAAAACCGTCCGGCAGCGGCATATCTGCAGGTTTTTTTGCCGCAGACTCTTCGGCTGGTGACTCTGGAGCAGCAGGTTCTTCTGCTTTTTCAGCAGCCTCAGCTTCAGCTGCTGCCGCCATTTCAGCTGCCGCAGATTCTGGAGTTACAGTTTCATCTGCAACAGCTTCCATTTGTGAATCAACCGGCTCTTCTACCGGAGCTTCTGAGTTTTCTGCAGCCTCTGCTGTATTATCCGAAGAAGCTTCTTCAACAGTTTCTTCAGTCTTTTCTTCTGGAAGACCCTCGTATTTAATTACGAGAATAGAAACGTCATCTTCCATTTCCTTTGACATAAACTTTACAAGTCCGTCAAACGTAAACTGAGCCATACGCTGTGCCGGATAAGTAGAGTTATCAAGAACAGCCTGCTGAACGCGTTCCTTACCAAATTGTTCTCCACGAAGAGAGTGTGACTGTATCAAACCATCTGTACAAGCCATGATGATATCACCATGATTGAGCTTTGTAGTTTTTACAGAAATATACGGAGAAAGATCTTTTACGAATCCTAGAATGTGTCCACTACCCTGAATCTCAATTACGTTATTATAAACCTGAGTATACATCATGAGGGCTGGCACACCACAGTTGATGTAATACATTGTATCAGTTTCAAAATCGATAAGAGCAAACAAACCTGCAAAGATTGTTCCCTTAGGTAAAGAATCTCTTACAAAGGTATTAAGTTTTACAACCAGCTGCTTAAAGTCATGAACTTCTGCAAGGTAAGAACGTATGATGGACTTTAAGATGACCATGTTCATAGAAGCCGCAATACCCTTTCCAGAAAGGTCTCCTACTACAAAGAGGTGGCGTGTTTCTGTGAGACGAATCATATCAATAAACTCACCACCAATGTTGTGAGCCGGAACCATAAGGTAACCGATATCAACTTTTGGAGTCTTAACATGATCAATATTTTCCTGAATAGAAGTAATGATCTGAGAAGACATTTTAATTTCGCGGTTTACAACACTTAATACATCTTTGTTAGAGATGTTACGCATGTAATAACCAAATACGAAGAAGTAAGAGTAAAGTTTTACAAATACGTTGTAATCATATTCCTTGTAGTGGTCACCAGAGGCCTTTCTACCAAGTGTAATAATACCAAAAATGTTATGACCTTCATTCAAAATGAAGAGTGCATCAGATTTTGTGTGCTTAAAGAAATCTTCCAGTTCTGTTTGAATAGAAGAAATATTGTGTTCCTTTTCAATCTGACTTCGAATAACAATACTCTTGTTTATATTAAGAAGAGTATCAAACATAGGGTTATTCAAAGGAATCTTTACATCCATCTTATTTGAAGAATATGCAACATCAAGCTCGTTCTGACCGGTAAGAATATAAACCGACATAGATGAAGCTTCTACGTTACGGCGCATAATTTCAAACATCTTTGCGGTAATCTGGTCCATTTCACTGTCTTTGTAGTCTACACTTGCAAGATCTTTTTCGAGAGAAGCTTCATAATCAGCTGTATAAAGTTTTGATGATGTAGAAAGAACATTACTAATCCACAGAGAGAATAGAACAGCCACAATAGAATATAAAATAAACTCTGTAATAAAGCCGGAAGTATAAGCTCCACCAGCAGGCTGAAGCAGCATTGAAAGTCCGCCAACTACAGCAGCAGGAACTATGTATGAAACAAGAGACTTAAACAAAGTTACGAACATAGCCTTACCAGAAGGAACCGTAATCTTTGAAAGAGCCATGTAGAATACAACATACATAAACAGATATGAGAAAATAAAGAGTAATGAGAAGGCAGGAGCTTCTGCAGAAATAAACTTAATTGCAAGATTTATTGCCCACATTAAAAGAACACCTTCTGCCATTACAGAAGTCTGATATTTTTCAAGCTGAGTTGCATTCTTATCTTCTTGAAGAACAGCAAGGAAGAGCAAACCTGTAACTGGTACAATGTAGCGGTACAAATAAGTAAACAAAGCTGTCCAGGTAAGTGGAAAGAAATCACGGGCAGGAGAAGGAATCAGATATTCTGATGCAATAACAATTCCGTGTTCGAAAGAAATATCAATTGTTGTAAACTTAAAGAAGGAAATGAAAACAGAAAAGATAATCAGTCCATACTTTAAGATAGAAGTTACCAGAAGTTTTTTTGGTTTTCCGATTTCAAAAATACCAAAGCTTACTATTACAAACGAAATACCATCCAGCGCAAGACAGATTCGCATCAAAGGAACAATAAGGGCATCAAAGTTACAGTACCTCATTATCAAAACAAGCACGAAAAAGATTGATTCAATAGTAGCTACCAGCATTGCAACTGAGAATGCAGAAACACCCATGTTATCTGCCTTACCTTTACTATCAATCAGATGGGTAAAGAAGATGATAAATAAAGCACAAATAATATTAAGAATTATATATATCATACTAGTAACCTACCTTGGCAATCATCATTGTAACGTCATCATGAAGCTTTTTATCGCCGTTGTATTTCCAGATCAAATCTACAATATCATCAACCATCTGCTGAGGCTCTTTTGAAGCACCAGCCATGAGGGTCTTTTTATAAATATCAGTATCACCAAGCTCAACACCGCTGTCATCCATAACTTCAGATACACCGTCGGTTGCCATCAGAATGGTATCACCGCGGAAAAGTCGTTTTTCTGCAACAGTAACATCACCTACATCAAGAATACCAATAAGCGAAGCATTAGAAGTAAGCGGCTTAATTCGGTAGCCATCAGGTGAAGGTGAAAGAATGATTGGGTCAGACATGGAAGCATTGATATAACGGATACGCATTTTTTCTGTATCAACAATACTAAGGAACAATACAGTATATTTATCCTGAAGGTGCATTCCCTTGATAGCCTTATCAATTGCATGAAGTACACCAACAAGGTCTTCCTTGTCTTCAATAATTTTTACAGTATTCATTACCAAACCCATGATGAGGGCAGCAGGAAGTCCCTTACCAGATACGTCTCCAAGCATAAGCAGGGTCTTTGAAGCATCAATTGGAAGAATTGAGAAGTAATCTCCTGATACGTTTACGAGAGGACGGTAATAAGTTGCAATCTTGAGCTTTGGAATGTTTGGAATCTTTTGTGGAAGGAAGGACTGCTGTGTTTCAGCAAGCTGTTCCCATTCCTTTGTTGTAGCTGAAATTTCAGAAAGAGTAGTAATTGTACGTGAACGTGTTACAAAACGCTTGTATTCCTCATAAAGACGGGTATATACATCAAGGTCAAAAAGTCTTGTATAACGACAGAATACATACAGATGATAACCATCGTGGCACATAAAGAATCCTCGTGCCTTGCGGTAATTTGTTGTTACACCAATATGACGGTCGAAGAAGTAAAAACCATCAGGCCAGGACTCAGTAAAGTGCTGATCAAGCTTATTTCGAACAGTTTCAGAGGTAGAAGTACGGTTAGGACTGTTATAAAGAATGTAATTCTTACTTCGATCAACAAGAAGTACAGAACAATCGCCCTGTTTTTCAAGGATATCCCCAATTACTACATAAAAATCATCAAGGGAATAACAGAAACGAAGGCGGTCAATAAAGTCGTTCAAAATAACGGTTTCACCTGTTTCAAGGGTATCTCTTCGAACCTTTGCCATAAGGTAGGAACGGAATCTATTTCCCCAGAAAACTGCTGCAAAAAAAACAATAAATGCAACAAGGAATGTATTCATAGAAAAACGTTCATCCGTTTTTTGTGGTAAAAGCAAAAGACATGCCATAATAAAGCCTATAATTGTTATAACGTTTATAGAGATTAGAACAACTCTTTTTCTGGTTCTGTACATGGTTACCCCTAATTCTTTCTTTAATCTTTTAAATAGACTGATACTATTCTATCATATTATCGGAGAATTTGGGAAAAAAGTTCAATAATTTAGGTTTTAGGTTATAGGGGTTTGGCTAAAAGCTAATAGCTATTAGCTATTAGCTTTTAGCTATTAGCTTTTAACCGTTTTACAAGCTTGACGTCATTGCGAGGAGCGTTAGCGACGTGGCAATCTATTAATCTGAAAGTTTAGAAAGATTTAAGAGACTTGGTTCTTTAGGAGGATTTTCGAGATCCATATACTGCTTCAAAAGCTCTTTTTGTTTGCTAGAAAGCTTTGTTGGAACCTGAACCATGATTTTTACGTACAAATCGCCCTTGCGTGCAGAACCGGAAACTGGAACACCTTCGCCTTTTATGCGCAAAAGTTTTCCATTTGCAGTTCCATCAGGGATTTTGATAGCAAGTTTCTTACCATCAAGAGCGGTAATTGTGATTTCGCAACCAAGAGCAGCCTGTGCAATAGAGATTGGTACAGCGCAGTAAAGATCTGCACCATCACGCTCAAAGAATGGATGCTGTTCTACGTGTAATACAACTACGAGGTCTCCAGCAGGTCCACCGTTTTCTCCGGCATCACCCATTCCGCGGATTACGATACGTTTTCCGTTATCAACACCTGCCGGAATCTTAAGAGACATCTGCTTTGATTTTTCCTGAATACCCTTTCCACGGCAGCTAGGACACGGTTTATCAATTATAGTTCCGCGGCCGCCGCACTTAGGACAGGTCTGCTGAATAGTAAAGAAGCCGTTACCCTGACGAACCTGACCCATACCATTACAGGTAGGACACGTTTTCTTAGAAGCACCGGCAGCAGCACCGGTTCCTTTACAGGCATCACAAGCTTCATTGTGCTTAAAATGAATGTCAGCATTTGTTCCATAAACAGCGTCTTTAAACTGAATATGAAGATCATAGCGGAGGCTGGCACCTGCTGCAGGACCAGAACTTCTTGAAGAACGTGAACCACCGCCAAAAATGCTGTCGAAAATATCTGAGAAGCCACCACCAGCTCCTCCAAAGAGGTCTGAGAAGTCGTGGAAGGCATGTGAATACTGAGCTCCACCACCGCCTCCAGCTCCCATTCCATCAAGACCGGCAAAGCCGTACTGGTCGTAAATAGGACGCTTTTCTGAGTCAGAAAGAACTTCGTATGCCTCTGTTGCCTCGCGGAATTTTTCCTCGGCAGATTTGTCGCCCGGGTTTCGGTCCGGGTGATATTTTACAGCAAGTTTACGGTAAGCTTTTTTGATTGCTTCCTGATCAGCAGATTTGTCTACACCTAATACTTCGTAATAATCGCGCTTCGCCATTTTCAATGTCCGTAAATAAATTATGTTTTGATAAATAAAACTACCAAAAAAACGCCCTGTTTTCAATAACAGGACGTTTACAGAAATCTGGTTTCGCTCTCCCGTGAAAAATGCCCCTCGCCTGCTAGAATGATGCAGGCGAGTGTCGTTTTTCACTCCGAGCGCAACCGCATCTCAGTTTTACTCGTCCTTAACTTCGTAATCAACGTCGTCTGCAGTGCCTTTATCAAAACCTGATTTCTTTTCGGCATCTCCAGAAGCGTTAGCATCGGCACCAGCGGCACCTTCTGTGCCCTGAGCACCTGCTCCGGCCTGACCGGCTGCTGCCTGCTGCTTATAGAGCTCTTCAGCAATCTTGTAAGAAGCCTGTTTCAAAGCTTCTGTCTTAGCCTTGATGTCTTCTACATTGTCGCCCTGCATAGCCTGCTTAAGATCTGCAATTGCAGCTTCAATCTTCTGCTTTTCTGCACCATCAGCCTTGTCGCCGAGGTCTTTCAAAGATTTTTCTGTAGCATAAATCAGGCTGTCTGCTTCATTGCGTGCATCAACACCTTCGCGTTTTGCCTTATCTGCAGCTGCATTTGCTTCTGCATCCTTAACCATCTTTTCGATTTCTTCGTCGCTCAAACCTGAAGAAGAAGTAATCTGGATGTGCTGTTCTTTACCAGTTCCAAGATCCTTAGCAGATACGTGAACAATACCGTTAGCATCGATATCAAAGGTAACTTCAATCTGTGGAACACCACGAGGTGCAGGTGGAATACCTACAAGGTCGAAACGTCCGAGTGTACGGTTCTGGTCAGCCATTTCACGCTCACCCTGGAGTACGTGAATTGATACAGCAGTCTGTCCATCAGCAGCTGTAGAGAAAGTCTGACTCTTCTTTGTAGGAATTGTTGTATTTCTTGGGATAAGCTTTGTGAATACGCCACCCATTGTTTCAATACCAAGTGAAAGTGGAGTTACATCAAGAAGAAGAACGTCCTTTACATCACCCTGGAGTACACCACCCTGAATTGCAGCACCAACAGCAACTGCTTCATCTGGGTTTACAGCGCGGCTTCCTTCCTTTCCGAAGATTGCCTTAACAACTTCCTGAACCTTTGGCATACGTGAAGAACCACCAACAAGGAGAACCTCATCAATATCACTTGCAGAAATACCTGCATCCTGGAGAGCCTTGCGACAAGGTTCCTTTGTGCGCTCGTAAAGGTCATCTGTCATCTGTTCGAACTGAGCACGTGTCAAAGACTTCTGTAAGTGCTTTGGACCTGTTGCATCAGCAGTAATGAATGGAAGGTTTATATCAGTTGAAGTCTGAGAAGAAAGCTGAATCTTTGCATTTTCAGCTGCTTCACGGAGACGCTGCATAGCCATTGGGTCTTTAGAAAGATCAATGCCTGTGTCAGCCTTAAAGCCGTCAATCAGCCAGTTTACGATAACACGGTCCCAGTCATCACCACCAAGGTGTGTATCACCGTTTGTAGATTTTACTTCGAATACGCCGTCTGCGAGTTCGAGAATAGAAATATCAAATGTACCACCACCAAGGTCGTATACAGCAATTGTCTTTTCCTTGTCCTGATCCTGTTTGAAACCGAAAGCAAGAGAAGCAGCTGTAGGTTCGTTGATAATACGCTGAACGTTAAGTCCGGCAATCTTACCAGCATCCTTAGTAGCCTGGCGCTGAGAGTCGTTGAAGTAAGCAGGTACTGTAATTACAGCGTCTGTAACTTCTGTTCCGAGGTAGTCCTCAGCAGTTTTCTTCATCTTCTGAAGAATGAAAGCAGAAATTTCCTGTGGAGAATACTTTTTCTTCTGTCCACCCTCTTCTACTTCTACACGGCAGTCTGAACCGTTATCGATGATTGTATATGGAAGCTTTGTTGCTTCGCCCTGAAGTTCACTGTATCGGTGTCCGATAAGACGCTTTACTGAGTAAACTGTGTTCTTTGGATTTGTTACCATCTGGTTTTTAGCAGGTGCACCAACAATTCGGTCTCCCTTTGCTGTAAAACCAACGATAGATGGAGTTGTACGTCCACCTTCTGAGTTCTGAATTACTACTGGTTCACCGTTTTCCATTACGGCAACACAAGAGTTTGTTGTTCCTAAGTCAATACCAATAATTTTTCCCATAATTGCACTATCCTCCCGGATAGTGCAATTAAACCGGATGTCAAGGCTTTAAGCGTAGCGTGCCTTGACATCCAGGTATTTCACTACCCGGCTTTTTAATTTTTTCCTTTTTAGTTTTACTGCTTCGGTACTTTTACCATTACCTTAGCGTGTCTGATTACCTTATCTTTAAGTTTGTATCCCTTCAGATAAACCTGAGCCAGAGTTTCATTCTTGGCTTTTTCATCTTCCATACGGCCGATAGCTTCGTGCTCGTCAGGATTAAATTCATCTCCTTCCTTTCCGTAGCCTGTAAGACCATATTTATCTTCCAGCATTTTTACGAGAGCCTTGTTAATCATTTTGATTCCGTCGGCAATTGATTTTGCATCCTTTGCATCCTTTGCGGCGTCAATTGTGCGGTCAAAATTATCCAGACTATCAAGCAGGTCGCCCAAAAGTCCGGCATTTGCGTAATCGTAAGTATCCTGCTTTTCTTTCATCATGCGCTTGCGGTAGTTATCAAAATCTGCGGCACGGCGCAAAAGCTGATCTTTAAGGTCAGCATTTTCTTTTTCAAGAGCAGCAATCTTTTCTTCCGGAGTAAGCTCTTTTTTTTCTTCTGACTCATCAGCCTCTGGAGCAGCGTCCGCAGTCTGGGAATCAGCAGCAGCCTCTTCCTGTGAAGCTGTTTTTTCTTCTGTCTGGTCAGTCTGTTCTGTTTTTTCTTCAGCCATTCTTTTCCACCATGAAAAAATTTAATTTCTATATTAAAAATTACTAATTTTGAGGGTAAAACGTCAATAAATTTGTGAAAAATTTATAAAAAAATTCTTATTTGCCACGGATTGGGGGTGACCAATAAGTTTACCTTCTAGTGTCATTCCGAACTTGTTTCGAAATCTATAGATTTAAATGTAGTGTAGATGCTGAATCAAGTTCAGCATGACAATACTTTTTAGACAGCCCCTTTTTTATTATTCCCAGGAAAAGACGTTAGTCGCTTCAAAGCCGTGTGCCGCCTTAACATCATATTTCTTTCCATTTAACGTAAAAGCCAGATGAGCCGCGTGCAAGTAGATGCGTTTTGCCGGATAGCCACCATACAGTTCGTCACCGAGTATTGGAAGGCCGCGGCTTGCAAGGTGAACCCGGATTTGATGAGTGCGGCCAGTGTGAAGGCTGCATTCTATGAGCAGGCAGGAACGTCCTTCGACAGAGAGCTTTTTAAGAACCCGAAAATCAGTTTTTGAATAATGGCCGCCCCGGCTTTCAGCCACCTGCCCCCACTTACCCTGCTGGGACTTGCCGGTGACCCGCCCCATAAACATTTCTACGGTGAATTGAGATGCTTGCCCCTTCTCGCCACGGGGAGCTTCCACCACAGCCAGATACTGCTTTGTAAGATTATGACTCTGAAATACTTCCGAAATCTCTTTATTTACAGCGCGAGTTTTTGTAAAAAGAATTACCCCGCTGGTTGTGCGGTCAAGGCGGTGCATAATTCCGACATAAGGCGGATTTCTAAGTTCCGGCTGCCGTTTCCACAAATAATCAACCACTGCATCATGAAGATTCGCCCGGTTTCCGGTAATTGTCTGTTCTACAGGAAAATCTGCAGGTTTATCAACAAAAATCAGATTTTCATCTTCATATAAAACCGCAGCATCAGACATTTCAAAGGCAAGGTCGTCGGGCTGTTTTTCGTAAAAGAAGCGCTCTGCTTCAAAGCGAACTGTTATGATGCTGTGCCCCCGGAGTTCAAAAGCAGGGCGCAAAACGGGGCGGCCGTTTACCTGGACGGCACCCGCCAGTATGAGACGTCTTATTTTTGAGTTGGAAATTCCGGTGGTTGAGCAGGCACGAAGTACCTGTATCGAAACCACAGCACGAGGCAGTTCCCGTCTTAAAAACTCATCCAGCCGCTCAGTCTGACTTGTACTAAATTTGAATTCTTGCATGATGTAATTTCTTCTGCTCGTAAAGGCTCTGGTCTGCAGTCTTCAAAAGTTCATTTAAATCTTTATTCAGATAATTAAAGCTGCTCGCTCCAAGGCTCAGGGAAAGCATAAAAGGAAAGTTGTTTTTTTCTGAATAATCGGCACACAATGAATCAATTTTTTCTCTCAGCTTATCAATATGTGTAATATCCATTCCGGAGGCAATGATTCCAAATTCATCACCACTTAATCTTCCGATAATATCCATTTTTCTAAAAGCAACTTTTAAAACTTCTGACACACCAATAATTGCCTTATCACCATATTCATGACCATATTTATCATTAATTCTCTTGAGACCATCCAGATCTGCAAAGAAGACAACACCGTCATTATCAATTTCCTGAGAAAATAAAATCAACTTTTGTCCGTATTCCATAAAGCCACGGCGATTCAAAAGCTTTGTAAGTTCATCAGTTCTAGAACTGATACTAAGATCTATGTTTATCTCCTTAAGTTCTTTGTTCATTGTCTCAAGGAGATTTTTTTGCTTAAGAGTTTTTGTGTAATCATAAGCCTGTACAATTACATTGGTAATTACTTTAAGCAGAATATTGTTCATTCCAAAATCTGTTCGTTCTGCCTTACAAAATAAATATCCGTACTGCAGTGTTCCCTGGGCTACCGGCTGAAAAATAAAGCAGCCTGGATTCTTTTCTGCCTGTTTTTTTGTAAAGAGAGATTTCCTTAAATCAATATAATCATTATCTTCGTAATACTTTGCTACATCATTTTCCGTATCAATATGAAGGAGGAGTCTTGCTTCCTCAGGCATAACAAAATCTTCATCACGTAAAACACTTACAGGTTCACGCAAGGCGAAAACTAAAAGCTTTGTAAAACCGGAACTATCAACAATCGTCCTGAATGATTTCGCAAAATCATCAAGATTTGAAGTTCCTTTCATTACATCAAAAAGATTTCCGATTCTGCGAAGTTCATCATAATGCGAAGCCGCAATTTTAAATTCATCCCGCTTTTTCTGTTCAAGCAGATCTGCACAGCCACAGGAACACCGGTAAACGGCTTTCAGATTTGTATTTACAGTAAGCTGCTGAGTAACCGTCTTTTTCTTTCCTTCCCGCAAAAGCTTAAAGCCAAGCTCTGCCACTGCATAGCCCTGCTCTTCTATATTCTGGTCAACTGTAGAAAGGCTTGGCACACTTAAAACTGAATGAGAAGTATTATCAAAACCAAAGACCTTCATTTCTAAAGGAATCTTAATTCCTAGCTCTGCAAAATAATCGAGCACTGCCATTCCCATAATGTCATTGGCACAGATTATTGCTTCGTATTTTACATCTTCTTTCTTGTGATATTTTTGTTTCATTTCTGCAAGAGCAGATGATTTGGTAAAAGCCCCGTCGAGCACCCATTCAGAATGGAAGTCTAATCCATGTTTATTAAGAGCCCTCTTAAAGGCTTCAAAACGTTCCCAGCCTTCCTGTGACTGGATTTTATTTGCAGAAAAAAAGCCGATTTTTGTACAGCCATGAACCTTCTTTAAATGTCCAACAATTTCATCATAAACAGAATCACAATTTGCAGTCGTATAATGAATGTCAGGGTCATCAAACTTCATTCCTATGGAAACTATTTTTTTACCCTTAAAAGGCTCTAAGAGTTCTTTAAGTTCATCCTGTTTTTTATAAATACAATAGGTATTAGAAACAAAGATGATTTCATCTATAACTTCTGATTTTAGATATTCAGTAGAAGCCCAGTACTGATATTCATAGAGCCCGTCTTTTATATGGGGAGTTGAGGTCTGTACAAAGAAAACCCTGGCATCTTTTCTTTCTGAGAAAAACTTATAAATTCCTTGAATTACCAGGTCGGCATATTCTACCGAAAAGTTTTGCACCAAAACGGCTATGTTATACATATGAATTATTGTATCTCATAATCAGGATATTCGCCATTAAAAAAAATCTTTACCTTACATTCTTCCATGCAGACATTTTCCGCAAAGGCAGTAAGATCAAAGGCTTCTTCGCTGAGTAAGTCATCAGGATTATAGGAAGTTATGATTGTACTCTCTTCCCCCTCGCCTGCCAGACGCGACATTGCACCGTTTATTTTTACAATATCATGCATAAGGCTGATCAATGAGTGGCAATGCTTTTCTTCATATTTTTCATCAAGAAAAAGCAGCTGCATTTTTTCTATTGATTTATGATCTTCACCTTCAGGATTAAAGCCGCTTTTGTAAGAGCAGTTATTCACCCGCTGCCATTCTGCAAAATCTGAGAAAAAGCGGGAAGGATAAATTCTCAGCGGGTGAAGCACAGAAAGAAACCATGGAACTGCACGGCCGGCTGTGTAAAAGGTTCTGCAGGCAAAAGCAGTGTCACGGCACCAGCGGATATCCTGGGCAGAAAAAGTTCCTGTAACCTTTGGCGGTTCAAGCTCAGCATTCATAATCTGAGGAAATTCTATATGATTCGGATACTGCTGCACTGCAAAATCAAGACGTTCCGAAAAAAGTTTTAATGTGTCACCGGGAATTGCAGCATAGGTAAGATGAAAGCCAAAAACAAGACCAGCTTCATTGAGCAGGCGGGCTTTGTTTGCATAAAACTTTTTATCAAAAAGAAGATGACCACCCTTCTGGCTGCATTCAAGCGGAATATCAAAAGAAGAAAAAATATTCTGAGCAGCTGAAATTACTTCACGGTCGAGGGCAGATGCATTTATAAGGATTGAAACAAAAATATCAGGCACATTTTGTTCAATGAGCCTGATGATTTTAAGGATTTTCTGTTTGTCATTTGCAAGGGCAGAATCGTGAATCGAAAACTCTGTAATTCCTTTAGCCTTAAAGGTTGGAATCTGCGACTCAAATTCTGCCGCTGTAAATTTATATTCTGTATTCATAACCTTCTGTCACCCCGGCCCTGAAACAAGTTCAGCATGACGCTGCAATCTAAAGTAACTCAATACCGTGCTTTTTGCAGTCGGCTTTGATTTCGTCTGTCCAAACGCTAACCTGAGTTTCGCCAATGTGAGCCTTGCGCAGGAGGAACATACAAAGACGTGACTGACCGATACCACCACCCAACGTCTGTGTGAGTTCGCCCTTAAGAAGGCGTGAATGGAATTCAAACTTAGCGCGCTCAGGGCAGCCGCGTTCTTCAAGCTGCTGCTTAAGGCTTTCAGGGCTTACACGAATTCCCATAGAAGAAAGCTCAAAAGCTCTCTCAAGAACCGGGTTCCATACAAGAATATCTCCGTTGAGTCCACGGTGGCCGTCGCCGCATTCAGTAATCCAGTCGTCATAGTCTGGAGCACGACCGTCGTGAATTGTACCGTCGTCCAGTTTGCCGCCAATACCTGTAATAAATACAGCACCGTATTCTTTAGCAACCTTATCCTCGCGCTCCTTTGGAGTGAGCTTTGGATATTGTCTCTGCAAATCATCTGCATAAAGAATCTTAATATCCTTTGGGAGAATTGGCTTAAGCTGTGGGTAGCGGTCGTAAAGGAAGAATTCAGTTCGCTTAATACAGCGGTAAACCTTTTTTACAATTTCGTGAAGATAGAAAACAGTACGGTCTTTTGGATCGATTGCCATTTCCCAGTCCCACTGGTCTACATATATAGAATGAATTGCATCAAGTTCTTCATCCGGACGCAGGGCATTCATATCTGTGTAGATACCAAAGCCAGGTTCGAGTCCAAGAGATGTAATCTTAAGGCGCTTCCATTTTGCAAGCGACTGAACGATTTCCATTTTAGCATCACCAAGGTCTTTTACCGGGAAGCTTACAGGGCGCTCAACCCCGTTGAGGTCGTCGTTAATACCCTTTCCTGCTCCTACAAAAAGAGGGGCTGTAACGCGGGTAAGATTGAGTTCTGTACTCAAGGCCAGCTGAAAGAAATCTTTAATTGCAACAATTGCATGCTCGGTTTCGCGGGTTCCGAGAATTGCTTTATATTTTGAAGGTAATTTTATCATAATTGTATTCCTTAATTGTCACCCCGGCCCTGAAACAAGTTCAGAGTTCGGGGTCTCTTTAATAGATGCTGAAACAAGTTCAGCATGACGAGCTATTCACTGTCATAGTTAATGAGTGTAGTTACTTTGCATGGTGAGAGGACTTTCTCGTAATTTAATGCGGGAAGACCGATTACGCCAAAGAAATCAGTAACTTCCCCGCCTCCCTGCTCTATCAGGTTCTTGGCAGCTGAGAGCGTGCCGCCGGTAGCAATCAAATCATCAACAACGAGGTAACGGCCGCCTTTTTTTATATCAGCCTTGTGAACTTCGATAGTTGCGGTTCCATATTCAAGAGAATAGCTGCACTGGTAAGTTTCGCCAGGGAGCTTTCCTTTTTTGCGGATTAATACAAGAGGGATTCCAAGCTTTTCTGCAAAAGGAGCTGCAAAGATAAAACCGCGGCTTTCAACACCGGCAACTGCATCAAACTTTACGTCCTTATACTTTTCTATCATCTGCTCAATACAGAATTTAAGTGCATCCGGATTAACAAGAACTCCGGTAATATCATAGAAAAGAATTCCAGGTTTTGGAAAATCAGGAACACGGCGAACAGCCTTATCAAGCATCTCAATAGTCATAAGAAACCTTCTAACAAAAAAAATAACGAAAATATTATAATTCTATCCTTGAATTAGAGCAAGTAGGTAAAACCACCCCCGAGTATAACCTAAACAAATATCTTCACTTATAATCTTAAGTAATATTATCTGTCAAACATGGGAGGAATAAACCATTGCGAATTTAAATCTGCTGCTAGATTCTGGAATGGCGGGAAACAAAGATTATTGCTGAACAGATAAAGAGTATTATGTAAAGAACAAGTGCTGCCACCATACCGCCAGAAAGCCCAAATCCACCAAGCAGAACATAATTCACAAGGCGGAAGAGGAACATCATCATCTTATTATAAAGCATGGAAATCAAAATAAAAGGTATGAAGGCTAAAGCCCATGAGAACTTAAAGAATTGTGTAGGTTTTATTCTGTTGTTCCAGCCAAAGCCAGCAAGCAGTATAAACATAATCAAAATCCAAAGCGGATAGAAGATTCTGTTTACAAGAGCCTGTCCGTACACTTCTGTGCAAAAACCGTATTTTGCTGCCATATGAACAAGCTTAAACAATGAGGCAAGCGGCATTGATTCTGGTGTTGAAGTTGATTTTTCGAGCAGGAGAAAATCATCATAAGGAATTGAAAGCAAAAGATATTCCGGTGTATTTGCTGTTTCTCCATTCTGATAAGTGTAAAGCGGCTCGTTATGAAGCTCTGGTGAATCGCGTCCTACAGACTTAAGCATGATATATGGAACACAATCTATGCTGTCGTCAATTCCCATAAGGGCTTTTGTTGTAGGAGTAAGAGTTTTTACAGAAACCGGTAAAACCTTTGCATAAGGCACTGTCATAGTACGGAAGACTTCGCCATTGCGGGCTACAGAAACAATTGTTAGAGCGCGGAGGTACTGAATTGAATTTCCGGTTGAGGCAACTGTTGTCATTCCCTTAAAGTAAATTACATCGCGGGAACCGTCTGCATATTCATAGGCAAAATAAACATCATTTGCACTTTCAAAGCTTTTAAGCTCAAAGGTTTCATCTATAAAGAAACAGCGTTCATTTATACGGTTTTCTGCAATCTGAAGATAGAATACAACATCAGGATCCGACTGCATCTCGCGTGAAGACTGATAGAGCTCGCGGAAAATGTAATAAGCCTTAAGGTCATCCTTCTGAACAAGAGCCAGGTATCCCTGATATTTTTTTTCAAAAGTGAGCTGGCCCTGAGTTTTTGCAAGGTCATGATATTCGGTAAGATTATTCCAGGCTGCCGTAGAGATTTTTTTGAGTTCTTCAAGGTTAGGATCCTTTGGCGTTGCAAGCTTAATTCCAAGTTCAGAATAATAGTGAGCATTAAACCATTCTTTTTTAGTAAAAGCTTCGTTAGCTTTAAGATAGAGCTGGTATACTTCGTTGATTTGTGCGGCATCTATTACTACATGATCTACCTTTTCTGCCTCTTCAACTGATTCATAAAGTTTAAAGCGGATGTTTGATGTACGGGCGCGGTTAATTTCTACATCTGCTCGGTCGCGAAGATTAAGGGCATGCTTTTCGTTTGGGCTGAGTTTAAGAGCGGCTTCTGCATAGTTCATTGCACGCTCATAATAACCGTTATCAAAAAGTCTGTTTCCAACATTAATATATTCAGTAACAATTTTTGGACGATTTATAATAGAAGATTTTTTATTTCCTGTAAGAAGAACAAGAACTTCAGAACAGAAGGTAAGAAAAAAAGCCATAATAATAGAAACAATCATTACGGTTTTAAAGCGTTCCAGCATTGCCTTTGAAAAACGTTCTGTACTGCCCTCTGAATTGCGGCCAAAATGAACTGAACAGCTTACTGTAAAACCTGTAATTGCAACTCCCGGAATATATCTTCCAAAGTTCTGAATGCCGTTCATAAGCTTGTAAACAAAAGCCGAAGTCTGAGGAACGGTTGCCGGTACTTCACTCATAAAGCCATAGATAATACTTACTATGAGTCCTATTCCTATAAAAACCGAAAGTATGGCTATTATCTTTTTCATATTCCCTTCCCCATTTTACCTAATTGGCCTTTTTGGCATGCTTACGAACTGCAAATTTGATTGAGCCGGAAAGAATCAGAATCAGGGCAGAAAGGCTGTTGATTAAGAAAAGAAGCGGTTCTTTAACAATATTTCCAAAAGCTCTGAAAAATCCGTTATTTGTTACGCGGCTAATCAAGTCTGCAAATTGAGGCATAAAATAAAGTGAATTTACACACAAGGTTAAGGCTGTTACTATAAAAATTATGATGGCATTCAAAAGACGCCAGTCAAAAAAGTTAGTCATACTGTAAACGGCACAAATCAAAAGCGCAAAAGAAA
The DNA here is from genome assembly GCA_016293915.1 of Treponema sp. Taxonomy (GTDB): domain Bacteria; phylum Spirochaetota; class Spirochaetia; order Treponematales; family Treponemataceae; genus Treponema_D. Next base: position 16,863 of record JAEDCY010000019.1, on the reverse strand, counting down.
GTAAGGTTAAAAAGTGAGACAGGCCGCCGGAATATGAGCCGGAGATAAAAGAAAGCAAAATCTTAAAATCTACAGGAATCGGTTTTTCTCCGTTTCCAAAAATGTTTTTGAGCTGTATCTCTCGGTAAGGAGCTGCCTTTCTGTTTAAATCCAGATTCGGATAGTCTCCTATTGTTCTAAAATGAACATCACCAAATTCAGAGGTATCAATTACAATTGCAGGGGCCTCGGCCACACGACCTGTAGTATTATTCTGAAACTCTCTGGTAAAGAAATAAACATCATCATCAACCTTGCGAAAGTAATTCGGCGAAAGAGACTGTCTTTCTGTCTGGGTAACGAATTTTCTGTTGCAAAAATCTTTAAGTTTAAAAGTTAATGGCATAAGTAAAGCCCAGGTAAGAAGGCAAAGAACCATATATACAATCAACTGCAAAATTCCACCCGGATGTCTGATTCGGTAATATGAAATCACAGGGATTATGAAAATCAGCATACATGGCATTACAATGAATACAGACTTAAAAAGCTCTTCATCTGAAAAGAAAGAAATCTCACGACCGGAAACAAAACCAAGTAAATTAAGATAAAGTGAATATAAAAGGGTTCCAAGCACAGTTCCAAATATTAGAATTATCAAATAAATTACAGCTAGTTTTAATGCTTTTTTCATACTCTTCCTGTTAGTATACAACTATACCTTTAAATTATCGTCATAAAAATAAATATTATTTACTATTAAAATGATGCAGAAAACCTTACAGAAAATCACTTTTTATGCCGATAATCAATTTGACATAGTGTATATTTGTTAGATATAATAGTTAATACGATAGGTTTAATATGGATAATAATAACGCATTAATTCCAGGTTTTGATACTGATAAAGATGACAGCCTTACAATCTCGCTGAGAAAGGCCGAAGGTGTTACACGTGGTATGTTTATCTATCTCAGCGGATACATTGACACTTACAATTCAAGCTTTTTCCAGAAACAGATTCAGAAGGTTATAGATGCTGGATTTATCAATCTGATTTTCAACTGCTCTTCATTGAATTATGTTTCTTCTACAGGAATTGGTTCGTTTACCGTTTTCCTTAAGGTTGTAAAACCAAAGGGCGGAGATGTAATTCTTCTTGAGATTCATCCAAAAGTTTATGAAGTATTCCAGCTTCTTGGTTTCTCTCAGTTCTTCAATATCAAGAACACTGCAGAAGAAGCAATTGCCTACTTAAAAAACGGTGGAGGAGAAACTTCTCCTGGTGTATTCCCTCTCGTAATTTCTTGCCTTGTATGTAATAAGAAGCTTCGTGCTACAAAGAGCGGACGCTTCCGCTGTTCAGGCTGCCGTTCAATTCTTGCAATCAACGAGAACGGTGAAGTTTCACTCGGATAAGACAAACTATAATTGACGATTATTCAGGACTGGTAATTATTACCAGTCCTTTTTTTATTGCCGTAGATCTAAATAATCACCGAGAGAGGCAGTTCTGGGGCGAAAGCGTGAAACAAGACACTTTGCAGGCGTGAAACATTTTTTGTGGATATGTTGTGGATAAGTCTGTGGGTACAACTTGAGATATAAACTATATTTCTGTTTTTTTTAATTAAAAAATAAGTAAAAAAAGAAAAATATAAATTAATAAATCTTGTAACTTCTTATATTATATAGAATTAAAAGTTTTTAATATTTTTTTCGTAATTTTTCGTAATTTTTTGTAAAAAACCTATTGACATGTCATTTTGACATAGATGTGGTTATAAAATGTGGATAAATTGTGGATTAAGGGTTGATAATTTGTTATCAACCCTGAAAACAAGATTGTCAAGGCTTTAAGCGAAGCGTGCCTTGATAATCTTGTATAAATTGTGGATTAAGGGTTGATAATTTGTTATCAACCCTGAAAACAAGGTTGTCAAGGCTTTAAGCAACGCGTGCCTTGACAAGCTTGTATAAATTGTGGATTCAGGGTTGATAATTTGCTATCAACCCTTAAAACAAGGTTGTCAAGGCTTTAAGCGAAGCGTGCCTTGATAAGCTTGTATAAATTGTGGATTCAGGGTTGATAATTTATCATCACCCCCTCAAAAAGCCTCCCGGTAGTATCGACAGGTTCAACCACAGGGGAAAATTCATTCTATTTGTCTTTTTGCAAAAACTTCTATATACTTTAGTATAATGAACAATGAATTTAAGCAGATTTTAGATAATATTGAAACTTCTCTACATAAAGCACTGCCACAGACTTCTTCGGAAACCACGACAGAAGCAAAAGGCTGGATTCCAGCTTCTTTTGGAGAATTACCTCAGGGTGCCGCGCCACAATACATAGATAAACTGATTGAACCAAACCGCGCCCTTGTGAGCCTGGGTGGTAAGAGATGGCGGCCTTTACTTATGATGCTTTGTTATAAAATGGCAAAGCAGCTTACAGGGCGCGACGGCTCTTCTCCTGCCCTTACAGAAGAAGAAACTTATTCTATTACTCCGCTTGTAGAATTCGTTCACACGGCAAGTCTTATTCACGACGATATTGAAGATAATGCTGATTTACGTCGTGGAAAGCCGGCGGCGCACATAACTTACGGGCTGGACACTGCTTTGAATGCAGCTTCCTGGCTTTATTTTGAAGCCCCTGTATGCATAAACAAGCTGCAGGTTTCGGATACACTTAAACTTGAACTCTATAAAACCTATACAAATGAACTGAGACGCCTGCATCTTGGTCAGGCAATGGATATTTTCTGGCACCGTAACCCCGAAGTATTCCCGGCTGAAAACGAATATCTTGCCATGGTAAAGTGTAAAACCGGAACCCTTGCAAGTCTTGCAGCGAAAATGGGCTGTATTGCAGGCGGTTTAAGCAAGGCCGAAGCAGAACGATTTGGCGGAATTGCAGCTGATATCGGAATTGGCTTTCAGATTATCGATGATGTAATAAATTTAACCACCGGCAACCCTGGTAAAAAGCGCGGCGACGACATTGTAGAAGGAAAGAAAAGTCTTCCAGTACTTATACATACAGCTCTGTGCCCGCAGGACAAACAGAAGGTGGCGGATTTTATGAAAGCGGCGGCCGCGGCAGGAATTGACTCGCCGGCTGTAGAAGGTTGTATTAAGCTGCTGGAAGGAAGCGGCTGTATTAAAAAGGCGGCGGAGCGCGGCCGCACTCTTATAGAGCAAAGCTGTTCACAGTTCCACTCAGAAGAGATTCATGAACTATTTACTTCTATGATACCGGAGAACTTCAGATGATTGAAAGAGCTGATACCTTAAACAATCAGGCTATTCTTCTCGCGTCTGACGGAGCTTATTCAGAAGCTATCGCCTGCTTTAAGCGTGCCATTGTAATTGACAAAAACAACTATCTTCTCTGGTTTAACCTTGGTGTAACTTACCGAGATGCCGGAAATCTTGTTGACGCAGAAAATTCTCTCGAAACAGCCTACCGTATTGCCCCAGAAAAAGACGATGTTGCCGAAACCTATGCTACAATCTGTCTTATGCAGAAAAAGCTTTCAAAAGTTCAGCAAATCTGTATTGATGGGCTTGATTTGAATCCGCTTAATTCTCATTTATGGAATCTTCTTGGTGTTACAGAATTCCAGTCTGAAAATTACGAAGAAGCTTCCAGCTATTTTGAACAGGCTGTTTCCATAAATCCATACTATCTGGATGCACTTTACAACCTTCGCGACACTTATTCTGTTCTTGACAATCGAAAAGGTGAAGCGGCATGCAATGTACGCATAAAGGAACTGGGAAAATGACAGAAAACTCAGAAAAAAAATTAGAAAACATCACAATCGTAGAGAAAAATATTCACCGCACAAATCTGCGCCGTCTTATTGATACTCTCTACCTTTTTGTGCCTATCGCCCTTGCCTTTGCAGGTTGTTTTCTCGCAAAACCGATCTGGATTACCCTCACAAAAAAGGAAGATATCCCAGAGCTCTTCCGTTTTCTCTGTGCAGCAATTCTTTTTATAATTGCCGTATCATTTGTATTTATTACGACTAGAAAAATAAACCCGGTCATGAAGATCGGGATTTTCAGTAAAAAAGATTCTGTAGATTAGTTTTTACTAGGCCAGCAGATGTTCATTTGCAAGTTTGCTGATTTCGGCTGCCATATCTGAAAGAGCAACCTGCTTCTGAATACCGCCCATTTCAAACGCAACCTTTGGCATACCGTAAACAATACTTGTATCTTTGTTCTGACCAAGTGTCCATGCACCTTTTTTTCGCATTTCTGTAATTTGAGCAGCACCATCTCTACCCATACCAGTCATAATAACGCCAAGGGCTCGGTTTTTGAAAATTTCAGCAATAGACTCAAAAAGAACATCGCACGAAGGTCTGTGACCATTTCTAGGTTCAGTCTGAGACAGCTTAATAAAGTTTCCAAGCGGCTTATGTTCTACAAACATATGATAGCTTCCAGGTGCAATATAGACGTGTCCTCCAAGAATTGGCTCGCCGTCTTTTGCTTCTGTAACAGGAAGCGGACAAATGTTATTAAGACTGTTTGCAAATTCAGCTGTAAATCCGGCCGGCATATGCTGAACAATAAGAACCGGCTGTTTAAGATTAGGATCTATGTCCTTAAATACATCGCGCAGGGCATTTGGTCCACCAGTTGAAATACCAATTGCAATGATTTCGATTTTACCGCCTTGGCGTTCTGGAACAATTGCAACCGGCTGCTTTGGCTTAGGCTGGAACCAGCTTGAAGGAACAACATCTGCCTTTGTAATTGAAACAGATTTTGCAGTTTCTTCGCCCTTCTTTTTGATTACGAAACGTTCAGCTTCCTTAAGCTTAATCTGATGGCTGAAGAATTCCGGATCCGGAATCTGCTTGCCGTGCATAATTGCATAGGCACCACCGTAAGAAGCAATATATTCAATGATTTCATTTGTTACATCACCAATTTTAAGGGTAACAGAAGCGCCAGGCTTTGTAATAAAGTCAGAAGCACCAAGCTCAAGACATTCAATTGTAACTGCAGCGCCTTCTGTTGCAACGCTCGAAAGAATGATAACAGGAACATCAAGATGAAGTTCGTTTCTTTTCTTAAGGAACTGAAGTCCTGTCATAACCGGCATTTCAATATCAAGAAGAATTACATCCGGTTTTGCTGTTTTAAGTTTATCAATAAGGTCCTGACCATTTTCTGCTTTTCCGCAGACTGTCATACCTGTAGTTTCATCAACAATACGTCCTATAAGATTCCGCATTAAGGCAGAATCATCACATATCATTACCGAAATATCATCCATATTTACAAATCCCCGTGAGTTTATAGTTATTTGTTTGTGTTTTTACCGTAAAAACAAGCCCACTCTGTCTTTATAAACTCGAAATTAGTTTTCATTCCAAACAATGATTCAGAATGACCAATATAAAGATAAGAATGAGGCCCCATAGAATCATAAAAATGATTTATAACGGCTAACTGAGCTGCCTCATCAAAATAGATGAGTACATTACGGCAGAAAACAACATCAAGGTTACGTGCACCAGAATCGTGTTTAAGGTTATGATAATCAAAACGGATTGTATTCTTGATTTCATCCTTAATCTGATAGCCACCGTCTACCTTTGTAAAATACTTAGAAAGATAATTTTCGGGAACTCCTTCTACACGAGCATCCGGGTAGAAGCCCTGTTGTGCTGTCATGATTGACTTGAGCGAAATGTCCGAAGCAGTAATCTGGAAATTGAAATCTGGCGGACAAATTTCCTTCATAATCATAGCAATTGTGTAAGGCTCTTCGCCTGTTGAACAACCTGCACTCCAGATTTTGATTGTCCGGTCGCCAGTTGTTTTTTTATACTCAATCACATGCGGAATTACATAATTAACAAATGAATCAAAGTGCGGCTGATTTCTGAAAAAACGGGTAAGATTTGTAGTAACTGCATCCAGCATTATTTTCATTTCTTCCGGATCTTTAGAAATCAGGGCATAATACTCTTGTGGCGTATTCAAGTTCTTCTTGCGAAGTATTTCTTTTATACGGCTATCGAGAATCGATCTGTTTGTGGCCGAAAAAGTGATTCCGCTTTCATCATATATTACTTTGCGGAACAATTCATAGTCGGCATCGCTAAGTACATCTAACATAACGTTAATTATACACGATAGTTGGAGAAAAGTAAAAAAAAATTTAAATCCACATATAAAAAAGCGCTCTCATAAAAATACAACTCGCTCAGCGGAAATGATGCTTCGCGAGGTTGTATTTTTATTACACGCTTTTTTATAGAAAACCAGTATTTTCTTTTCTCTAACTATCGTTTATCTTTGAATACGGCCAGAACCGTTACCGGCTGCGAGTTTTTCTACTTCGTCTACACTTACCATGTTGTAGTCGCCTTCGATTGAGTGCTTGAGACAGCTTGCTGCAACTGCAAATTCTACGGCATCCTGTGTTGATTTACCGTTGAGCAGAGCGTAAATGAGTCCGCCTCCAAAGCTGTCGCCGCCACCAACACGGTCTACGATGTACATTTCGTATTCCTTAGAGAAGCAGTAGTCTTTTCCATCATAAAGAAGGGCTGCCCAGTTGTTGCGGTTTGCGTTGATAGAAGTACGGAGGGTAATTGCAACTTTTTTAAAACCGAACTTGTCTGCAAGCTGTTTTGCAACTGATTTGTAGCCTTCCTTGTTGAGTTTTCCGCCTGTGATGTCGGTGTTTTCTGCTTCGATTCCGAATACGTCTTTTGCATCTTCCTCGTTAGAAATACAAACATCTACATATTTACAGATTTCTGTCATAGCTTCGCGAGCCTGATCGCGAGTCCAGAGCTTTCCGCGGTAGTTGAGGTCGCAGCTTACTGTAGCACCAGCAGCCTTTGCAGCCTTACATGCTTCAATACAAATTTGAACCATGTTTCCGCCCAGAGCCGGAGTAATTCCTGTAAGATGGAACCATTTACAATCCTTAAAAATCTCAGGCCAGTTGAAGTCTTCTGGTTTTGCTTCTGCAATAGAAGAGTGGGCACGGTCGTAAATACATTTTGAACCGCGCTGGCTTGCTCCGCGCTCGTTGTAGTAAATACCTACACGGTCGCCGCCTCTTACAATGCAGCTGGTATTTACGCCATAGCGGCGAAGGCTGTTGATTGCAGCCTGACCAATTTCGTGCTTTGGAAGCTTTGTTACGTAATAAGCGTCGAGACCATAGTTTGCAAGAGAAACTGCAACGTTAGCCTCACCGCCTCCAAATGTAGAAGTCATTTTATCAACCTGAACAAAACGGAAATATCCTTCAGGTTCCAGTCTAAGCATTATTTCACCGAATGTTACTACTTTCATGTTTTATCTCCTTTTTTAGCTAAAAGCTATTAGCTACTAGCTATTAGCTGCTAACCGCTAACCGCTAACAGCTTCTATCCTCTGATTTCCTTTACAATTCCCGCTGCTTCGCGAGTGAGTCTCTCAATTTCATCGAAAGCGCCCGCATTAATCAAATCCCCCTTCACCATCCAGCTGCCGCCGCAGGCAAGAATCTTATCGCAGGCAAGGTAGTCGCGCACATTTGTTGCGTTGATTCCACCGGTTGGCATGAACTTCATCATTGTGTATGGAGCGCTCATTGCCTTAATCATTTTAAGACCGCCGGCATTTTCAGCCGGAAAGAACTTTACAACATCAAGGCCAAAACCGAGTGCAGCCTCGAGCTCTGTTGGAGTCATAATACCAGGTGTGATTGGATAGCCCTTTTTGATACAGTATTCAACAACCTTAGGATTAAGACCAGGGCTTACGATAAACTTAGCGCCCGCACCAATTGCGCGGTCAACCTGTTCTGTTGTAAGAACGGTTCCAGCTCCCACAAACATATCAGGGAATTTCTTAGAAATAGCACGGATACTTTCTTCTGCAGCATCTGTACGGAAAGTAACCTCTGCACAAGGAAGTCCGCCCTTAATAAGAGCTTCAGCAAGCGGCTGAGCATCAGCCACCTTATTCAAAACAACGACTGGTACAATTCCTGTCGCGCCAATCTGCTTTAATGTATCATTCATATATGCCTCTTTTTTATTATGTAACATACTAGTATTTTAGTTTTATAATATTTTATCACTTCTTATTTTATTTGTCATCAATTTATTTTATAATTTATACAGTTTGTTATTTCAAGAAAAAATCAACTGCATTCTGATAACAAATATTCTGAACTAGTTTACCCAATGCTTCTTCGTGCCATGGGAACTCGCCGTTTTCTACAAGGCCGCCGACAAAATTGCAGAGAATGCGGCGGAAGTATTCATGGCGAGGGTATGACAGGAAACTGCGGCTGTCTGTGAGCATACCAACGTAAGAACCAAGCGGAGCTGTTCGGGAATACACACGAATCTGCTCTTCAATTCCATCTTTATGATCATTGAACCACCAGGCAGGACCAAACTGACAGTTACGGAAGTTTGCAGCCATTGTTGCAAGAGCTTCGTTATCTTTTGGATTAAGATTATAGAGGATTGTTCGGGCCGCTGGCTCAGCACTGTAAATTGCATTAAGAACTGCACTAAGCTGCTGGGCAAAATTGAAATCGTTCAGGCTGTCTTCTCCGATATTTTTTCCTGCCAGATTGAACATTGCTGCATTGTTATCGCGAAGGGCTCCAATGTGAATCTGCATTACAAAGCCTTTTTGTGCATAAAGCTTTCCCAATTCTATCAAAACCCAGCCCTTATATTTAGCCAATTCATCAGGGCGGAGTTTTTTACCAATCCAGGCTTTCTCAAAAATATAGTTGACATCATCGTAGTTTGTCGGAAGATAGAAATCATTTTCAAGAGAATGATCACTGACAACTGAACCATTCTGCTTAAAAAAGTCCATGCGGCGGCCAAGGGCTTCAATCATATCTGCAAGAGATTTGAACTGAGTGCCATCCATTTGCTGAAGGCGGCTGATATATTCGGGGAAGGCAGGGCTTTCTGCATTAAGTGCAAGGTCCGGACGGAATGACGGGCGAACCTTACAGTCTTTCCAGTCACCTGCTATTTTCTTATGCCATTCAAGACTGTCGAGCGGATCATCTGTTGTGCAGAGTTCACGAACGCCAAGCTTCTGAAGAAGACCTCGAGGTGCATAGTCCGGTTTGGCGAGAAGTGCGTTACATTTGTCCCAAACTTCGCGGGCATTTGCTTCTGTAACAGCTTCTGTGATTCCAAAATAGCGGGCCAGTTCAAGATGACTCCAGTGGTAAAGCGGATTTCCCGGACAAAGCTGAAGTGTACGTACAAAGGCAAGATAGCGTTCATAATCTGCCGAAGCAACTGCGGCAGCACCGCCACGCTCCTCATCTGATTTTACACTGCCATCTTTGCGGATGTGCCCGGTTATAAGATTTTCATCCACGCCGGCAGCACGCATTGCTCGCCACTTGTAATGATCATGGTCGAGCCAGGCATTTGCGAGATTTCCCAGAGGTTTATTCTCAAAAATCTCCTGTGGGCTTAAGTGATTATGAAAATCAAATATAGGCTGATTTTCTGCATATTTGTGGTATAGAGTTTTTGCAGCTTGACTCTGCAAAATAAAATCATCATCTAGAAACGCTTTCATATTTTTATCCTCGTATTCTAGTATACCACAAATAGCACTTCTATGCAAAGAATTTACTTTGTCTTTTCCGTCTATTCTGTAAGAGTAACATCAACAATAAGAGTAATTTCTTCATAAGAAAAACCTCATGCCGCTAAGCATAAGGTTTTCTGAATTATTATCAATATAAATGTGAGATACCTAATATGTGTTTATGAGGTAGGTAACATGCCTTATAAGCTTTTAAGAACCTCACGCACAGCGCCGTTTCCGGCATTAAGTTTTGCAAAGTATGCTTTTACAGTATCAGCAAGTCCTGCTTCAAAGAGGTCTACGCCAAAGATTTCCTTACGGTGAAGAAGTGAATCAATGTCACCTGGAACATACTTTTTGCAGTCTTCCAGAAGCGGGTCCGGACTGAGTTCAAAAGGCTTTCCGTCGTCGCCGATTCCTGTAAGGTAGCGGAGCCAGAGAGCAAATACAAGAGGATGAACCTTAAGATTAGAAATGCTGAGTTCTGGGCGTGCAAGATAGCCTTTGATTGTCTCGCCAAAGCGGATGCTGAGCTTCTGAGATGTATCGCAGGCAATGCGCTGTGGAGTATCAGGCATGAATGGGTTTGGAATACGGATATTTACAACCTCGTCGATAAAGTCACGGGGCTTAATGATTCCAGGATCAACTACAACAGGAAGTCCTTCTTCGTAGCCGAGTCTCTTAACAAGACGCAGCAAATCAGCATCTTTCATTTCATCTGCAATAAGTGTGTAGCCGAGTAAGCAGCCACTAACAGCAAGGAAGGTATGAAGAGGGTTCAGACAAGTACAAACCTTCATTTTTTCTACCTTGTCTACAGTAGCGCGGTCTGTAAAGTAAAGACCTGCTTTTTCGAGCTCTGGGCGGCCGTTCGGGAAGTTATCTTCAATAACCAGATACTGACATTCCTCTGCGTTTACAAAAGGAGCGACATAAGTTTTCTTCGAAGTGATTACAGGCTCAAGCTGTTCGATTCCATCATCAGCAAGAATCTTTTCGATTTTTGCGTCAGGACGAGGAGTGATTTTATCAATCATTGTCCAAGGGAAGCTTACCTTGCTGGCATTGTTTACATAGTCGAGGAAGCCTGGCTTACATACACCGCGGTTTTCCCATTCTTTTGCAAACTCGTTTACAGCAGCATAAAGCTTATCGCCGTTGTGAGAACAGTTATCCATGCTGACCATAGCAACCGGAAGCTCGCCGTTTACATAGCGTTCGTGAAGAAGAGTTACAACCTTACCAATGTATGATTTTGGAAGAACAGGCCCTGCCGCAAAATCATCTTCAACACCAGGCATAGAAACGTCTGCGGCGTTGCGAAGGAGGTAGCCTTTTTCTGTGATTGTGAAAGTAACCATCTGAAGTGATGGAGAACGGAAGATCTCAAGAAGGCGGGCCCAGTCTTTTTCGTTTTCAGAATCTGCGGCAAGGGCTTCCATAATAGAGCCTACAACAGTTTTTTCTACTGAGCCGCTAGACTTCAATGTAACAAGAACGCCGATATTGTCGTGAGGGCGGTACATTTTTTCGATGATTTCATAGTCGTAGCCTTCTGCTACAACAAGACCGCGGTCAAGCACACCCTTGTTCAAAAGCTCCTGAACAACGTTAGCCTGGAAAGCACGGAAAATGTTTCCGGCACCAAAATGAATCCAGAATGGATTTGCTTTAGTTTCAGCTTCAACAGCTGCACGATCAAATTTTGGAAGGGAATAGCCTTTTGCTTCCCATTCACTTGTATTTTTGATTCCTTCGATTGTAAGTTTCATGTTTTTCCTCGTAACTGGTATTCTAGCATATTAGTTATATAAAAGCAAATAAATTGAAAACTAAAACTCTTCATCAGCCAAAAGCTCTGCAAGATAAAAAATAAGGGCACATTCATTTTCCTGCCATATTCGTAAGCTTCGTCTAACAGCCCAGACAAGATAGCCTTTTACCTTATTATCTTTTTGAATGCGGCAAACAAGCACAGATTCAAAGCCGTTTTTTATAAGTGCCTGATTAAATTTTGGAGAATACTTTTTTACCAGATCCAGCGTGCTTTCTGAAAACATATCATCTTTCATAAGCTCGCACAAATCAGAAGCATCTTCTAAAAAATTTTTATTCAAAACAGCTTTCATCTTTCCATCAGGTCCAACATAGAGTAAATCCTTCATTTGAAGAATTTCAGTAAGCGACGGCATGGCTTTTACTAATTTTTGTTCAAAACCCTGAACTTTTTCCAGATCTTTTTTTAATTTATGCATATTGGTATATATGCCGTCTTTTGCAATTTTTCTGATTTCGATGTTTTTGTGAACTGCTTCTTCATAAATTCTGTAGCAGTTGCGTCCCCTGTGTTTTCCAAGGTAAAGCATTTTATCAATCAAGCCGAATAAATCTGAATATTCATCTGCATCATATGGAAAGCTGGCAGCTCCTGATGTTCCGGTAATAAAGGCTGAACCATTGTCAAAGTAAACATCTGTTCTTAAAGCCTTGGAATTACCATAAAGATTATTAAAAAAATGAATTTTGTCATCTCTTGTAATATTCTTTAAGTCAACAAGCAGAAGCTCGTCTCCACCAAAGCGCCCGACAAGCCCGCAGTCTTTTGCATATTCTGCAAGTCCCCGAGTAACCTGCGTCAGAGTTTTATCACCTGCAGCATGTCCAAAGGTATCGTTAATAGACTTAAAATTATCAAGGTCTATAATGGTAAAAGTAAACGGTGTTTTTTCAAAGATAAGGGAGCGCACAAATTTTATTGAATAGGAACGGTTCAGCACCCCGGTAAGAGGGTCTAAGATTTCTTCCAAGCTGATTCCGTCAATCAGCCTGTCAAAATAACTGTATTTTCTGAGGTCGTCAATAGTATAGAGAACCTGTGATCCGTCATTTTTGTTTTCACTGCGGATTACATCTGTTATATCAACAAAGCTGCCGACAAGTCCTACAATCTCATCGCCATCATACAAGGGACGCTTAGACGCAATTATATCCCTTTCTTCCCCGCGAATTATGCATTTTCCCTGAACCTTATAGGTAGTCTGCCCCGCTAAAACTCTAAGCTCATCCTGTTTATAGGGTTCTGGATCTGTGTGCCAGCCCATATCCTCATCGTTTTTCCCAATCAGAACATCAGCCGAGTCAAAGCCATAATAATCGAGAAAAGCCTTGTTTACACCAACAAAGCGCCGGTCTTTATCCTTCCAGAAAACACAATCCTGAGATGTATTGATGATGCTGTTAAATAATCCAACATTCATTTGCATGTTTGAGGACCCCTGTATAACAAATAATTATAAAGGAAGAAAAAAATATCGGCAAGTTTTTTTCTAGATTTGTCTCAGATTTGAAATATTTTTTCAGATTGCCTAATCAGCTTGATTCTTGAAAAATCAAGAAATCAAACTGACAGGCCTCTAACCGGCAGAAGTAAATTATCTGTACAACTTTACGCCGCTGCGGTCAAAAGATTTTTCGCAGGCTTCCCAGAGGCCCTGAAGATAAGTTGCTCCGAGAGCGCGGTCATAGAGTCCGTAGCCTGGCATTGCCTTTTCGCCCCAGATCATACGACCGTGGTCTGGGCGGATAACTCCGTCAAAACCAGTTTCGTAAAGAGTCTTTACAATCTTGAACATATCAAAAGAACCTGTGCTAGAAAGGTGAGCAGATTCCTGGAAGTCGAGAACAGGATCATCAATTGCAGTATTGAACTTAAGGTTGCGAACGTGAGCAAAGTGAATGCGTCCCTGAGCAGCCTTAATGAATTCGCAGAGGTCGTTTTTGCGGTTTGTACCATACGAACCAGTACAGAAAGTCAAACCATTGTGTGGATTGTCTACAGCCTTGAGCATACGGCAAACCCCTTCCTGACTTGTAATGATGCGAGGAAGACCGAATACAGGCCATGCAGGATCATCCGGATGAATTGCCATATCAATATTGTATTTATCGCAGACAGGCATAATTGCCTTAAGGAAGTATACAAGATTGTTGAAAAGTTTTTCCTCGTCAACATCTTTATACATCTGGAAAAGTTCCTTTACACGAGCCATGCGCTCAGGTTCCCAGCCTGGAAGAATAAAGCCATTTGAGTTTTTATCAAGGCGCTCAAACATTTCTTCAGGTTTTACACCGTCGATAGACTTAGAATTGTAAGCTAGAACAGTTGAACCATCTTCGCAAGGGCGAGCCAGTTCAGAACGAGTCCAGTCGAAAACAGGCATAAAGTTGTAGCAAACCATGTGGATGTCTTCCTGTCCAAGGCGCTCCAGAGTCTTAATGTAGTTTTCGATATACTTATCGCGATCACCACCGCCAATTTTAATGTCGTCGTGAATATTTACACTTTCAATTCCGGCAATTTTAAGTCCGGCATCGGCAACTTCCTTTTTGATTTCCTGAATAGCCGAAAGTTCCCATGCGTCACCAGGAACAGAATCATACAAAGTTGTAATAACGCCGTGTACTCCAGGTACCTGACGAATCTGCTGCAAAGTAACGGAATCAAAACCTGTTCCGTACCAACGTAAAGTCATTTCCATAAAATATATCTCCTTAATTATGGGGAAAGCCTTCCCCTCGCTCGCACTTCGTTGCTCGCTACCCCTTCCAGCGGGGGCATCTCCCCCGCAACGCCCCCTCTTATTTTCAGTATAACATCACTTAAACGTTTTATCAACTAAAATACTTGCATACTAGTATAACAATATTGAGCATGGGGAAATCTTCTTACTTAGAAAGTTTTTCAAGACATATTGTAAATTATTTGCCAAGATAAAAACCAGATTTGCTGTATTCCTGCCATTTATTATACATTTCCTGGTAATTATCTTTTATAAAAGACTGGATTTTATTGATTTCTCTATCATTCAAAACTCCCCTTTCCTGAAGAATTGAATCACCATTTCCCTTAACGAAAAATTCTGCAGAACCTTCTTCCGTCAATTTTGAATCACTTGCATGAACATGCATAGCTTCCAGAATGCATTTAGATGTAAAATACAAAAAATAACCGCAAACCTTAAAAGAATAATACTTCGGCATCTTTATGCCTCCATATATTTTGCATTTGAAATATAGTATTTCTGGGCAATTGAGAATTCTATATCATCCATATTAGTTTCTATCAATGTTCCATCTGATGATATTACAGCTGCACCTTTACCATTATTCAAATCAAAAACACGAATTCCTTCATCAGTTTTTTTATATGCAAATCCGCAGACAATCATATCTGCATCATCTGAAATCTGTTTTAAATCAGGCATACTGAACCTCTACTGATTTTATTGATTTGAGAAACTCTTCTGGCTGGATATATAAACTTTTCAGAATTGGAATTAAATCAATATATTCTTCTTCAGATTCTTTATTATGAGCATACTTTGCCATAACAACAAGATATCCATTATCCCAATGCACAACAGACTCGTATTTTTCCAGAGAATACGGAGCAATAAATTTTAATCTGTTGTCCCCATATGAGAAAATCGTATACTGTCCTTCATTTGAAAGATATGCCTTATCGTTCATTTCAGTTTCCTGAAAATATTATAGTACAAACTGCTGAATAATGCGAGAAATAAAAATGTTCAACAAAAAATTAATTTCCAGGACTTAAAACCCAATCAAATTGAGTTTTAGAAATGCCAGATCCTTTACCAAATTTCCAGGAACCGATTTTTTCTTTCATTTCTTTTTTTATAATGTCAGAAAGAATAAATTCGTTTTTAATTTCTATTGTTGTTATCATTACATTTCCATCCGCATCAACAGAAAAAGTAATAGTAAATGGAGTTGCTTTAGAAACCTGCATTGATTTTATAGCTTTATCAGATAAGTTAGTATCTAAACTATAATATGTACGTGCACCTGTTCCATCTGTCCAAACAACTGAGTTTTTATCCTTCCCTGCTGATTTTTTCGGATTTTCTCCTAAACCTGATTCAGAATTAACAATTTCTTTTGTATCACGAATTTTACATATTTCTGTACCATGTCTTGCTTCTTCTGTTTTGGCCCCTTGCAGGCTTTCACTCTTTAATCCTTCATTTTTATTTGCAGATATAGTTCCGCCAGTACCAGACATTGAACTTTGACCATTTACCACTCTTGAACTTGAATCATTATCTGAAAAATTAATATCATCTGAATCCATTGAATCAAATATAGAATTATCTACAGGTGTTTTTTTTGCGATTTTATTAAAATCTACACCTCCTGATAAATCCGTTGCATATTCAATCGGCTCACTCATAGTTTGCTGAGGTGCAGGTGCTGGTTTTGCTGCGGACGAGGGCCTTGGCTGGGGCTGAGTCTGAGTTTTTGGTTTTGGAGTTTCGACAGTTTTTTGAACAGGCTCTGCCTTCGGAGCTGGAACAGGAGTTTCAACAACTGGCTGAGTCTGTGCCGGTTCACTCTGCGCACTTGCCGCACTTGCACCTGCCGCCTCTGAAGGAGCGGAAGCTTCTTCGATTTTCTGCACTACAGGTGTAGAGGAAAGAACAATCTGTACTTCCTTGTACTTTTTTTTCGGATGTGGCTTAATCACAAAAGAGAAAATCAAAAAAAGCAGCCAGAATAAAACTGTTCCTGCAATTGCGAAAAATTCGCTGGTATGAGAAACTGAACTGCCTTCGCCAAAAAGCGGCGTTCCTTTGTACTCAATCATTTTTCTGCTGTAGTCCTTAAATTAATGACGCAGTAACCGCTTTCACGTATTACATCAAAAATCTTAACGATTGTTCCATTTGTTACTTCTGAATCAGCTTCGAGAGAAACCGGGAACTCTTCTTTCTTTGTTGTACCGGTATCAAAAGTCAAAAGCTCATCGCCAAGACCTGCCATTGAAACTTCTTTATCATTAAAATATAAAGCCCCGCTGTCATCAGCCGTAATAGTAATTCCCATAAGGCTTGTTGATTCAGCCGTATGGCTTTGCGGAAGCTTCAACTTGATTCCAGGTAAGGTTGCAAAGGTTGTTGAAACAAGGAAAAAGAGAATCAGCTGGAATACGATATCAATCATCGGGGTCATATCCACATTGGAGCGGATACCTTCCCTTTTGTTCTTAAACTTCATATACGCCTCGTATAGTAAATCCTAGAAAATTGCTCCACGTATTCGCAATTTTCTTTAACGGATTTTCGATTATATTAGATTTCGATACGGCCTGCGGCCTACTCAATCACCGGTGGTTAGACGATACTCGGCCTACTCAATCAACGGTGGTTAGGCGATACTCAGCCTACTCAATCAACGGTGGTT